>JALOSD010000002.1 GCA_025458585.1 Burkholderiaceae bacterium | reverse complement strand
AGGTGCGGATCATCACGAGGTCGACCATGCGGCTGATCACGCGCGCCGAGTCCTCGACCGGCTCGGCACGGCCGAGCTGGCTGTCGCCGGTGGTCAGGTGCACCACGCTGCCGCCCATCTGGTACATGCCGGCCTCGAAGCTCACGCGCGTGCGCGTGCTGGCCTTCTCGAAGATCATCGCCAGCGTGCGGTCGGCGAGCGGCTGGTACTTCTCGTAGTTCTTGAAGCGCTGCTTGATGATGCGCGCGCGCTCGAACAGGTACGCGTACTCCTCGGCACGCAGGTCCTTGAACTGCAGGTAGTGCTTCATCAGGCTCGGCCCGGGTTTCATGGCGCGGTCGACGACAGGAACGACCGCACGAGCGGCGCGAGGATCGCCACGACCTGCATCGCCTCGGCCTCGGTCATGATGAGCGGCGGCACGAGACGGATCACGCGGTCGGCGGTGACGCTGATCAGCAGGCCCGCCTCCATCGCCTGCTGCAGCAGCGCGGCGCACGGGCGGTCGAGCTCGACGCCGATCATCAACCCCTGGCCGCGGATCTCGACGACGCCAGGCTGGGCGCCGAGCTCGCGCTCGAGCGCGGCCTTGAGCGCCGTGCCGACGCGCGCCGCGTGCTCCAGCAGGCCGTCGTCCTCCATGATGCGCAGCGTCTCGACGCCGGCGCGCATCGCCAGCGGGTTGCCGCCGAAGGTCGTGCCGTGGTTGCCCGGCTGCAGCACGTGGGCCGCGCGCGGGCCGCAGACGATCGCGCCCACCGGCACGCCCGAGCCGAGCCCCTTGGCCAGCGGCATCACGTCGGGCCGGATGCCGGCCCACTGGTGCGCGAACCACTTGCCGGTGCGGCCGATGCCGCACTGCACCTCGTCGAGCATCAGCAGCCAGTCCTGGCGGTCGCACACGGCGCGCAGGCTGCGCAGGTACTCGGTGCGCGCCGGGTTGATGCCGCCTTCGCCCTGGATCGTCTCGAGGAACACGGCGACGACGTTCGGCCGCGTGGCCGCCACCTGCTCGATGGCGGCGAGGTCGTTCAGCGGCACGCGCACGAAGCCCTCGACGAGCGGGCCGAAGCCGGCCTGCACCTTCGGGTTGCCGGTGGCCGACAGCGTCGCGAGCGAGCGGCCGTGGAACGCCTTCTCGTAGACGACGATCTCGGGGCGCTCGATGCCCTTGTCGTGGCCGAACTTGCGCGCGATCTTCAGCGCGCCTTCGTTGGCCTCGAGGCCGCTGTTGCAGAAGAAGACGTTCGTCAGTCCCGACAGCTGCACCAGCTTCGCCGCCAGCTGCTCCTGCAGCGGCACGCGGTAGTAGTTGGAGGTGTGGATCAGCTTGGCGACCTGGTCCTGCAGCGCCGGCACGAGCTTCGGGTGCGCGTGACCCAGCGTGTTGACGGCGATGCCGCCGAGCGCGTCGAGGTACTCACGGCCTTCGGTGTCCCAGACGCGGCAGCCACGGCCGTGCGCGAGCGCGATCGGCAGGCGCCCGTAGGTGTTCATCAGCGGCGACGGCGGGGTCGGGGTCACGGGCGCGTTCATCGGTGGGCTCCGGAAACGAAAAGGGCCGGTCGCGTCCTCTCGGCCGCGCCGACCGGTGTTCATTCTAGGTCGATGCCCATCTCGCCGGCGTGCGGGCAAGGGTTGTCAGGGCACGGTCATGCTGCGACGCAACACTGGACACGCGACAATCGCGCTTCGTCCTTCGTTGCCGTGGCGTCCCGCCTCGGGTACGCCGCCGGCCTGCGTGGCATGACGTCCCCCAAACCTCCGCGCCAGATCTTCATCCAGGGCATCACCCGCGACGGGCGCACGTTCCGCCCGAGCGACTGGGCCGAGCGGCTCGCGGGCGCACTGTCGAGCTTTCGCCCCGGTGGCGCGAAGACGGGGCCCGGGTCGCACATCGGCTACTCGCCGCTGTGCGTGCCGCGCGTGATCAACGGCGTCAAGTGCGTGATCGTCAGCGAGGAGCTGCGCCGCATCGAGCCGATGGCGTGGGACTTCGTCGTCAACTTCGCGCGCGACAACGACCTGCAGACGACCGAAGCCTGCCTGCTGCCCGACCAGCCGCCGTTGCGCTGAGCGCCGCAAACGACGAGGGCCCGCGATGCGGGCCCCTTCGGATGGCGAGGCGGAACGCGCGGGCGTCAGGCCGCGGTCGCGAGCGCCTTGACCTTGGCGGCCAGACGGCTCTTGTGGCGCGCCGCCTTGTTCTTGTGGAAGATGCCCTTATCGGCCACCGAGTCGATCACCTTCTGCGCGGTCTGGAACAGCTCGCTCGCCTTGCCCTTGTCGCCGACGGCGACGGCCTTCTGCACGTTCTTGATCACGGTGCGGAACTTCGAGCGCAGCGCCGTGTTCGCGGCGTTGAGCTTGACGTCTTGACGCGCGCGCTTGCGGCCCGAGGCAATGCGCACGGTCTTCTTCTTGGCTTTGGACGAAGTGGCCATGCTGAAGGAGGGTGTCCGAGGTGGAAAACGCAGCAGTATAGCACGGGCTCGACGCGGGCCCGGGCGCACGCGGGCGCCTTCCTATAATCCACCACGCCTGCCCGGTGATCGCACGCCGCCCGTGCCCCGCGGTCCGTCGCGATGAACCTGCTCAAGGCCGCCTCCACCGTCTCGCTGCTCACGCTCGCCTCGCGCGTGACCGGGCTCGTGCGCGAGCAGATGATCGCGGCGAGCTTTGGCGCGAGCGCGGCCACCGACGCGTTCAACGTCGCCTTCCGCATCCCGAACCTGCTGCGGCGCCTGTTCGCCGAAGGCGCGTTCTCGCAGGCCTTCGTGCCGATCCTCGCCGCGGTGCGCGAGCGCGACGGCGACGCCGCGACGCACGCGCTCGTCGACGCGGTGGCCACCGTGCTGCTGTGGGCGTTGCTCGCGACGGTCGTCGTCGGCATCGTCGGCGCGCCCGTGTTCGTCTGGTTGATCGGCTCGGGCCTCGCGCGCTTCGACGACGCCGTTGTGATGACGCGCATCATGTTCCCCTACATCGCGTGCATGTCGCTGGTGGCGCTGTCGGCGGGCATCCTCAACACGTGGAAGCGCTTCGCGGTGCCGGCGGCGACGCCGGTGCTGCTGAACCTGTCGATGATCGGCGCCGCGTGGGCGCTCGCGCCGCGCTTCGCGGCCTGGGGCCTGGAGCCGATCCACGCGCTCGCGGTGGGCGTGATGGTCGGCGGCGTGCTGCAGCTCGCGGTGCAGTGGCCGGCGCTCGCGCGCATCGGCGTGACGCCGAGCTTCGGCCTGACGCCGGCGCGCCTGCGCGCCGCCTGGCATCACCCCGGCGTGCGTCGCGTGCTCAAGCAGATGGCGCCGGCGCTGCTCGGCGTGTCGGTGGCGCAGCTGTCGCTGCTGATCAACACGCAGATCGCGTCGCACGTCGGCGTCGGCGCGGTGTCGTGGCTGACGTACGCCGACCGCCTGATGGAGTTCCCGACCGCGCTGCTCGGCGTCGCGCTCGGCGTCGTGCTGCTGCCGCAGCTGTCGGCGGCGCAGGCACGCGATGACCTCGCGGGCTACTCTGACCTGCTCGACTGGGGCCTGCGGCTGGTGATGCTGCTCGCGCTGCCCTGCGTCGCGGCGCTGATCGTGTTCCCGCAGGCGCTGATCGCGGTGCTCTACCACTACGGCCAGTTCTCGCCGCGCGACGTCGAGCAGACGGTGTGGGCGCTGCGCGGCTACGGCGTCGGGCTGCTCGGGCTGATCGCGGTGAAGGTGCTCGCGCCCGGCTTCTACGCCCGGCAGGACATCCGCACGCCGGTGAAGATCGCCGTCGTCGTGCTGATCGCGACGCAGGCGATGAACGTGCTCTTCGTGCCGCTGTTCGGCCACGCCGGGCTCGCGTTGTCGATCGGGCTGGGCGCGCTCGTCAACGCGACGTGGTTGCTCGTCGGTCTGCGCCGGCGCGCCCTGTACCGTCCCCGCCCGGGCTGGGGCGCGTTCATGGTGCGCGTGCTCGGCGCGACCGTGCTGCTCACCGCCGCGCTCGTCTGGGCGGCGCAGGGCATCGACTGGATCGGGCTGCGCGCGCAGCCCTGGCAGCGCGCCGGCGCGATGGCGGCGGTGCTCGCCGGCGTGGCGGCGCTGTACTTCGCCACGCTCGCCGCGACCGGCCTGCGGCCGCGCCAGTTCATCCGCCGCGGCTAGACTCCCGCCATGTCCGATCGGCTGCACTTCGAGGTGCCGACCCCGCTGTCGTACTTCGCGAGCCTGGTGGCGAGCGACGACGACTTCTCCGCCTTCGAGGCCGCGGTCTCGATCGCGCAGGACGAATACCCCGACCTCGACCCGCAGGGCGTGCTCGCCGAGGTCGACGCGCTGGCCGACCGGCTGCGCCGGCGCCTGTCGGCCGACGCGGCGCCGCTGCAGCGGCTGCGGCTGCTCAACCGCTACTTCTTCCAGGAGCTGGGGTTCTCGGGCAACGTCAACGACTACTACGACGCACGGAACAGCTACCTCAACGACGTGCTCGCGACGCGGCGCGGCATCCCGATCACGCTCGCGCTGCTGTACGTCGAGCTCGCGACGCAGGTCGGCCTGACGGCGCGCGGCGTGTCGTTCCCGGGCCACTTCCTCGTCAAGCTTCGCATGCCGCGCGGCGAAGTCGTGATCGACCCCTTCAATGGCCGCTCGCTGTCGCGCGAGGAGCTCGAGGAACGGCTGCAGCCGTACCGGCGTCAGCACGGGCTCGGCGGCGACGACGAGATTCCGCTCGGGCTGTTCCTGCAGGCGGCGCCGCCGCGCGACACGCTCGCGCGCATGCTGCGCAACCTGAAGGAGATCCACCGCACCGCCGAGGACTGGCCGCGCCTGCTCGCAGTCCAGCAGCGCCTCGTCGTGCTGCTGCCGCGCGCGTGGGAGGAGCGGCGCGACCGCGGTCTCGTGCTGGCCGAGATCGGCCGCTTCGACGACGCGGCGCAGGACCTCGCCGACTACCTGACGCGCCGCCCGCGCGCCGACGACGCGGCGGCGCTGCGCGGGCGCCTCGACGAGCTGCGCCGGCTCGGCCGGCCGCGGCTGCACTGAGGGTCTGCGTTCGGCATGCTGCGCCACGTCCTTCGGACGACCCTGTTTCGAGCCCGCGATCGCGCCGCTCGCGTCGACGACGGCCGTGTGGCGTCGCGCCCCTGCGCCCGATGAGACAGATCCCGCTGCCGATCGCGCCGCAGGCGCTGCCCGGCTTCGACAACTTCGTGCCGGGCGCGAACGCGCCCGCGCTTGAGCACCTGCGCGCACTCGCCGAAGCGGCGGGGCCCGGCGCGCCGGTGTACCTGTGGGGGCCGTCCGGCAGCGGCAAGACGCACCTGCTGCGCGCACTCGCCGACGAGCGCCTGCGCCAGGGCGGCGACGTGGCGTGCTTCGACGCCACGACGCCAGCGCCGTGGACGCTGCCCGCCGGCGCGACGCTCGCGCTGATCGACGACTGCCACGCGCTCGACGCCGCGCGCCAGCACGCGGCGTTCGCGCTCTTCGTCGGCGCCGGCGTCGCGCAGATCGTGGCGGCCGGCAGGCTGCCGCCGGTCGACCTGCCGGTGCGCGAGGACCTTCGCACGCGCCTCGGCTGGGGCCACGTGTTCGCGCTGCAGCCGCCCGGCGACACCGAACTGGCCGGCGTGCTGCGGCTGCACGCATCGACGCGCGGCCTGCGCCTCGGTGACGAGGTCGTCGCCTACCTGCTGACCCGCTTCGAACGCGACCCGAAGCACCTGCTCGCGCTGTTCGAGCGCCTCGACGCGTTCGCGCTCGCCGAGCACCGGCCGCAGCTGACGGTGCCGCTGCTCAAGCGCATGCTCGCCGACCCCGGGGAGGCTCGATGCGGCTGACGCTGTTCGACCTCGACGGCACGCTGCTGCCGAGCGACTCCGACCACGCGTTCGGCGAGTTCATGGTCGCGATCGGCTGGGCCGACGGCGAGCAATGGCGCCGCCGCAACGACGAGTTCTACGCCGACTACCAGGCCGGCTGCCTCGACCTCGACGCCTACGTCGACTTCGCGACCTCGGCCTGGCGCGACCGCCGCCACGACGAGGTCGAGGCCGCGCGCGAGCGCTTCATGCGCGAGGTCATCGCGCCGCAGCTGCGCGCGCCGGCGCTCGAGCTCGTCGGGCGCCACCGCGCGGCCGGTGACCTGATCGCGATCGTCACCGCGACGAACGAGGTCGTCACGGCGCCGATCGCGCGTGCGTTCGGCGTCGAGCACCTGATCGCGGTCGAGCTCGAGCGCGACGGCGGCGGCCGCGTGACCGGTCGCGTGCGCGGCGTGCCGTCGTTCCGCGACGGCAAGATCCGCCGCGTCGACGACTGGCTCGCGAGCGTCGGCCGCAGCCTCGGCGACTTCGAGCGCGTCACGTTCTACAGCGACTCGACCAACGACCTGCCGCTGCTCGAACGCGCGACCGACCCGGTGGCCACCAACCCCAGCCCCGCGCTCGAGGCGATCGCCCTCGAGCGCGGCTGGCCCATCCTGAAGCTGTTCGCATGATCAAGAAGCTCATCGGCAAGTGGTTCGGCGCGCGCGGGGCCGCGCCGCCATCGCCAACGCCCGTCCCGGACGCGGCGACGCCGCCGGCCGCGCCCGCGATCCCGCTCGGCCGCCGGGCCGAGGTGCCGGCGGCGGAGCACGGCATCGACCCGGCGCTGGTCGACGAGCGTGCGCTGAAGGTCGTGCGCGCGCTGCAGGACGCCGGCCACGAGGCCTACATCGTCGGCGGCGCGGTGCGCGACCTGCTGCTGGGCCTGCGGCCGAAGGACTTCGACGTCGCCACCAACGCGACGCCCGAGCAGGTCAAGGCGCAGTTCAGGCGCGCGTTCATCATCGGCCGGCGCTTTCGCATCGTGCACGTCATCTTCGGCCGCGGCCGCGACCACGAGGTGATCGAGGTCTCGACGTTCCGTGCCACGATGGACATGGCGGCGGCCGAGGCGGTCGAAGGCAACGAGAAGACGTCGAAGGCCGAACTCGCCGACATGCACCACGCCGTCGACGCGAGCGGGCGCGTGCTGCGCGACAACGTCTGGGGTCCGCAGATCGAGGACGCGGCGCGCCGCGACTTCACGATCAACGCGATGTACTACGACCCGACGACGCAGATCGTCGTCGACTACCACGGCGGCCTGGCCGACGTGCGCCACCGCGTGCTGCGCATGATCGGCGAGCCGCTGCAGCGCTACCGCGAAGACCCCGTGCGCATCGTGCGTGTCGTGCGCTTCGCGGCCAAGCTCGGCTTCGGCATCGAGGAGCGCACGCGCGCGCCGATCGCGCAGGCGGTGCCGCTGCTCGCGAACGTGCCGGCCTCGCGCCTGTTCGACGAGATGGTCAAGCTGCTGCAGACCGGGCACGCGATCAGGAGCGTCGACGAGCTGCAGCGTCACGGCCTCGTGCCCGGCGTGTTCCCGATCCTCGACGCGGCGCTGCTCGACCGCGAGCACGAGCGCCGGCAGGCGTTCATCCGCCTCGCGCTCGAGGACACCGACCGGCGTGTCGCCCAGGGCCGCGCGGTGGCGCCGAGCTTCCTGCTCGCGTGCCTGCTGTGGCACGACGTGCAGCAGCGCTGGGTCGAGCGCCGCGACGCCGGCGAGCACCCGGTGCCGGCGCTGCAGCAGGCGATCGACGCGGTGTTCGAGGCACGCATCGGCGACGTCTCCGGCCGCGGCCGACTGGCGGGCGACATGCGCGAGATCTGGCTGATGCAGCCGCGCTTCGAGCGGCGCGTGGGCAACACGCCGGCGTCGCTCGTCGAGCAACCGCGCTACCGCGCCGGCTACGACTTCCTGCGCCTGCGCGCCGACGTCGGCGAGGTCGATGCCGAGCTTGCCGAGTGGTGGGAAGACTACGCCCTGGGCACGCCGGAGGAGCGCGAAGCGCTCGTCGCCGCGGTGCGCGACGCGCATCGGCAGGCGTCGCGCCGCAAGGGCGGGGGGCAGCCTGGCGAACGTCCGAGCGAGCGTGCCGTCGAGCGTGTCGTCGAGCGTACGGGCGAGCATGCCGGCGCCGAGGCGGCGCGCGAGGGTGAAGGCGACGAGGCTGCGGCCGAAGTCGAAGGCGGCGCCGAGGTCGCGCGCAAGCGGCGACGCCGCCGGCGCCGCAAGCCGACGTCTGGCGTGGCCACCGACACGCCCGGCGCGGCCCCGGCGGGCGACGCGTGAGCGCCGCCGTCCGTGCGGCGATCGGCCTCGGCGCCAATCTCGGTGACCCCGCGGCGGCGATCGCGCGCGCCGTCGACGCGATCGCCCGCCTGCGCGGGTGCTCGCTGGCCGCGGTGTCGCCGTATTACCGTACGGCGCCCGTCGACGCGACCGGGCCCGACTTCGTCAACGCCGTCGCGCTCGTCGACACGACACGGCCGCCGGCCGAGTTGCTCGTGCAGCTGCTGGCGATCGAACAGCAGGCGGGGCGCGAGCGGCCGTCGCGCAACGCGCCGCGCACGCTCGACCTCGACCTGCTGCTGTACGGCGATGCACGCGTGGACACGCCGGCGCTGCAGGTGCCGCACCCGCGCATGCACCTGCGCGCCTTCGTGCTCGTGCCGCTGCTCGACGTCTGGCCCGATGCCATGGTGCCCGGCAAGGGTGCGGTGCGCGACCTGCTGGCGCAGGTGCGGGACCAGCCGATCGAGCGCCTGGAGGCCTGAGTGTCGACGGCGCCGGTGCGCCACATCGCGATCGAGGGGCCGATCGGCGTCGGCAAGACGACGCTCGCACGCCGCCTGGCGGCGCGCCTGGGCGCCCGGGCGCTTCTCGAGCGGCCGCAGGACAATCCGTTTCTCGCGCGCTTCTACGGCGACGGCGCGCGCTACGCGTTCCACGCCCAGGTCGTGTTCCTGCTGCAGCGCGTGGACCAGGCGCGCGAACTCGCCCAGCCGGGCATGTTCACGCCGCTGCTGGTCAGCGACTTCATGTTCGACAAGGACGCTCTGTTCGCCCACCTCACGCTGTCGGACGACGAGCACCGGCTGTACCGGCAGATGCACCGCGAGCTCGCGCCGGCGCTGCGCTCGCCCGACCGCGTCGTGTGGCTGCGCGCGCCGGTCGACGTGCTGCAGCGTCGCATCGCGGCGCGCGGCATCGCGATGGAGCAGGGCATCGGCGCGGACTACCTCGAGCGTCTCGCCGACGCCTACGCCGAGTACTTCGCCGCGCGCCCGCAGCTGCGCGTGACCGAGGTCGACACCGCCGACGTCGACTGGACGAGCGACGACGACGGCGCGCTCGACCACCTCGTGCGGCGGCTCGACCTCGACGACGCGGGCGCGGCGGCCGGCGAGGGGCTCACCGGTTGACGTCGCGCGCGGCCTCGCGCGAGCGTTCGAGCTGCCACTCGAAGAAGCGCTGGCCGCCGAACGCGATCGTGCTCGTGAGCGCGATCGCGCCGACCATCACCGCGACGATCACGCCGAGCACGGGGCCCCAGCCCGTCGCGTGCACCGAGCCGGCCGGGTCGTGCCGGGCCGCCCACTTCTCGTCGGGCGTCAGGCCGTAGACGATCGCCGCGACCATCGCCGCCGACAGCGACAGCCCGAGCAGCGGCAGCAGCACCCAGGCCAGACGGTCGTCCTGCCCGAACTGGTCGAGGCGCTGCAGACCGTGCAGCCCGAGCAGCGTCGGCAGCGGGAACAGCCAGCCGAGCTTGTCGCGCAGCCCGTGCAGGTAGAAGCGGTGCAGGCCGAAGACGCCGCCGACGACGGCGATCCACGTCGCAAGCGTCTTCGAGGGCGCCGCGCGCGGCGGCGCGGTGCTCATCGCCCCGCCGACGCCGGCGGGGTCGCCGCGCCGGGGCCGAGGGCACGCTGCATCAGGACGACGTCGAGCCAGCGGCCGAACTTCCAGCCGGCCGCCTCGAAGCGTCCGCACGGCGCGAAGCCGCACGCACGGTGCAACGCGATCGAGCCGAGGTTCGCCGCGTCGCCGATCACGGCGAGCATCTGGCGTGCGCCGTGTGCGGTGCAGCGCGCGACCAGCTCGGCCAGCAGCGCGCGCCCGGCGCCGCGGCCGACGGCCGCCGGGTGGACGTAGACCGAGTCCTCGAGGCAGTAGCGGTAGGCCAGCCGCGGGCGGAACACGTTGGCGTATGCATAGCCGATGACCCCGCCGTCGTGCTCGGCGACGAGCCACGGCAGGCCCTTCGCGAGCACGTCGTCGCGGCGGCGCGCCATCTCGGCGGCGTCGGGCGCCTCGAGTTCGAACGTGCCGGTGCCGTGCTGCACGTGGTGGGCGTAGATCGCGACGATCGCCGCGAGGTCGGCGTCGCTGCTCGGGCGCACGCGCAGGCCGGGCAGCGTGGGGGGCGTGTCCATAGAGCGCAAAGTTTATAATGCGCGGTTTCGGTGACGGCCACCCGGTGAGCGGGGCGGCGTATCTACGGCACCGAGCCGTGCCGCCGGCGGGCCTTGCCCGAGGCGGCGACCCGATCTGCCTGGCCTGCGTGTCTCCTGGCGTGGCGGATGCAGCTACCGTTTCGAGGATCCTTCATGGTCGTCATTCGACTCGCACGCGGCGGCGCGAAGAAGCGCCCCTTCTACAACATCGTCGTCGCCGACTCGGCCAGCCGGCGCGACGGGCGCTTCATCGAGCGCGTGGGCTTCTACAACCCGGTGGCCAGCGGCGCCGAGCAGCCGCTGCGCGTGGCGATGGACCGCATCACCCACTGGACCAGCGCCGGCGCGCAGATGTCGCCGACCGTCGCGCGCCTCGTCGCGCAGGCCAAGGCCGCCGCCTGACGGCGCGGCTCGCCGCCACGACGTCCGGGCCGATGGCCGCGCCGCCCGACACCGGCGAGCCGGCCTGGCCCGACGACGCGGTCGAGGTTGGACGCATCGTCGGCGCCTGGGGCGTCAAGGGCGGACTGCGCGTGCAGGCCTACGCGGCGGCACCGCAGGCGCTGTTCTCGTCGCGCCGCTGGTTCCTGCGGCCGCCCGCATCGACCCGGCCGGGCCCGGCGATCGCGCCGAGGCTGCTGCGCGTCACGTCGGCGCGCGAGCACGGTGACGGCATCGTCGCCACCGCGCAGGACGTCGTCGACCGCGACGCCGCCGAGGCGCTGCGCGGCGCGCGCATCTTCGTCCCGCGCGCGAGCTTTCCGACCCCCGAACCGGGCGAGTACTACTGGGTCGACCTGATCGGCCTCGACGTCGTCGACCGCGCGGGCCGACAGCTCGGTGTCGTCGCCGACCTGATGGACCTCGGGCCGCACGCGGTGCTGCAGGTGCGCCCGCCGCAGGCCGACGCCGACGACGTGCTGATCCCCTTCGTGGCCGCCTACGTCGACGACGTCGACCTTGCCGGGCGGCGCATCACGGTCGACTGGGCGGCCGAAGTCTGAGAGCGCGCACCGCGCGATGCGCTTCGACGTCGTCACGCTGTTCCCCGAGCTGTTCGCGCCGCACCTCGACCTCGGCGTGACGCGCCGCGCGTTCGAGCGCGGCCAGGTCGACGTGCGGCTGTGGCCGCTGCGCGACCACGCCGAGGGGCCGTACCGGCGCGTCGACGACCGCCCGTTCGGCGGCGGCCCGGGCATGGTGATGCTGGCCGTGCCGCTGCGCCACGCGCTGCAAGCGGTGCGCGCGTCGCGCGGCGACCGCGCGCCGGTCGTGCACTTCACGCCGGCCGGACGCCGCCTCGACCAGTCGATCGTGCGCGAGTTCGCCGCCGGGCCGGGGGCGATCCTGCTTTGCGGCCGCTACGAGGGCATCGACCAGCGCCTGCTCGACGCCGAGGTCGACGTCGAGTTGAGCCTGGGCGATTTCGTGCTCTCGGGTGGCGAGCTGCCGGCGCTCGCGCTGCTCGACGCCGTCGCGCGCCTGCAGCCGGGCGTGCTGCACGACGAGCAGTCGGCACTGCAGGACAGCTTCGGCGCCGACGACGGCCTGCTCGAAGGGCCGCACTACACGCGCCCGGAGGTGCTCGACCTCGGCGACGGCGCGGTGCCGGTGCCGCCGGTGCTGCTGTCGGGCCACCACGGCCGCATCGAACGCTGGCGGCGCGAGCGTGCGCTCGAACGAACGGCGCGCCGCCGTCCCGACCTGATCGAGGCCGCCCGCCGCGCCGGGCGGCTCGACGACGCCGACGAGCGCTTCCTCGACTCGCTCGTTCTATAATCCAGGGTTTTTCGATCCTCTGCCGGGCAGGAAGGCATCGCGCCTTCCCCACAAGTCCCAACCCACCAGCCCAAAGAGCGCCGGCACGATCGTCTGGAGCCCCCATGAATCTGATCGCGACCCTCGAGCAGGAAGAGATTGCTCGCCTGAACAAGACCATCCCGCCGTTCGCGCCCGGCGACACCGTGATCGTCAGCGTCAACGTCGTCGAAGGCAACCGCAAGCGCGTGCAGGCCTACGAAGGCGTCGTGATCGCCAAGCGCAACCGCGGGCTGAACAGCAGCTTTATCGTGCGCAAGATCTCCAGCGGCGAAGGCGTCGAACGCACGTTCCAGCTCTACAGCCCGCTGATCGCCGGCATCGAGGTCAAGCGTCGCGGCGACGTGCGGCGCGCGAAGCTGTACTACCTGCGCGAGCGCAGCGGCAAGTCGGCGCGCATCAAGGAAAAGCTGGCCTGACGCCGCCGCTGCCACGCGGCAGGAGCGGTCGATGAGCCGGCCGCTGATCCTCGACCCGCAGGCGGTGCCGGTGGTCGGCGTCGACGACCACCTGCCGGGGCTGCCGGCTTCGCGGCTGACGCCGTCGGCGGTGCGCGAGCGGTTCGCGCACCATGGCGCGCAGGTGCGCCGGTGGCGGCCCGAGATCGCCGGTGACGGTGCCGCGTGGTCGCGTTCGCCCACGCCGGCGTCGGTGCTCGTGCCGCTGGTCGAGCGCGAGCACGGCCTCGGCGTGCTGCTGACCCGGCGCACCGACCACCTGCGTGCCCACGCCGGCCAGATCAGCTTCCCCGGCGGCCGCCGTGAGCCCGGCGACGCCGACGCGATCGCTGCCGCCCTGCGCGAGGCGCAGGAGGAGGTCGGCCTGGAAGCGCGTCACGTCGAGGTCGTCGGCACGCTGCCGGTCTACACGACGGTGACCGCCTTCGAGGTCACGCCGGTCGTCGCGATCGTGCGCCCCGAGCTCGTGCTCTCGCCCGATCCGCACGAGGTCGCCGAGGTGTTCGAGGTGCCGCTGGCGTTCCTGATGACGCCGGCCCACCACCGGCGGCACGAAGTCGAGGTCGGCGGCATGCGGCGCGAGTTCCTCTCGATGCCGTGGCACGCATCGCACGCCGCCGAGCCGTACTTCATCTGGGGTGCGACGGCGGCGATGCTGCGCAACCTGTACCGCTTCCTCGGCGAAGGCGGCTGACCCGCGCCGCCGTGCGTCGGGCGATCGCCGCCCTGCGCGTCGGCACGATGCCGTGCCCGCACGGACGCGCTCGGTATCATCGAGGCGAATGAGTCTCGTCGCCGTCCTGCTGGCCCTCGTCCTCGAGCAGCTCAAGCCGCTGAGCCGTGACAGCCGGGTGCATGACGCGCTGGTCGCGTGGGTCGGCTGGAGCGGGCGCAACTTCGACGCCGGGCGTCGCCATCACGCGGCGCTGGTCTGGGTCGTCGCCGTCGTGCTGCCGGCGCTGGCGGTGCTCGCGGTGTTCCTCGCGCTCACGAGCGTGCATCGCGGGCTCGGGTTGCTGTTCGACGTCGCGGTGCTGTATGCGACGCTCGGCTTCAGACCGTTCAGCCACTACGTCACCGACATCCGCAACTGCCTCGACCGCGGCGACGAGGCGACGGCGCGCCAGCTGCTCGCCGAGTGGCGCCACCTCGACGCGCGCGAGCTGCCGCGCAGCGAACTGCTGCGCCACGTGATCGAGCACGCGCTGCTCGCCGCCCACCGGCACGTGTTCGGCGTGTTCTTCTGGTACGTGCTGCTGTCGGCGCTCGGCCTGGGGCCCACCGGGGCGGTGCTCTACCGCATGGCCGAGTTCGCGCGCCGCTACTGGGGCTTTCGCAGCCGCACGCTCGAGGAGCCGGTCAACGAGCGCCTGCTGCAGCTGGCGCGGCAGCTGTTCGCGCTGATCGACCACGTGCCGGCGCGCCTGACGGCGTTCGGCTTCGCGGTGGTCGGCAACTTCGAGGAGGCGATCAACGGCTGGCGTCGCGACGCGGCGCTGTGGGCCTACCCGAACGAGGGCATCCTGCTCGCGTCGGCGGCCGGCGCGCTCGGCGTGCAGTTGGGCGGCCACGCCGCGCCGGGCGTGACCCCCGACCGCTCGAAGACCTTCAGCCGCGGCGTCGGTGCCGACGCCGCCGCGGCCGCGGGCTCCACGCCGGGCGAGCCGCTGCAGCTGGCACACCTGCAGAACGTGATCGCGCTCGTCTGGCGCTCGGTCGTGCTGTGGCTGCTGATGCTCGCGCTGCTGACCCTCGCGAACCTCCTGGGCTGAGCTCTGCGAGGCCCGGGGGCAGCCGTGAGCGCCGGCGGCCGGCGGGGGGTGCCGCGCGGCGTCAGGTCAGGCCGAGCCGCCGGCTCTCGACGAACACCGGCCGCTGCTCGTCGCCATCGGCGCTGACGGCGCGCCCGCGGCCCTGGCGCTTGGCTTCGTAGAGCGCCTGGTCGGCGCGGCGCATCGCCTCGTCGAGCGTTTCGTCGCTGCGCAGCTGCACCATGCCGAAGCTCAGCGACAGCCTGGCCATGCCTTGCCCGGTCGCGAGCTCCTGGGCCCGGCGCACGATGCGCGTGGCCACGCCCATCGCGGCGCGCAGGTCGGTGCCGGGCAGCAACAGCACGAACTCGTCGCCGCCGTGGCGGCCGGCGACGTCGTCGGCACGCAGCGTGTCCTGCACGCACTGCGACACGAGCCGCAGCGCGCGGTCGCCGGCCGCGTGGCCGTGGGCGTCGTTGATGTGCTTGAAGTGGTCGATGTCGAACATCACCACCGTGCCCGAGCGCTCGGGCTGGCGCTGGAGCACGCGCCGCGCGAGCTCGCCGAAGTGGCGGCGGTTCGGCACCTGGGTCAGCATGTCGATGTTGGCCAGGTGGCGCAGCCGACGGCGCGACGCCTGCAGCTCGCGCACCGTGCGTTCGTGCGTCAGCAGCAGGCCGACGAAGCCCATCGTCAGGGCCAGCAGCGCAGTCGCAGGTGCCGCCACCGCCAGCACGTCGAGTCCCTCGTGCGCGCCGAGCAGCGCGAAACCGCCGAAGACGAGCGACGCGACCGCGAGGCCGCCGGCGAGCAGCCGCTGCGCAGGGCTGTCGCGCGTGGTCGGCGCTGCCGCCAGCAGCGTGGCCGCGTAACCGTGGAGCAGGGCCATCGCGCCGCTCCAGACGGGCGTCGCCCCGTCGATCGCCGTCTCGGCCAGCACGGCGAGCGCGGCGAGCGCGAGCAGCGCGAGGTCCAACCCCGGCGTGCCCGGCGGCGGCTGGCGCCCGTGGAAACGCCGCATCCCGAGCAGCACGACGACCGGCCACTGCAGCAACAGGCTGCGCCCGAGCCACTGCGCCGGCGCGTCGCCGGGCCCTGCGAGCAACAGTGCCAGGCCGACCGCGAGCAGGCCGTGGGCAGCGATCCACAGCCGGCTGCCGCGATGCACCTTCTGCCCCGAGGCGCCGATCAGCGCCACCGCCGTGACGAGCGCGGCGAGCAGGGCGGCGGCGAGCAGCATCGGCGAGGGGGACGCGGCGCCGTCGAGCATGCGAAGGATTGTCGGCCGCGCGACGGCGGGGACCGTGCGCGCGAAGGCGAGGGATGCAACAGGATGCTTCGAAGGCGACGGCGGCGTCACCGGCGGATACACAGCGACGCCGCGCGGCCCGGCTCGCGTATCCTCGCCGCCGTCTGCAGCCCGCCCTGGACCATGAACTTCGGCCTCATCATCATCGGCGACGAGATCCTGTCCGGCAAACGTCAGGACAAGCACCTTCCCAAGGTCATCGAGCTGCTCGCGGCGCGCGGCCTCGCGCTGACCTGGGCACGCTACGTCGGCGACGACCGCGTGCGCATCACGGCGGCGTTGCGCGACGCGTTCGCCGGCGGCGACGCCGTGTTCTCGTGCGGAGGCATCGGCGCGACGCCCGACGACCACACGCGCCAGTGCGCCGCCGCCGCACTCGGCGTGCCGCTGGAGCTTCATCCGCAGGCGCGCGAACTGATCCTCGAGCGCATGCGCGACGTCGCGGCCGAGCAGCGCGTGCCGTTCGAGCCCGACCGCCCCGACAACGTGCACCGCCTGAACATGGGCGTGTTCCCGCGCGGCGCGACGCTGATCCCGAACCCGTACAACAAGATTCCCGGCTTCTCGGTCGGCGACGTGCACTTCGTGCCGGGCTTTCCGGTCATGGCCTGGCCGATGATCGAGTGGCTGCTCGACCACCGCTACGCCGCGCTGCACGGCACGCAGGTGCAGCGCGAGCGCTCGGTGATCGTGCGCGGCTCGATGGAGGCGACGCTGACGCCGCTGATGGAGGCCGTCGAGCGCGACCATGCCGGCGTTCGCGTCTTCAGCCTGCCGAGCGTCGATCACCCGCAGCACGGGCGGCACATCGAACTCGGTGTCAAGGGGGCCGCCGTGGCGATCGAGCCGGCCTACGCGGCGCTGCTCGCCGGGCTGCGTGCGATGGGCGTCGAGCTTGGCCCCGAGTTGGTGCGCTAGGCCGTTCGCGACGCACCGAAGAAGGGTGGTCAGTCGCACCAGGTCGGCGCAGCCACGGGTGCCCGCATCGCCCCGGGATTGGGCATGGTTTCTGCTAGATTGAGGGGTGCTCAGGGCAGTCGGCGTTCGCGCCGGCCGCGAGCCGAATCCCCAACATCCCATCCCCCCACCGCAGTCGCGTTCCGCTAGGAGATTTCTTGATGGCCAAGACCGTCGCCGACGTCATGAAGATGGTGAAGGACAACGAAGTCAAGTTCGTCGACTTCCGCTTCACCGACACCCGCGGCAAGGAGCAGCACGTCACGGTGCCCGTGTCGGCGTTCGACGAAGACAAGTTCACCGACGGCCACGCGTTCGACGGCTCGTCGATCGCCGGCTGGAAGGGCATCGAGGCCTCGGACATGCTGCTGATGCCCGACCCGAACACGGCCAACATCGACCCGTTCTTCGAGGAGCCGACGCTGCTCCTGACCTGCGACGTGGTCGAGCCCGGCGACGGCAAGCCCTACGAGCGCGATCCGCGCTCGCTGGCCAAGCGCGCCGAGGCCTACATGAAGGCGTCGGGCCTGGGCGACGCCGCCTACTTCGGCCCCGAGCCCGAGTTCTTCGTCTTCGACAGCATCCACTGGAACGTGGACATGTCGGGCTGCTTCGTGCGCATCGAGTCCGAGGAAGCCGCCTGGAGCACCGGCAAGGACTACGAAGGCGGCAACCGAGGCCACCGTCCGGCGGTCAAGGGCGGCTACTTCCCGGTGCCCCCGATCGACAGCTTCCAGGACATGCGCTCCGAGATGTGCCTGCTGCTCGAGCAGATGGGCATCCCGGTCGAGGTGCACCACCACGAGGTCGCCAACGCCGGCCAGATGGAGATCGGCACCAAGTTCAGCACGCTCGTGCAGCGCGCCGACTGGCTGCAGCTGCAGAAGTACATCGTGCACAACGTGGCCCACGCCTACGGCAAGACGGCCACCTTCATGCCCAAGCCGATCGTCGGCGACAACGGCAGCGGCATGCACGTGCACCAGTCGGTCTGGAAGGACGGCAAGAACCTGTTCGCCGGCGACGGCTACGCCGGCCTGAGCGACTTCGCGCTGTACTACATCGGCGGCATCATCAAGCACGCGCGCGCGCTCAACGCCATCACCAACCCCGGCACCAACAGCTACAAGCGTCTCGTGCCCGGCTTCGAGGCCCCTGTCAAGCTCGCGTACTCGTCGCGCAACCGCTCGGCGTCGATCCGCATCCCGCACGTCGCCAACCCGAAGGGCCGCCGCATCGAGGCGCGTTTCCCGGATCCGACGGCCAACCCCTACCTGGCGTTCAGCGCGCTGCTGATGGCCGGCCTCGACGGTGTCGAGAACAAGATCCACCCGGGCGAGGCCGCCAGCAAGGACCTGTACCACCTGCCGCCGGAAGAGGACGCGAAGATCCCGACCGTGTGCTCGAGTCTCGAGCAGGCGCTGGAGTACCTCGACAAGGGCCGCGCGTTCCTGACCAAGGGCGGCGTGTTCACCGACTCCTACATCGACGCCTACATCGAGCTCAAGATGCAGGAGGTCACGCGCTTTCGCATGACCACGCACCCGGTCGAGTTCGACATGTACTACAGCATTTGACGCCGGTGCGGCGCCCGCGGCGCCTGCGCCTCGGTCGATCGGAAGGGACGGCGATGCCGTCCCTTTTTCGTGGGCTGGCCGACCAGGGCCGTGGGCGACAATCCACGAGCGGGCCGACCCGCGCGGAGCACGACGAATGAGACGGTTGGGACCTGGATCGTGGGCGATGGCGCTCGCCGCGACACTCGCCGCCGGCGGTGCCGCGGCGCAGTCCGGTGGTGGCGTCGTCTACCGCTGCCCGGGCCCGCCGGTGCTCTACACCGACGCGTTGACGCCGGCCGAGGCGAAGGAGAAGGGCTGCCGCACGATCGAAGGCGCCCCGGTGACGGTGATGCAGTCGCGCCCGCGCCCGGCGCCCGCGCCGACAGCAGCGGCGAGCGCGCCGCCCGCGGCGGCGCCGGCGGGCGCGCGCGTCGACCCGGCCGAGCAGCGTCGGCGCGACAGCGACCGCCGTGCGATCCTGGAAGCCGAGCTGCGGCGCGAGGAGCAGCGCCTGGCCGAGATGCGGCGCGAATACAACGACGGCCAGCCCGAGCGGCTGGGCAGCGAGCGCAACTTCCAGCGCTACCTCGACCGCGTGGCGCAGATGAAGGCCGACATCGAGCGCAAGGAAGGCGACATCGCAGCGATCAAGCGCGAGCTGGCCAAGCTGCCGAGCTGACAGGCTGAGAGGCCTTCCGATGCCGCTGCCCTTCGTGCGCCTTCCCGGCCTCGGCGGCAGCGACGCGTCGTACGACGCGTTCGACCTCCTCGCGACGATGGTCGCCGTGGTGCGCCCCGACGGCCGGTGCCTGTTCGCCAACGCCGCGTTCGAGACCCTGCTCGGGTTGTCGCGACGCGCGATCGTGCGCAGCTCGCTGCTCGACTGGATCGCCGACCCGGCGCCGCTGCGCGACACGCTGGCGGCGGTGGCGCGCAACGACTATGCCTGCGGGCGCTTCGACGCCTTGCTGAAGCGCCCGCCCGGCTCGCACCCCGATCAGCTGCCGATCCACGTCATCGTCAACCAGACCGACAGCGCCGAGCGCGTCGTCGTCGAGATGATCGAGATCGAGCAGCAGACGCGGCTCGACCGCGAGGAGCGCACGCTGGGGCAGGCGCAGCTGACGAAGGAGCTGATCCGCAACCTCGCGCACGAGATCAAGAACCCGCTCGGCGGCATCCGCGGCTCGGCGCAGCTGCTGCAGATGGAGCTCGACAGCGACAGGCTCACCGAGTACACGCAGGTCATCGTGCAGGAGGCCGACCGGCTGCAAGCGCTGGTCGACCGCCTGCTCGCGCCGCACCGCCGCCCGCACGTCGTCGGCGACGTCAACATCCACGAGATCTGCGAGCGCGTGCGCGCGCTCGTGCTCGCCGAGTTCCCGCACGGGCTCGCCGTCGAGCGCGACTACGACATCTCGATCCCGGAGTTCCGCGGCGACCGCGAGCAGCTGATCCAGGCGGTGCTCAACATCACGCTCAACGCCGCGCAGGCGCTCGACAGGCGCCGCGCGGCGGGCGACGCGGCGATCTGGCTGCGCACGCGCATCGCGCGCCAGGTCACGATCGGCAAGACGCGCTGGCGACTGGCACTGGAATTGCATATCGAGGACAACGGACCGGGCGTGCCCGAATCGATCCGCGATCGCGTCTTCTTCCCGCTGGTGTCGGGGCGCGAGGGCGGCTCGGGGCTGGGCCTGCCGCTGGCGCAGACTTTCGTGCAGCAGCACGAGGGCACGATCGACTGCGACAGCGTTCCGGGCCGCACGGTGTTCAAGATCACGCTTCCATTGCCCTAGTGGCAGGTTCCGGCACGCGCATGAAACCCATCTGGATCGTCGACGACGACCAATCGATCCGCTTCGTGCTCGAGAAGGCGCTCGCGCGCGAGCAGTTCGAGGTGCGCTCGTTCTCGAACCCGCGCGACGTGCTGGCTGCGCTCGACGGCGACGCGCCGCAGGTGCTGGTGAGCGACATCCGCATGCCCGGCGGCTCGGGCATCGACCTGCTGGCCAAGGTCAAGGAGCGGATGCCTGCGGTGCCGGTCATCATCATGACCGCCTATTCCGACCTCGACAGCGCCGTGTCGGCATTCCAGAGCGGCGCCTTCGAGTACCTGCCCAAGCCGTTCGACGTGCCGAAGGCGGTCGAGCTGATCCGCCGCGCCGTCGACGAGAGCCTGCGCGAGGCGGTGCAGGCGGAACGCGCGGCCGAGATGCCCGAGATGCTCGGCCAGGCGAGCGCGATGCAGGACGTCTTCCGCGCCATCGGCCGGCTCAGCCAGAGCCACGTCACGGTGCTGATCACCGGCGAGAGCGGCAGCGGCAAGGAGCTCGTCGCGCGCGCGCTGCACAGGCACAGCCCGCGCGCGAACGGGCCCTTCGTGGCGATCAACACCGCCGCGATCCCGAAGGACCTGCTCGAGAGCGAGCTCTTCGGCCACGAGCGCGGCGCCTTCACCGGCGCGCAGACGATGCGCCGCGGGCGCTTCGAGCAGGCCGATGGCGGCACGCTGTTCCTCGACGAGATCGGCGACATGCCGTTCGACCTGCAGACGCGCCTGCTGCGCGTGCTCTCCGACGGCCAGTTCTACCGCGTCGGCGGCCACCAGCCGCTGAAGGCCAACGTGCGCGTGATCGCCGCCACGCACCAGAACCTCGAGGACCGCGTGCGCCAGGGCGCGTTCCGCGAGGACCTGTTCCACCGCCTGAACGTGATCCGCCTGCGTCTGCCCGCGCTGCGCGAGCGGCGCGAGGACATCCCGATGCTCGCGCGCTTCTTCCTGCAGAAGAGCGCGAAGGAGCTCGGCGTCGAGGCCAAGCGCATCACCGACGCCGCGCTCGCGCGGCTGATGGCGTTCGACTTTCCCGGCAACGTGCGCCAGCTCGAGAACGTCTGCCACTGGCTGACCGTGATGGCGCCGGCGCAGGTCGTCGAGGCCAAGGACCTGCCACCCGAGATCGCGGCCTCGGTGGCCGCACCGGCCGCCGCCGTGGCGGTGGCGGCACCTGTCACCGCGGCGGTCGCCACGGCGACGGCGGCCACGGACGAGCCGGCAACGGCCGCCACGTGGTCGCCGCCGGCCGATCTGGCTGCGCTGGCGCCATCGTTGCCCGCCGAGCGGCCGCCCGCGACGCCGCTGGCTTGGCTGGAGGATCTCGAGCGCGAGGCGCGTTCGATGCTCCAGGCTGGCTCCCCCGAGGTCTGGGACACGCTGACGCGCCAGTTCGAGGGCCGGCTGATCCGCACGGCGCTCGAGGTCACGCGCGGGCGGCGCATCGAGGCGGCACAGAAGCTCGGCATCGGCCGCAACACGATCACGCGCAAGATCCAGGAACTCGGCCTGGACGACTGAACGCGCGCCGCCGCGGCGCGTGGGGGCTACGCGGCGAGCTCGACGACGACCGGGGCGTGGTCGCTCGGTCGCTCGGCCTTGCGCGGCGCCTTGTCGATCGCGCAGGCAGCGACCTTCGGCCGCAGCGCCTCGCTGACCAGGATGTGGTCGATGCGCAAGCCCTGGTTCTTGCGGAACGCGAGGTTGCGGTAGTCCCACCAGCTCCAGCTCTTCGGCGGCTGCTCGAACAGCCGGAATGCGTCGACGAGGCCGACACCGAGCAGCGCGCGGAAGTGCGCGCGCTCGTCGTCGGTGCAGTGGATCTGCCCGGCCCAGGCGACGGGGTCGTGGACGTCGCGGTCCTCGGGGGCGATGTTGAAGTCGCCGAGCAGGACCAGACGCGGGTGCACCGCGAGCTCGGTGCGCACCCAGTCGCGCAGCGCCTCGATCCACCGCATCTTGTAGGCGAACTTGTCGCTGCCCGGCGCCTGGCCGTTCGGGAAGTAGGTGTCGATCACGCGCACGCCGCCCACCGTGCCGGCGATGACGCGCGCCTGCTCGTCGTCGAAACCGGGGATGTTGCGCACGACGTCCGTCGTGTCACCGGCGTCGGCCCGGGTCAGCAGCGCGACACCGTTGTAGGTGCGCTGGCCGAACCACTGCGCACGGTAACCCGCGGCCCCGATCTCGGCGGCGGGGAACTTGTCGTCGGTGAGCTTGGTTTCCTGCAGCGCGATCGCGTCGACCGGGTTGGCCTGAAGCCAGGCGAGCAGCTGCGGCAGGCGCACGGCGAGCGAGTTGACGTTCCAGGTGGCGAGTTTCAAAGCAATCCTAAGTACATGTTTTTATTGAACTTTGATTCTTGCAGTTTGGTCGATACCCCCACGCATACCCCCACATTTTTCCGCTGCAAGCCCAGTCGAAGGCGCTGGGCGGCAATCTGTTGCCGTCATCCTACAAGCGGTCGCCGGCACGCGCTCTTGGATGCGCGGGCAGAGCGTCATGCGGCCCCCGCCACCGCGGCGTTGACCTTGAGCGCAAGCGCCTGACAACGCTGCAGCAGGACGTCGAAGGGTTCGGCGTCGTCCAAGAGCAGGCCGTCCTCGACCATGCGCTGGTAGTCCTTGGCCAGCGTCTTCCGCGCGTCGCCGCTGGGTGCCAGATCCAGTGCGCCAGTGACCGCTGCGCGGTAGTCGATGAGCGCACCGTCTGGCATCGATTCGGCGAAGAAGATGCTCTTGTGCTCTGCGACGGCGTGTGCCAACTCGCGGTCCTTCG
>JALOSD010000084.1 GCA_025458585.1 Burkholderiaceae bacterium | reverse complement strand
CGGTGGCCGGCAGGCGGGCGCGGTAGATCCACACCAGCGCGCCGTCGCCGGCCTGGGCGACGAAATAGTCGCGCAGCACCGGCGCACCGTCCCACCAGCCGGTCTCGAGGCGCTCGGGCCCGACGAGCAGCTGCAGCGGCACGCCGTCGAGCCACGGCGTGCCACCGTGCTCGGGCAGCGGCGTCGCCTCGGGCCACAGCCACAGCGGGCGCCGCAGCAGCGGCACCGTCGCCGGCGCACCCGCAGGGGCGCGATCGGCTACGGCCTCGCCCGTGTGCGTCGCGCGTTCGGGGCGGTGGTCGGCCACCGGCTCGAGGCCCTGCACCCGGGCGCCGCCGAGGCGCGCGCGCAGGCGTTCGAGCAGGCGCGTCAGCCCTTCGCGCTCGCCCTGCCGGCTCGGGAACAGTTCGCCGCTCGGCGGCGTGCCGGCCACGACGTCGCGACAGTGCAGGCCCAGCTCGAGCGCGGGCGCCGCGAGCGTCGTACGCGCGAGGTGCTCGCGCAGCAGCAGCCGCAGGTGCGCGGCGTCGGCGCTCGGCTCGGCGAGCGCGATCGCGAGTTCGGTGTGCGCCGGCTGCCCGTGGTCGCGATGGCGCGGCTCGTGCCCCATGCGCAGCGTGAACGCGGCCATGCGCGCGTGCCGGCCCTGCGCCCAGGCGACGAGGCGCGCGAGCAGCACGTCGGCCGCGTGCAGCACCTGCTCGGCGGTGTCGGCGCGCCAGGCGAGCTCGACGCGGGTGTCGAACACCGTCGGCCCCTCGATCCACGCGCGCGGGTCGGGGCGGTCGCCGCGCGCGCGGTCGATCTCGTCGAGCAGCGCCTCGCCGAAGCGCCGCGCGAGCCCCGCGCGCGGCAGCGCGCGCAGGTCGGCGAGCGTGGCCAGCCCCATGCCCTGCAGCGCCTCCCCGTGCTCGCGCCCGGGGCCGAGCAGCCCCACCGGCAAGGCGTCGAGCAGCGTGCGCAGCGCCGCCAGGTCGTGCACGTGCGGGCCTTGCGCGGGGTCGACGAGGTCGTCGCGCCAGCGCGCGAGCAGCGCGGCGCCGAGCGCGGTCGGCGCCGCGGCGACGCGCACGCGGTGGCCGAGCGGCGCGACCGCCCGTCGCAGCCGTTGCAGCAGCCGCGCCAAGCCGCCGAACAGGCGCAGCGTCGAGCCGACCTCGAGCAGCACCGTGTGCCCGCCCTCGAGCGCCACCGCCGGCGTGAACGCAAGCGCGGCGTGCGCGACCGCGGCGAGCGCCTGCGCGTCGCGCGCGGCGTCGGCGCCGCCGAAGCGCAGCTCGGGCGCCAGCGCGAGCGCGGTGGCGCGCCGCTGCCCCGCGCGCACGCCGTGGCGCGCCGCGGCGGCGTTGGCGTCGGCGACGACGGCGCCGGCGAGCAGCGCGAGCGGCGACGCCTGCGGGTCGTGCGCCGCGACGCCCGCCGCGGCGCAGAAGGCCTCGAGCGACAGCCGCGGCAGGTACAGTGCCAGCCAGAGCATCGCCATGCCGTCCGCCGCGCCATCCGCCACGCACCGCGACGCCGCCTTCAGGCGAGGCTGTCGGTGCCCGCCATCACCGGCGACGGCCGTCGCGCCTCGCCCTGGTCGGCCCGTGCGCGCGCTGCCGGCGGCAGCACCGGCGCCAGCGCGAGCACGAGCGGCCGCGCCAGCGGCGGGCCGCGGCGCTTGAGCACGCGCACTGCGAGGCGGTCGGCGCCGGCGGCGCCAAGCAGCAGCCGCAGCGGCGCCGGACTCGGCTTCAGGCGCGCGTCGGCGTCGCGCAGCACGAACGCCGGCCCGTCGTGCGCCTGCGCGGCCAGCTGCAGCCGGCGCAACGCGTCGGCGCGCAGGCGCGCCGGCAGCCACGCCAGCACCGCGCCGACGTGGCCGCTGGCGAGCGCCTGTTCGAGCGCCCACAGCGTGTCGGCGGCCGGCAGCCGCTCGAACGCGCGCCCGCGCAGGGCGTCGCGGCCGCGCACGAGCACGAGCCGCCGCGGGTCGACGCCGAGCGCCTGCAGTGTCCAGCCGCAGGGCGTGGCCGGCGGGTCGAACCACATCAGCGGGCGACCGTCGCGCGTCAGCGCCGCCAGCGCCGGCGCGAGCAGGCGCAGCTCGCCGATGCCGTGCTGCGGCAGCAGCAGCTCGGTCAGCGCGCGCGCCGGCCAGCCGCCGTCGGGCAGCTCGGCGTCGAGCGCGGCAAAGCCGGTGGCGAGCGCGCGCTCGGCGCGCCGGCCGAGCTGGTGCGCGCGCCACAGCGCGGGGTGCAGCGCTTCGGGGGCGACGGGCGCGGGGCGGGCGGTGACGGACGATGGCTCCACCGATATACTGTACGTTCATACAGTCCTCGAGACAAGCCGATGGCCGACCGGCCGGCCGCGCGACGAGACGAATGCCTCAGCGCTTCCTGGCCACGACGATCAGGTCGTCTTCGCTGTCCGCCGTCGTGGCCGCCTCGACCGCCCAGTGCACGATCTCGAAACCCGCCCCGGCAACCTCGTCGACGATCCGTTCGGGCCTGCCGACATGCCGCACGGGTTTGCCGGCGTGAAAGACGGTGCGCGTGACGGGATCGAAGTGCGGCCGGACGCGGGGGTTCCTCACGTCGCCGCACATCGTCAGGACGATGAAACTGCCGCCACTCTTCGTCACGCGACGGCAGGCGTTCAGTGCCTTCGCGCGGTCGTCGCCGACGATGCAGTGCAGGCAATGGCCGTCGACGACGAGATCGAAGGCACCGTCGCCGAGCGTGGCCAGAGCGCAGACGTCGTCCACGGCGAACGTCGCGCGATGCGACAGGCCGCGCTGCACAGCCTTCTGCCTCGCCCAGTCGACGGCCGTGGGCGAGATGTCGACGCCGTGCACGCGTGCACCGCGCTGCGCCAGCAGCAGGGCAAGATCGCCGGCGCCGCTGCCCAGTTCGAGCAGGGCCGCGCCCTCGAGGTCGGGTGGAAGCCAGGGGCCGACGCGCGCGAGCATCGCGACGTACTCGTCGGGGCCGTCCCACCCCGAAGCGCCGGTCTGCCTGAGGCGCCGGTAGACGTCGTCGTGGTCGGCGTAGTCGGCTTGGGGGACCCGGCTCATCAGCACGCCGTCGGGCCCGGGCCCGTGCTCGACGCACTCATGCAACCGACCCCAACGCCCGCCGCAGCGCCGCGCCGCACAGCGCCACCGCCGTGTTCGCCTCGTCGATCACGCGGCCCATCGTGATGAAGCCGTGCAGCTGGCGCTCGAAGCACACGTACTCGGCCTTCGTGCCCGCGCCCGACAGCGCGTCGGCGTACTGCCGGCCTTCGTCGCGCAGCGGGTCGAAGCCGGCGGTGATGACGAGCGCCGGCGGCAGGCGGCCGTGGTCGACGGCGAGCAGCGGCGAGGCGCGCCAGTCGGTCCACTGCGCCGCGTCGGGCACGTAGTGGCCGCGGTAGTAGGCGATGCTGTCGGCGGTCAGCAGGTACCCCTGCGCGTTCTGGGTGTGCGAGGGCGCCACCGCGCGCATGTCGGTGGCCGGGTAGATCAGCAGCTGGAAGGCCGGCAGCGGCTCGAGCGCGTCGCGCAGCGCGAGGCACACGACGGCGGCGAGGTTGCCGCCCGCGCTGTCGCCGCCGACCGCCAGCCGCCGCGCGTCGAGGTGCAGCGCCGCGGCGTGCTCGCGCACCCAGCGCGTCGCCGCGAGGCAGTCGTCGACGGCGGCCGGAAAGGCGTGCTCCGGCGCCAGCCGGTAGTCGACGGCGACCACCGCACAGCCGGCGGCGTTGGCGAGCTCGCGGCACAGCACGTCGTGCGTGTCGAGGTCGCCGATGACCCAGCCGCCGCCGTGGAAGTACACGAGCGCGGGCAGCACCGCGCCGGGCGCCGCGCCGGCCGGCCGGTACGCACGCAGCGAGATCGCGCCGTGCGGCCCCTCGGCCTGCAGCGTCTCGAGGGCGGCGACCGGCGGCGGGTCGGGCTGGGTGAAGAAGCGCCGCTCGCGGTAGAAGCGGCGCGCCTCGGCGGGGCTCAGCGTGTGCGTCGGCGGCACGCCGCGTTCGACCATCAGGTCGAGCAGCGCACGGGCTTGGGGGTCAAGCATGGAGGCGTCCTTCGTCGGCAAGGCGGTGCGCCGCAGTGTAGGCGCCGCTTTCGGCGATCATCGCGGCCGATGGCCCGCCCCACGCCCCCGAACGCGACCGCCTGCCCCTGCGGCAGCGCCCTGCCCTACGCCGACTGCTGCGGCCGCTGGCACGACGGCCCGCTGCACCTGCAGGCGCCGACCGCCGAGGCGCTGATGCGCTCGCGCTACAGCGCGAGCGTGCTCGGGCGACTCGACTACCTGCTCGCCACCTGGCACCCGAGCACCCGCCCGCCGCAGCTCGACCCGCTGCCGGGCGGGCTGCAGTGGCTGGGCCTCGAGGTGCGGCGCCACGCGATGCAGGACGACGCCCACGCGACGGTCGAGTTCGTCGCCCGCAACCGGCTCGCGGGCCGCGCGACGCGGCTGCACGAGACGAGCCGCTTCGTGCGCGAGGGCGGGCGCTGGTTCTACGTCGACGGCGACCTGCGCTGAACGCGCCGGCCGCGCACGCGCCGCGTCAGGCGAATTCCTGCCGCACCGCCGGCGACATCAGCCGGCCGATGATCCAGGCCAGCAAGGCGCAGGCGCCGAGCGTGACGACGCCGCCCATCACGCGCGCGGCGATCACGAAGCCGCCGAACACGCCCGCCGCCTGCGGCGGCAACGGCGCGCTCTCGAGCGTGCTGTCGACGACCGACTGCACGACCTCGTGCTGGATCCACAGCCCGAGCAAGTTGGCGACGATCGCGAGCGCCAGCACGCCGATGAACACGCGCCGCGCCCAGTCGAGCCGCAGCAGCAGGCCGACGGCGGCGGTCAGCGTCGCCACCGACAGCACCAGCCCGGCGCCGGCGACCCACGGCAGATAGGCCAGCAGCAGCCCGGTGACGAGCGGCGTGCCGGCCGCCGGCAGAGCCGTGGACATCATCGACGCCACCGTGGCGTTCTGCAGCCCGGCCCACACCGTGGCCATCGCGCCGAGCACGATGAACACCCAGGCGGTGACGGTGACGAAGCGGGAACGGGCTCCGACGGTAAACGTCTGCGTCATGGCAGCGACTCCTTCGATGGCGCGTTGATGATGCCCTGCCATCGTGACAAGGATTTTTCGACCGGTGTGCCCTCGTGTCAGTCCCTCGGTTGGGTGAAAGGCGCCCCGCCGTGACGTCCTTCGTCGGATCGGCGCCACGCCACCCGCCCCGGCGTAACCTCCGCATACGCGCGACACCGGTCGTTGCGTATTCCGCGCCCCGCTGTGCCGCTTGCCCTGGCGCCCCCGGCTGCCAGAATCGGCGTCCGTACCGACCGCACCGCCACCCTGTCGATGTCGCCCGAGCTCCTCGCCCGCCGCCTGCGTGCCAACCGCCTGACCCGCCGCGACACGCTGTGGCTGTTCGCCGCCGCCACCTCGGTGCCGGCGCTGCAGGGTTGCGCCACGTCGCCCGTCACCGGCGGCACGATCCTGGCCGGCCTCACGCCCGAGCAGGAAAAGCAGATCGACGCCCGGCAGGCGCCGCACCAGTTCTCGATCGACCTCGGCGCGGTACAGGACGCCAGCCTGAACGCCTACACCGCCGAGATCGGCCAGCGGCTGCAGACGCACGTGCACCGGCCCGAGATGCCGTACAGCTACCGCGTGCTGAACGCGAACTACGTCAACGCCTACACCTTCCCCGCCGGGTCGATGGGCGTCACGCGCGGCATCATGACCGAGCTGAACAGCGAGGCCGAGCTCGCCGCGCTGCTCGGCCACGAACTCGGCCACGTCAACGCCCGCCACGCGGCGCAGCGGCAGGGGCAGGCGATGGTCGCGCAGGCCGCGGTGATCGGCCTCACGATCGGCGCCGCGGCCTCCGACCCGCGTTGGGCGCCGGTGGCGGCGATCGGCGGCCAGATCGGCGCCAGCGCGCTGCTCGCCGGCTACTCGCGCGACAACGAGCGCGAGGCCGACGCCCTCGGCCAGGAGTACATCGTGCGCGCCGGCTACCCGGCCGGCGGCATGACGAGCCTGCACCAGCTGCTCGTCGACGAACACGAACGCCAGCCGGGCGTGCTCGAGACGATGTTCTCGACCCACCCGATGAGCCGCGAGCGCGTCGAGACCGCGCGCCGGCTCGCGCAGACGCGCTACGCGTCGAGCGCCTCGGCGCCGCTGCAGCGCGAGCGCTACATGGACCGCACCGCCGCGCTGCGCGCCATCAAGCCGACGATCGACGCCTGCAAGGCCGGCGAGACGGCGATGGCGAAGAAGGACCTGCCCGGCGCGCAGCGCCAGTTCGAGACCGCGTTGCAGCGCACGCCGCGCGACTATGCCGCCAACGTGCGCATGGGCCAGTGCCTGCAGGCGCAGGGCAAGCTCGCCGACGCGCGGCGCTACGCCGACACCGCGCGCCGCGTCTACCCCGAGGAAGCGCAGGCGATGAAGCTCGCCGCGACGCTCGACCTCGGGCTACGCCAGCCCGCCGCCGCCTACGAGAACCTGCAGGCCTTCGACCGCGCGCTGCCCGGCGACCCCGGCATCGGCTTCCTGAAGGGCGTCGCGCTCGAGGGCATGGGCGAGCAGCGGCGCGCCGCCGAGCAGTACGCAGGCTTCCTGCGCGTGACGCAGCAGGGCGAGGCGGCGCAGTACGCGGCGTCGCGGCTGAAGGCCTGGGGCTACCTGCGCTGACGCCGCGCGTCTGCCCGCCCGTCAACGCGCCGCCGGGCGCGCACTCGAGCATCAGCGCGCCGCCGGCCGCGCGTGGGCGTCGAAGAAGGCGAGGATAGTCGCCAGCGCCGGCGTGCGCAGGTCGTCGCGCTCGACGAGCAGCGCGTGCCGCGACTCGGGCAGCACGGCGCCCTGGCAGCGCCCGCCCGCGTTGGGCTGGCGGTTGACGTTGTCGCAGAACTCCTGCTGCGCCGCGTTCTCGACCACCGTGTCCTCGCCGCCCTGCAGCAGCA
>JALOSD010000320.1 GCA_025458585.1 Burkholderiaceae bacterium | reverse complement strand
GCGGTCGACCATCTGCGGCAGGATCTGCGACAGCTGCCCGAGCAGGTCGTCGGGCGCCGCGCCGGTGCGCTGCGCGAGCCCGGCGACGAAGTCGTCGCCAAGCACCTGCCCGAGCTGCCCCGGCGCGATCGGCGCATTCTGGCCGGGGCCGACCCACGAGTTCACGACGTCGCCGAGGCCGGCGCGCTGGAACTGCTGCAGCAACTCGCCCAGCCCGCCGCCGGTCCCCATTCCGCCCGCCGACGGCGCGCCGCCGCCGATCATGCTGCCGAGCACGGCGCCGAGGCCGCCGAGGCCGCCGAGGTCGCCGCCCCCACCCGTGGGCGCGGCCCGCGACGCGGCCGGGCCGCCGGCCAGCATCGCCGCGACCACCTGCATCAGCAACGCCTGCAGATTGCCAGCACCGTCTCGAGCAAACTCATGGCACGGCTCCTTGCCGATGGATGGGCGACCGGCGGTCAGCCCGCGAGGGCATTCTGGGCGCCGCGGCGCAGCCACGCAAGCCAGCCGAGCGCGCCGGCCAGCAGCGCGAGCGGCACCAGGCTGCCGATGTTCATGAACGTCCAGCCGCCCGTCGTCACGAGCGCGCCCGAGCCGAACGAGGTCAGCGTCATCGTCGTGTAGACCCAGAAGTCGACCCCGGCCTGCGCGGTCGTGCGCTCCTCGGGACGGTAGGCCTCGGTGGCCAGCGTCGTGCCGCCGATGAACAGGAAGTTCCAGCCGACGCCGAGCACGAACAGCGCCGACAGGAAGTGCATCAGCTCGACGCCCGACAGCGCGATCGCGACGCAGGCGAAGTTGAGCAGCAGGCCCACGGTCATGATCGGCAGCGCGCCGAAGCGCTTGACGAGGCTGCCGGTGAAGAAGCTCGGCACGAACATGCCGAGCACGTGCCACTCGAGCACGAGCGCCGCCGCCGAGAACGGGTGCGCGCACTGTGCCATCGCGATCGGCGTCGCCGCCATCAGCAGGTTCATCACGCCGTAGCCGAGCGCGCAGCCGGCCACCGCGACGATGAACACCGGTTGGCGCGCGATCTCGCGCAGCGGCCGCCCTTGCGGCGCGCCGCTGCCGCCGGCGCCCGGCAGCGGCGGAAAGCGGATCAGCGAGATGACGACGAGCCCGAGCAGCGCGACGCCGATCAGCGCGATATACACGCCGGCGAAGGGCTGCGTCGTCCACTCGCGCGTCGCGCTCGCCAGGTTCGGGCCGACGACGGCACCGAGGATGCCGCCGGCGAGCACCCACGAGATCGCCTTCTCCTTGTACGACGGCGCGACGAGCTCGGCGGCGGCGAAGCGGTAGAGCGACCCGTTGGCGTTGTAGTAGCCGGCGAGCATCGTCGCCGCGCTCAGCAGCCAGAAGTTGCGCGTCGTCGCCGCGTAGGCGCACAGCGCGGCCGAGACCATCGCCACGACGAGGCCGATCTGGAACGCGCCTCGCCGGCCGAAGCGGCGCTGGCTGCGCGCCACCAGCCCGGTCGCGAGCGCGCCGCCGGCGACGTAGCCGGTCACCGGCAGCGTCGCCATCCAAGCCACCGGCGCGAGCGCCAGGCCGACCAGCCCGTTGATCGCGATGAAAGCGACGTTGTTCGTCAGGTACAGGCCCTGGGCGAACGTCAGCAGCAGCAGGTGGCGATTCATCGGGTGGCGGCGTCCGGTTGCAGGGCGATCCAGGCCAGCGCGGCCAGCGGCGCCGTGTCGGCGCGCAGCACACGCGCCCCCAGCGTCACGGGCACGAAACCCCGGGCACGCGCCGCCGCCTCCTCGTCGGGCGTGAGCCCGCCTTCCGGGCCGCTGAGCAGCAGCACGCGACGGGCCGGCGGCAGCGCCGCCGGCGGCTTCGCGTCAGCGGTGAAGCCGAGCAGCCAGCGCGCCGACGCCGCGTCGGGCGGCGGCAGGGCGGCAAGCCAGGCGCCGATCGTGGCGGGCGCCGCGACCGGCGGCACGCGGTTGCGCCCGCACTGCTCGCAAGCCGCGACGGCCACCGCCTGCCAGTGCGAGCGCCGGCGCTCGGCGCGCTCGCCGTCGAGGCGCAGCACCGAGCGCGCCGCCAGCAGCGGCTGCAGCGCGGCAGCGCCGAGTTCGGTGGCCTTCTCGACGAGCGCGTCCATCCGCTCGTTGGCCGGCACGCCGAGCGCGAGCGTCACCTCGACAGCCGACTCGCGCTCGACCGCGTCGTGCGCCAGCACCTGCGCCTGCACGTCGCGCCGGCCGACGCGCGCCACCTGCGCGGCCCACTCGCCGCCGCGGCCGTCGAACAGCGTCAGCGCCGCGCCGGGCTGCAGCCGCAGCACCTGCACGTGGCGCGCCGCCGCCGGCGGCAGGTCGACGAGCGCGCCGCGTTCGAGCGGGTCGACGAGCGCGCCGCGTTCGAGCGCGAGATCGACGTGAAGGCGCGCAGTCGGCATGTCGCGCAGTGTGCCGCAGCCCTGCCGCCCGCCGCGGACGCCCGCCCCGTGCGTGACGTCGACGTTCACGGCCGAACCAAGACCCCCCGCCGCGATCAGACATTGACTGAAGGCAAGTGTCGCCTCGGCGGTTTGCAACGAGACTATAGAGTTCAACTACACACCAAAAGGTCGACCATGATGCAACGACGTCACTTCCTCGGTGCGGCTGCGGCCGTCGCCGCCGGCTCCGCGATGCCCTTCGTGCCCGTGTGGGCGCAGAACG
>JALOSD010000083.1 GCA_025458585.1 Burkholderiaceae bacterium | reverse complement strand
AAGTGCGTCGAGCTGTACCAGGCGCAGAAGATCCGCGGCTTCCTGCACCTGTACGACGGCGAGGAAGCGGTGGCCGTCGGCGTTGCGAGCGCGATGGACCCCGGCCGCGACGCCGTCGTGGCCACCTACCGCGAGCACGGCCAGGCGCTGGCCTGGGGCGTGCCGATGGCGCCGCTGATGGCCGAGATGCTCGGCAAGGCCGAAGGCTGCTGCCGCGGGCGCGGCGGCTCGATGCACCTGTTCGACCGCTCGCGGCGCTTCTACGGCGGCAACGCGATCGTCGGCGGCGGGCTGCCGGTGGCCGCCGGCATCGCGATGGCCGACCAGCGGCTCGGCCGCGGCGCCGTCACCGCGTGCTTCTTCGGCGAGGGTGCGGTCGGCGAAGGCGTGTTCCACGAGACGCTGAACCTGGCCGAGCTGTGGGCGCTGCCGGTGCTGTTCGTGTGCGAGAACAACCTCTACGCGATGGGCGTGCCGCTCGAGGACAGCGAAGTCGAGACCGACATCTGGCGCAAGGCGAAGGCGTACCGCATGCCGGCGGAGCAGGTCGACGGCATGGACCCGGTGAAGGTCGAGGCCGCGGCTCGGCGCGCCGTGGCCGCGATCCGCGGGGGCGGCGGGCCGTACTTCCTCGAGGTGCGCACGTACCGCTTCCGCGCGCACTCGATGTTCGACACCCAGGCCTACCGCACGCGCGACGAGATCGAGGGCTGGAAGCACCTCGACCCGATCGAGCGGCTGCGCGCGTGGATGACGGCCAACCACCAGCTCGCCGACGCCGAGGCGCAGGCGATCGAGGCCGAGGTCGCGTCCGAGATCGACGCCGCCGTCGCCTTCGCCGAGGCCGGCACGCTCGAGCCGGTCGACGAACTCGAGCGCTTCGTGCTCATGGACCGCGTCGTGCAAGACGACGCGGGGGACCGCGTCGCGCAGGAGGCGGTGCTATGACCGCCCCGCTGCGCATGACCTACCGCGAAGCCTGCAAGCAGGCGATCCGCGACGCGCTGAAGGCCGACCCGCGCACCTTCGTGATGGGCGAGGACGTCGGCAAGTACGGCGGCTGCTACGCCGTCACGAAGGGCCTGCTCGAGGAGTTCGGCCCCGAGCGCATCGTCGACACGCCGCTGGCCGAGAACGGCTTCACCGGGCTGGCGATCGGCGCCGCGCTGGCGGGCCTGCGGCCGCTGCTCGAGATCATGACGTGCAACTTCAGCCTGCTCGCGCTCGACCAGATCATGAACAACGCGGCGACGCTGCCGCACATGACGGGCGGCCAGTTCGCGGTGCCGCTCGTGATCCGCATGGCCACCGGCGGCGGGCGCCAGCTCGCGGCGCAGCACTCGCACAGCCTCGAGGGCTGGTACGCGCACATCCCGGGGCTGAAGGTCGCCGTGCCGGGCACGGTGGAAGACGCGCGCTTCATGCTCGCCGCCGCCCTCGCCGACCCGAACCCGGTGCTGGTCTTCGAGCACGTCGTGCTCTACAACGTCGAAGGCGAGCTCGACCCGGCCGTGACCGCCGTCGACCTCGAGCATGCGAAGGTGCGGCGCGCGGGGCGTGACGTGACGCTCGTAACCTACGGCAACAGCCTGCCGAAGTGCCTCGCCGCAGCCGACGCGCTGGCGAAGGACGGCGTCGAGGCCGAGGTGATCGACCTGCGCGTGCTGCGCCCGCTCGACATGCCCACCGTCGTCGAGTCGGTCAAGCGCACCCGGCGCGTCGTGATCGTCGACGAGGGCTGGAAGAGCGGCTCGATCGCGGCCGAGATCGCCGCGCGGCTGGCCGAGGAGTCGCTGTACGAACTCGACGCGCCGATCCGCCGTGTGTGCAGCCGCGAGGTGCCGGTGCCGTACGCGGCGCACCTGGAGGAGGCCGCGCTGCCGAGCGTCGACGGCATCGTCGCCGCGGTGCGCGCGATCGTGCCGGCACGGAACTGAAGGGACGGTACCCATGGCCGACTTCACGATGCCGGCGCTCGGCGCCGACATGGAGACGGGCAAGGTCGTCGAGTGGCTCGTCAAGCCCGGCGACCGCGTGAAACCGGGCAACGTGATCGCGGTGGTCGAGACGCACAAGGGCGCGATCGACGTCGAGTGCTTCCTCGACGGCGTGATCGGCGACCTCGCGCCGCTCGGCGTCGACCTGCCCGTGGGCGCGGTGCTGGCGCACGTGCAGGTGGCCGGCGAAGCCGCCGCCGCGCGCGCCCCAGCGCCGGTCCTGGCCACGGCACCGACACCCGCCATGGCGGCGTCCCCGGCGCCGGCGGCGGTCGGCCCCGCGATGCCTGCCTCCGTCCCGCCTGCATCGAAGCCCGCACCCCTGCCCCCGCCGGCGATTGCGAGCGCAGCCGCGGCCGCGCGCGTGGAGCCGACCGCGCCCGCAGGCGGGCGCGCAAGGGTCAGCCCCGCGGCACGCCGCCGCGCCGCCGAACTCGGGCTCGAGGCCGACGCGCTTCGGGGCACCGGCGTCGACGGCGCGGTGACGCTCGCCGACGTCGGGCTCGCCGCAGCGCAACCGAAGCCGCGCCCAGCTGCTCCGATGGCGGCTCCACGCGCGGCCAAGGGCGGCTTCGACCCCGCGCTGATGCGCCAGGCCATCGCCGCCGCGATGGGCAAGTCCAAGCGCGAGATCCCGCACTACTACCTGAGCGCCACGATCGACTTCACCGCCGCCCAAGCCTGGCTCGACGCCTGGAACGCCGAGCGCGACCCCACCGAGCGGCTGCTGCCGGCCACGCTGTTGCTCAAGGCCAGCGCCAAGGCGCTCGCCGAGGTGCCGCAGCTCAACGGCTTCTGGGAGCACGACGCGTTCAGGCCCGGCACCGGCATCCACCTCGGCTGGGCGATCGCGCTGCGTGGCGGCGGGCTCGTCGCGCCGGCGATCCACGACGCCGACGAGAAGACGCTGCCCGAGCTGATGGCCGCGCTGCGCGACCTCGTGCAGCGCGCGCGCACCGGCGGGCTGCGCAGCAGCGAACTCACCGACCCGACGATCACGATCACGAGCCTCGGCGACCGCGGCGCCGAGAGCGTCTTCGGCGTCATCTACCCGCCGCAGGTCGCGATCGTCGGCTTCGGCCGCGTCGTCGTGCGGCCGTGGGTCGCGGGCGGCGCCGTCGTGCCGCGCCCGCTCGTCACGACCACGCTCGCCGCCGACCACCGCGCCAGCGACGGCCACGTCGGCGGCCAGTTGCTGGCGGCGATCGACCGCGCGCTGCAGGCCCCCGATCAACTGTGAACCCGAACGAGGCACCGACGATGACCGAATCCGAGATCCGCGCCATGGCCGCCGACGCGCTGGCCGGCATCGCGCCCGAGGCCGACCTGTCGACGGTGGGCGACACCGAGGACTTGCGCGAGGCGCTCGACCTCGACTCGATGGACTTCCTGAACTTCGTGATCGCGCTGGCGCAGAAGACGGGGCGCAAGATCCCCGAGGCCGACACCTCGAAGCTGTTCACGATGAAGGGGCTGGTGGCGTACCTGTCTGCCTGAGCCGAAGCGCTGCCGCGGGCGGCGCGCCGTAAGCTACACCCGATGCGCCTGCTGCTCGTCGAGGACGACCCGATGATCGGCGAGGCCGTGCGCGACGGCCTGAAGCTCGACGGCTACACGGTCGACTGGGTACGCGACGGCGTCGCCGCCGACGCCGCGATCGCCGTCGGCGACTTCGCGGCCGTGCTGCTCGACCTCGGCCTGCCGCGGCGCGACGGCCTTCAGGTGCTCAAGACGCTGCGCGCGCGCCGCGGCGCGGTGCCGGTGCTCGTGATCACGGCGCGTGACGCGGTGGCCGACCGCATCGCCGGCCTCGACGCCGGCGCCGACGACTACCTCGTCAAGCCGTTCGACCTCGACGAGCTCGGCGCGCGCTTGCGCGCGCTGCTGCGCCGCGCCGCCGGCCGGCCGCAGCCGATCGTCGAGCACGGGCCGGTGACGATCGACCCGGCGACGCGCGAGGTCACGGTGCACGGCCGGCCGGTCGCGGTGTCGGCGAAGGAGTACGCGCTGCTCGTCGCCCTGACCGAGCGCCCGGGCATCGTGCTGTCGCGCAGCCAGCTCGAGGACCGCCTCTACGGCTGGGGCGAGGAGGTGGGCTCGAACGCCGTCGAGGTGCACGTGCACCACCTGCGGCGCAAGCTCGGCGACGACGTGATCCGCACCGTGCGCGGCATGGGCTACACGATTGCGCTGGACGGCGGCGCGTGAGAGCACCTGACCTCTCCACGGCGCTCGCACGGGAGCGCGCCCGCGCGCAGTTTGCGTCGTGAACTCGCTGCGCGCCCGCCTGATCGCCGCGCTCGTCGGCGCGCTGCTCGCCGTCGGGCTCGCAGCCAGCGCGGCGACGTACCTCTCGGCACGCGTCGAGGTCGGCGCGCTGCTCGACGAGCAGCTGCGCCAGGTCGCGCTGTCGCTGCGCGACGTCGCGCGGCTCGACCTGCGCGCGCTCGGCCGCGCCGCCGACCCCGGCCAGCAGGTCGTCGTCCAGGTGTGGGACCCGACGGGTGGCGCGATCTACGCGTCGGACGCGACGCCGCCGCTGCCGCTGACGCGCACCCCAGGCTTCACGACCATCGACCACGACGGGCGGCGCTGGCGCATGTTCACCGCGCTCGCCGGCCTGCGCACGATCCAGGTCGCGCAGCCGACCGCGCTGCGCACGCAGCTCGCCGCCGAGGCGGCGCTGCGCATCCTGCTGCCGGTGCTCGCCGCGCTGCCGCTGCTCGGCGCGCTCGTGTGGCTGCTCGTCGGCCGCGGGCTCGCGCCGCTGTCGCGCCTCGCGCAGGGCGTGGCCGGGCGCAGCCCGACCTCGCTCGAGGCGCTGCCCGCCGCCGGCCTGCCGCAGGAGCTGCAGCCGCTCGTCGGCGCGCTCAACGGCCTGCTCGCCCGCCTCGACGACGCGTTGACACTGCAGCGGCGCTTCGCCGCCGACGCCGCGCACGAGCTGCGCACGCCGCTGACGGCGCTCGGGCTGCAGATCCAGCTCGTCGAACGCGCGCGCGACGACGGCGAGCGCGCGCGGGCGATCGAGCGCCTGAAGCAGGGCGTGCGGCGCGCGACGAGGCTCGTCGAGCAGCTGCTGACGCTCGCGCGCCTCGAGCCCGAGGCGGCGGGCGAGCCCGCCACGGTGGTCGCACTCGACGCCGTCGTGCGCGGCGTCGTCGCCGACCTCGAGCCGCTCGCGCAGGCGAAGCCGGTCGCCCTCGTGCTCGCGCGCGTCGAGCCGGTGCGTGTGGCCGGCAGCGACGCCGCGTGGCGCATCCTCGCCGCCAACCTGGTCGACAACGCGATCCGCTACACGCCCGCCGGCGGGCACGTCGAGGTGCACGTGGCCGCCGACGATACGCACGTCGTGCTCGAGGTGGCCGACGACGGCCCCGGCATTCCGGGCGACGAGCGCGAGCGCGTGTTCGACCGCTTCGTGCGCGGCGCCGGCGTCGACGCGCCGGGCAGCGGGCTGGGCCTGGCGATCGTGCGCCAGGTCGCGCAGCTGCACGGCGCTGCCGTCACGCTCGGCGACGGCCCCGGCGGCCGCGGGCTCGCGGTGCGCGTGACGGTGCCGCTGGCGCGCTGAGCGCCGACGCGTGGCGCGCCGGCAGTCCGGCAGTCCGGCAGTCCGGCCCTGACCTTAAGCACGGTTTAAGCGCCGGCTTCGAGCATTCGTGCCGTGGGCCCGGGGACGTCCCCCGGGCCGTCGAACCCACCCAGGAGCACCACGATGCCCGTCTCCCCGCAGACCCGCAAGTTCCTCGTCCCGGCCGCCGTCAGCGCCGCGATCGCGCTCGCGTTCGCGGCCGGTCGTCATGCCCCCGAGACCGCGTGGCTCGCGCCCGCGCAGGCCGCCAGCGTCGCCATTGCGCCGGCCGCGGCGACGCCGCCCGTGCGCACCACCGGCGCACTGCCCGACTTCGCGGCCCTCGTCGAGCAGCAGGGCGGCGCGGTGGTGGCGATCGCCGTCACGAAGGCCGGCGGCACCGCCGCGGCGACGATGCCCGACGGCGCCGACGACGGCGCGACGGAGGAGTTCCTGCGCCGCTTCGGCGTGCCGATGCCCCGCGGCGGCGCACCGGGCGGCGTTCCCGGCGGCGCGCCGCAGCAGCAGGGCATGGGCTCGGGCTTCGTCGTCTCGGCCGACGGCACGATCCTCACCAACGCGCACGTCGTCGACGGCGCAAGCGAGGTGCTCGTGCGCCTGGCCGACCGGCGCGAGCTGAAGGCGCGCGTGGTCGGTCTCGACCGCCGATCCGACGTCGCCGTGCTGCAGGTCGACGCGAAGGGGCTGCCGACGGTGAAGATCGGCAACCCGTCGACCGTGCGCGTCGGCGAGTGGGTGGCTGCGATCGGCTCGCCGTTCGGCCTCGAGAACACGGTCACGGCGGGCATCGTGTCGGCGAAGTCGCGCAACGTCGGCGACGACGGTCTGGTGCCGTTCCTGCAGACCGACGTCGCCGTCAACCCCGGCAACTCGGGCGGACCGCTGTTCAACCTCGCGGGCGAGGTCGTCGGCATCAACTCGATGATCTTCAGCCGCTCGGGCGGCTACATGGGCGTGTCGTTCGCGATCCCGATCGACGTCGCGATGCGCGTCAAGGACGACCTCGTGCAGTACGGCAAGGTCACGCGCGGGCGCATCGGCGTGACGGTGCAGCCGGTGACGCAGCCGCTGGCCGAGACCTTCGGCCTCGACCGGCCGCGCGGCGCGCTCGTCGCCGGCGTGGACCCCGAAGGCCCCGCCGCGCGCGCCGGCCTGCGTGCAGGCGACGTGATCCTGTCGTACGGCGGCGAGCCGATCGCCGAGTCGGGCGACCTGCCGTCACGCGTCGCGGCGACGAAGCCCGGCACCGCGGCGGCGCTGAAGGTCTGGCGCGACGGCCGCGAGACCTCGCTCGACGTCGAGGTCGGCGAGATGCCCGCCGAGCGCGGCGCCGTCGTCGCCGACGCCGGCGAGCCGAAGGGCCGCCTCGGCGTCGTCGTGCGCCCGCTCGAGCCGGCGGAGGCGAAACGCCTCGGTGCCGACGGCGGCGTGCGCGTCGAGCGCGTCGGCGGCCCGGCGGCGAAGGCCGGCGTGCGC
>JALOSD010000319.1 GCA_025458585.1 Burkholderiaceae bacterium | reverse complement strand
ACGAGCAGTTGCACGTCGGGCGTCTTGGCCAGCACCGCATCGGCGCCGGCGAGCGCTCGCACCCGCGCGTCCAGGTCCGCCGTGATGACGACCCGCCGGCGCACCCGGCCCGTGTCGGCGGCGGCCAGGACGTCCCCCGCGTCGCCGTCGGGCAGGTACATGTCGGTCACCAGGATGTCGAACCCCTGCGCGGCCAGTCGCGCCCGTGCGTCGGCGACGCTGCCCACCAGGCTCACCCGGCAGCCCGCTTGCGCGAGCGCGCGCTGCAGCAGCATCGCGTAGACCTCGGCGTCCTCCGCCAGCAGCACCAGCGGCTCGCCGGCCCGTGCCGTCGCGACGGCGGCGCGACGGGCGGGAAAGTCCAGCGTCGCCAGCAGCCCGCCGCCGTCCGCCGGGGCCAGCGTGAGCGCGCCGCCCATGGCCTGCGCGAGGTCGCGGCTGAACTCCAGCCCGAGGCCGGTGCTGTCGGCGCGCGCGCCCCGACGAGCCGCGCGCTGCCCCGGCTCGCCTGGCGCTTGATGCGACGCCTGCAGTCCGGGCCCGTGGTCGCGCACGCACAGCGTCACCCGCCACGTGGCGTCGTCACCCGGCGCGGCCTCGATCCCGCCCGAGACCTCGATGGGCCCCGGCGCGGCGTACTTGATCGCGTTGCTCAGCAGATTGCGCAGCACCTGCTGCACCCGCAGCACGTCGACCTGCAGCACCGGCTCTTCCGGCAGTGGCTGCCAGTGCAGCGTCGCACCGACCCTGCGGGCCGCCGGGTGCATCTCGTCGACGACCGCCTGCACGATCGGGCCGAGACGCGCCGGGCCGCTATCGAGCGTGAACGCGCCGGCGCCCAGTCGTTCGCGGTCGAGCAGATCGTTGAGCAGCGCCAGCGTCGCGCGCGCCGAACGCCCGAGCGCGTCGGCGATCGGCGAGGCCTTGTGCTGCTCGCTGCGCAGCAGCTCGGTGCCGGCAATGACCGAGTGCAGCGAGTTGCGCACCTCGTGCGCCAGGAACGCGGTGAAGCGTCGCGCCGCCGCCGCGGCCTGTTCGGCCTGCCGTCGCGAGGCCTGTGTGCGCGCGACCTCGGCACGCAGCCCGCGGCTGTGCCCCCACCACAGCAAGGCCGTGAGCACCACGACGGCCGCCGCCCAGGGCGCTGCGCGCGCGAGCGTCGCGGCGGCGACCTCGCGTGGCGGCGGCCGCTCCAGCCAGCGCTGCTTGATCGTCGGCAGCTCGTCGGCGGCGAGCGCGACGAGGGCGCGCTGCAGCAACGGCACCAGAGGACGCACCGACGGGGCAAGCGCTACGCCGCGCTCGTGGCGCAGGTCACCCGCGGTGCCGACGATCTGCAGCGACGACCAGCGCCGGCCGCCGGGCAGCAGCGTCGCGACACTGACGACGTCGGCCACCGTGGCGTCGGCGACACCGGAGCGCACTGCGTCGAAGCACGCGGCCACGTCGTCGCACGGCACGCGCTGCACCCGTGGGTGCAGCGCCAGCAGCAGGGTGGCGGGCACTTGCAGCACGGGCATCGCCAACCGGCGTCCGGCCATCTGCTCGAGCGACCACACCTCGCCGTCGCGCCCGGCCACCAGCACCAGCGGGTGCGCGATGAAGGGACCGGCGTAGCCCACGCCGCCGCCGCGCGAAGCCTCCTCGGGCAGGCCCAGGGCCAGGTGCACCTCGCCGGCGCGCAGCGCTTCGAGCGCCTGCGACGCCGGCAGCACTCGCCAGGAAGGAGGCGGCAGGCCGAGGCGCGCAAGCGCCGCGGCCAGAACGTCGACGGCAAGCCCCTGCGCGACGCCCTCGGGCCCCGCCATCGAGAACGGCGGCTGGCTGCCGGCCACCGCCACCGTCAGCGGCGGCAGCTCGTTCAGCGCGCGGCGTTCCGCCGCGTCGAGCACCAGGCCCCCGGCTGGTCGCGCGGGCGCCGCCTCGAGCACGCTGTCGGGCAGCGCCTGCACGGCTGCGGCGAGCGGGGCCAGGTGATCGGCACGCGACGCCGCGCTCGCCAGGTGCAGTTCGCCCGAACCGAGCTCGATGCGCCGTGCCAGCCGCAGATCGTCCAGCTGGAGCCGGTCGATGGTCTCGACGACAGCCGGCCACGCCTCGACGAACAGGTCGGCGCGGCCTTCGAGCAGCGCACGCAGACCCTGCTCGACATCGGCCACGGGCACCTGCCGCGCGATCGGGAACAGCCGCGTGACCTGAGCCTGGCTCGCGTAGCCATCGACCACGGCGACCCGGCGGCCGGCGAGGTCGGCCACCAGCGGGACGTCGGCGTCGTGCCGGCGCTGCACCATCGCCTGGCTCACCGTGGCGTACGGCGGACCGAAGGCCAGCACGGCGTCGCGCTCGGGCGTGCGCGCCATCGCGCTGGCGACGTCGATGCGGCCGGCACGCAGATCGGCCAGCAGGGCCTGGAAGTCGACGTAGCGCACGGGCTCGACGCGGCCGTCGATCGCGCGCGCCGCTTGGCTCAGCAGGTCGAGGTCCGCGCCGCCTGGCCAGCCACCATCAGGCCACAGCTGGAAGGGCGGATAGTTGGCCAGGACGCCGACGCGCCACACGCGCCCAGGGCCCTCGCCGGCCGGGCCGGGAGCCGTCGCAGGCGCGGCTGGCGACGCGGTCGGGGCGCGCGCGCCGTCGGCCATCGCGTGACAGGCCTGCACCAGGACCGCCGCGAGCAGCGCGCCGCGCATGGCCAGGCGCCACCACCCACCGATCCAGCCGCGAGCGCTTCCGTGGCAAAGCATCTGCGGTCTCCCGACGTGAAGCAGCGTCGATTCTGGCCGCAACGCCAGCAGGCCAGCGGTCGCAGCCTCAAGACTCGCGTCGATCGACGACGAGGCCGGTGCACGAGTCTGTTCGCGTTCCTGCGGGTCGAGTGATCGGTGGTATTCGACCGCGCCGTCCGGGCCAAGACCACCGACCACCGTACACGCCGATCGGCCGATGGAGCCCACGGATCGACTGAACTTCATCTCCCCCAAGATTCCGCCGAGTCGGGCCGGTTGCAAGGCGCTGGCGTTTGCCGCCGAG
>JALOSD010000082.1 GCA_025458585.1 Burkholderiaceae bacterium | reverse complement strand
TAGGTGGCAGGCTTGTAGAACTTCGTGTGGATCTCGAGCAGCGGCGTGCCGACGATGCCGCGCGTCTTCAGCAGCTCGCGCCACGGCGGCACGCCGCAGGCCATGAAGAAGGCGAGCGAGGCCTCGTCCATCCAGCGCGAGAAGTTCGGGAAGAACACGATCCCGGCCGGATCGCAGTCGCCGAAGTGGACGTCGACGCGGTGGACGTGGAGCTTGCTCATCGGAACGGTCGGGCGCGGTGGCGACGATTGTCCACGAGCGCGGCACGCGCCGGCGCCGCGCCTACGGCGCGAACTCGTAACGCAGCGCGGTGATCGTGCCGCGCCAGTACGGCTGCCGGCGCGCGGGCAGCAGCCACGAAACTTCGCCCGTCGAAGGCACGCGCATGCCGTCGCGCTCGACGTAGTCCGACCAGCGGCCTTCCCACGGCGTCGGCTCGACGCGACCGCCCACCGTGCGGCCGCGCGCGTCGGCGCGTACCGACTCGATCAGGCCGTCGTCGGCGCGGAACGTGAAAGTCAGCGTCAGCTCGAGGTCGCCGTCGGCGAGCGTGGCACGCGCCGAGCGTTCGTCGTCCGCCTGCCAGCGCACGCCCTGGCTCGGCAGCAGCGCCGTCGGGTACCACGCCGCCTCGGCGAAGAAGCGCATCAGCTCGCCGAAGGCGACGTCGCGCGTGCCGCGCAGGTCGGCGAGCGTGAACACGCCGGCGATCGACGGGTGCAGGATGCCGGTGCCGGCGACGTAGGCGTCGTGCACGTGCACCGGCAAGCCGGGGACGATCGCCACGCGCGCGTCCCACACGAAGCCGGGGCGCCGCGTGACGACACGCTGCACCGACGTGAACGGCTTCCACTGCTCGTCGCGCTCGCCCGTGTTGAAGGTGCCGCGGTGTTCGACGGTGACGGCCGCGACGATCGGCGCGCCGTCGCGCAGCGCAGCGCGGAAGTAGCGCCGCACCGGTGCGGGCAGCGCGTCGAGCTCGGCGGCGTCGAAGCGCGCCGGCGCGATCGGCTGCCGCGCCGCCTCGAGCTGCGCGAGCAGCTCGGCGGTCGCCACCTGCCAGCGCCACGCGCCCCAGCCGCGCAGCGCGAGCATGGCGACGCCGAGCGCGGCGACGCCGGCGAGAACCCACGTCATTCCGCGATGACGATGTCCGCCATCGGCCGCCGCGGCGCCGGCGGCAGTTCCTGCGCCGGCACGCCGAGGCGCAGCAGCAGCTGCGCGTAGCCGGGGCGGCCGGTGAGCTGCTGCAGCTTCGGGCGCAGCGCCGCGACCTGCACCGGCTGGTTCAGGTACGACGCCTGCAGGCCGTGCCGCACGCCGGTCAGCAGCACGCGCTGCAGCGCCTGCCCGGCGGCGAGCCAGTCGGCCGGCGCGTCGCCGTCGGTCCACAGCACGGCGAGCAGAGGCGACTCGTCGGCGAGCTGGCGGTCCTTCGCACCGACGCCGTGGCCCATGTCGAACGTGCGCACCACCGCCTGCGCGAGCGGCACGGCAAGCGTCGGCATCGACAGCCCGTCGCCCTCGCGCCGCGGGTGCATCCACGCCGCGAGCTCGCGGCGCCAGCTCGGGTTCGCCCACTGCGCCGCGTCGCCCTCGGCGACGAGCTCGGCGGCGCGCAGCCGCGCGTCGGGCGTGTCGAGCACGCCGAGCGTCGCGCCTTCGCGCCGGGCGGCGTCGACGAGCGCCTGCACCGCGGCGGGCTCGACCGCATCCGGTGCGAAGCGCTGACGGTACGTGCGGCGCGCGGCGATCGCCGCGCGCAACGCGGCGTCGGCCTGCTCGGCGCCCGACGGCTGCAGCGCCACGCGCGCGAGCAGGTCGGCGTCGGCGGCGTCGGGCAGCGCACGCACGTCGGCCACGTAGCCGGCCGCCGCGGCCGCGACGCGCAGGTTGAGCAGCGCCGCGCCGCAGCTGATCGCGAGCTCGCGGTCGTCGGGGTCGTTGACCGGCAGCGCGCGCGTGCGGTCGGCGATCAGGTCGAGCGCGTCGGGGTACAGGCGCACGAGCCAGGGCTGCGTGTTGTGGCTCGACGGCGCGTGGATCAGCGCGCCGAGCAGCGCCTCGACGGTGGTGCGGTCTTCGAGCATCGTGTGGGCGGGCATCGGGTCGCTCCTCGGGCCGGGCGGTCCGGCGCCATTGTGCGGGGCGCCGACGCGGCGCCTGCCGATGCCCCAGTGGCGCCGCGGGTCGCCGGGCCATGCATCGCCGTGGCCCGTGCCGCCGACGCGGCAGCGCCGAAGGCGCTGCGGGGGCGGTTCACTCCATCAGCGGCAGCGCGTCGATGCGCGCCTCGATCTCGGCGCGCAGGCGTTCGTAGCCCGCACCGCCGACGCCGCCGTAGCGGGCGGCGAACTCGCGCTCGGGCAAGAACTCGGGCAGGTCGCGCGCGTCGGGCATCAGGTCGGCGTCGGCGAGGCCGCGCGCGATGCGCGCCTGCAGCTGCCGCGGCTCGCGCACCGCGAGGTCGCCGAAGCGCGTGCCGGCGCGGTCGGCCGCGAGGTCGGCGAAGCTGAAGCCGCTGCCGCCGGCGCGGCGCGCGTCGTCGAGCTCCTTCCACAGCCCGACGGCGTCGGCGAGCGGCGTGCCGGCCTGCGCCGCGATCAGCGCCGAGACGACGAAGTGCAGCGCGAAGTCGTGGCGCTGCTGCAGCGTGACGACGAGCGGCCGCGGCGCCGGCCACGCGTCGGCCGCCGGCACGATCTGGCGCAGCGGCCGGTGCGTGGCGTGGAACGCGAGCACGAGCAGCGCGGCGCGGTTTTCGGCCACGGCGTCGGCACCGTCGTCGCTGCGCTCGGCCGCGAGCGCCAGCAGTGGCGGCAGCAGCTGCGCGAGCGACACGGTACGGCCCTCGAGGCGTGCGGCCGCGTCGGCGAGCCGCTCGACGTAGGCGCGCAGCCGCTGCTGCTCGGCAGGGGCGACCAGCCCCGCGCGCAGCTGCTGCAGCGTCTGCGGCCCCAGCCGGTAGCTGACGACGACACGGCCGGGCGCCAGCGTCACGCGCTCGATCACGCCGGCGGCGTCGAGCATGTCGGGCTGGACGCCGGCGCGCGCCGCGAGTGCGCGCAGCACCGGCAGCGCGAGCGCAGGCGGCAGCGGCAGCCGACCGACGCGCAGGCGCTCGACGGCAGGCAGGGCGTCGGTCTGGCGCAGCACGGCCTCGACGTTGAGCCAGCGCCCGAACGGCGCCGGCGCGCTCGCCTGCGCGACGACGCGGCCGGCCTCGAGCCGCACGCGAGCGTGCGCGCCCAGCCAGCGCGCGGCGGCGTGGTCGGCGAGCAGGTCGACGTCGCGCTCGGCGAGCGCGAGCCAGCGCAGCTGCCCGGGCGGCGCGCGGCGCGGGTCCTGCCGGCGCACGATCGCGACCGCGCGGTCGACGTCGGCAGCCGAGATCTCGCCGCGCGCGGGCACGCGCGGCGCCGGCTCGAGCACGAGCGCGAACGCGACGACGGCGGCGATCGCAAGCGCGACGAGCACCGCGAGCACGGTGGCGCCGACGACCTTGACGAACGTGCGCATGGGTGGAGTCTGCCGCGTCGCCGCCGGTCGCGGCGCCGGCGGCGGCGCGCCGCGCGGCCCGCTCAGCTGAACAGCCGCCGCGCTGCCGCGCTGCCGGCGGCGAGGTCGCGCGCCTCGAGCGCGCGGTACAGCGTGCGCAGCTCCTGGTCGATCGCGCTGAACGCGTGCAGCGTGATCGGGTGGCCGGCTTCGTCGACGAGCGTCGCGTCGAGGTCGTCGCACAGGTCGCGGCCGACGCGCTGCCACGCGGCGAACGGCTCGGCGGCCTCGGGCGTCTGCGGCACGTCGAGGCTGAGCGCGGCCTCGCGCAGGGCCGACTGGTTCGGGTCCTCGGCCAGCGCGGCCTGGGCGTCGAACGACAGCACGAGCACCGGCGGCACGGCGTCGCCCTCGCCCGGCAGCACCAGCCGCCCCGGCACGGCGCCGGGCACCATGCCGTGGCGCGCCGCGGCCTGCTGCAGGTAGCCGACCGACCACGCGACCGAGTTCGCGCGCAGGCGCATCACGAGCTGCGCGTCGTGCGCCTGCGCGAAGGCGTCGAGCTCGCGCGCGCGCGTCACGACGTCGAGCATGTCGGGGAAGTCGGGCAGCGCGCCGACGGCATCGGCGAACGCCTGCACCTTGTGCACGAACTCGGAGTACTCGATCTCGTTGAGCGGCCCGTGGCGGTTCGCGAGCTGCACACCGGCCTGGAATTCGCCGTAGCGCTGGCCGGCCACCGGCTGCTCCCACTCGCCGGTCTCGGCGTTGAGCGCCTCGACCAGGAACGGCTTGGTGCCGGCGCGGCGCGTCGGCGGCAGGTGTGCGAGCACGGCCTCGCCGCTGACCGGCGTCTCGACGGCGAGCGGCGCGATCGCGTCGACGAGGGCGTCGAGGCGGGCGGCGCGGCGCTGCGGCACCGTTCGCGCCTCGAGCGCGAGCGCCGGATCGGCGACCCGCTCGGCGACGCCTTCCGCCGCCGTGCCGACGTCGAGCGACGGCTCGAGGCGCGCGGCGGCCACCGCGCCGGCGCGCGCCGGTGCAGCCTGCTTCGGCGCCGAGCTGCGCGTCGACCACCACGCGTGCAGCGCGAGCGCGCAGAGCACGACGACGGCCGCGATCGCGAGCGCCATCGTCAGCGTCATCGCCCGGCTCCGCGCGTCAAGCGATCTCGGCCATGCCGACCGCCTCTTCCATGTCCACCGCGACGATGCGCGACACCCCCTGCTCGGGCATCGTCACGCCGATCAGCTGCTGCGCCATCTCCATCGCGATCTTGTTGTGGCTGATGAAGAGGAACTGGGTGCCCGCGCTCATCTCGGTGACGAGCTTGCAGTAGCGCTCGGTGTTGGCGTCGTCGAGCGGCGCGTCGACCTCGTCGAGCAGGCAGAACGGCGCCGGGTTGAGATGGAAGATGGCGAACACGAGCGCGATCGCGGTGAGCGCCTTCTCGCCGCCCGACAGCAGGTGGATCGTGCTGTTCTTCTTGCCCGGCGGCTGCGCGAGCACCTGCACGCCGGCGTCGAGGATCTCGTCGCCGGTCATCACGAGCTTCGCGTTGCCGCCGCCGAACAGGCTCGGGAACATGCGGCCGAAGTGCGCGTTGACCTCGTCGAACGTCGTCTTCAGCAGCTCGCGCGTCTCGAGGTCGATCTTGCGGATCGCGTCCTCGAGCGTGCGGATCGCCTCCTGCAGGTCGGCGTTCTGCGCGTCGAGGAAGGCCTTGCGCTCGCGCGCGGTGGTCAGCTCGTCGAGCGCGGCGAGGTTGACCGCGCCGAGCGCGGCGATGTCGCGCTGGATGCGGTCGATCTCGGCCTGCAGGCCGGCGAGCTTCACGCCGCCTTCGGCGATGCCGCGCGCGAGCACGTCGAGATCCACGGCCGCTGCGCTGAGCTGTTCGAGGTACTGCGCGCCGCCGAGCGCCGCGGCCTGCTCCTCGAGCTGCAGCCGCGTGATCTTCTCGCGCAGCGGGTCGAGCGCGCGCTCGAGCGCGAGGCGCTGCTCGTCGCCCTGGCGCAGCCGCGCCGACAGGTCGTCGTAGCGGCTGCGCACGGCGCCGAGCGCCTGCTCGCGCTCGAGCCGCAGCGCGAGCGCGGTCTGCAGGCCGGCCTGCGCGGCGGCGTCGTTCAGCGTCTCGAGCTCGGCACGCAGCTGCTCGGCCGAGCGCGCGTTGGCGTCGACCTGGCGCTGCGCGTCGTCGATCGTGCGCTGCAGCTCGCCGCGCCGCGCCGCGTGCGCGCGCGCCTCGAACTGCGCGGCCTGCGCCTCGCGCTCGAGGCGGCGCTGCTGCTCGCGCGCCTCGGCGAGCGTGCGCTCGGACGCCAGGACCGCCTCGTCGAGCTCGGCGTGGCGCTCCTGCGTCGTCGCGAGCTGCATGTCGAGCTCCTCGAAGCGCGCCTCGCCCGTGAGGCGTCGCTCCTCGAGCGCCTCGAGCTGGGCGTCGAGCTCGGCGAGTTCCTCGTCGAGCTGGTCGCGCCGCTGGCTCGCGGCCTCGGCCTGCTGCGACAGGCGCAGCAGCTCGACCTGCAGCTGGTGCGCGCGCGTCTGCGCGTCCGACGCCTCGCGCCGCGCCTGCGCCAGGCGCGCCGACGCCTCGCTGACCGCGGCGTCGGCACGCACCAGGGCGCTGCGCGCCTCGTCGGCGATCAGCGCCTGCGCGCGGCGTGCGGCGTCGAGGTTCTCGATCTCCTGCGCGCGCGCCAGCATGCCGGCCTGCTCGGCGTCGGGGGCATAGAACGCGACGGCGAAGGGCGACACCGCGTGGCCCTCGCGCGTCATGATCACTTCGCCGTGCGTCAGCTTGGGCCGCTGCGCCAGCGCGTCGTCGAGACTGTCGGCCGTGTAGACGCCTTCGAGCCAGTCCTCGAGCAACGCCTGCAGCCCGGCGTCGCCCAGGCGCAGCAGCGCCGCCAGGCGCGGCAGCGTGCGGTGCGGGTCGGCGTGCGCGACGGCCTGCGGCGTGTAGAACGCGAGCTTGGCCGGCGGCGGGTCGGCGGCGAAGGCGCGCACGGTCTCGATGCGGCCGACCTCGAGCGCGTTGAGGCGCTCGCGCAGCGCCGCCTCGAGCGCGGCTTCCCAGCCGGTCTCGATGTGCACCTTCGTCCACAGGCCGGAAAGCCCGTCGAGGCCGTGCCGGGCGAGCCAGGGCTTCAGCTTGCCCTCGGTGCGCACCTTCTCCTGCAGCGCGCGCAAGGCGTCGAGCCGCGCCGACAGGTCGGCGAGCTTGCCCGCCTCGCGCTGTGCCGCCTCCTGCTGGGCGCGGCGCTGCCCTTCGAGCGCAGGCAACTGTTCGCCGAGGTCGCGCAGACGGGCATCGGCCTCGACCTGCGCGCCGTCGGCAGCGGCGCTGCGCTCGCGCAGCTCGCCCAGGCGTGCAGTGTCGGGCGCGGCGAGCTGCTGGCGCTCGCCGCCAAGGCGGTCGCGGCGCGTGCGCAGCTGGCGGCTCTGCTCGTCGACACTTCGGCTCTCGGCCGACAGCACCTGGAATCTCGCCTTGCGCCTGCGCGCTGCGCTCGTGCCACAGCGCGTCCTGCGCGGCGAGTTCGGCCAGCCGCTGCTCGGTGCGCTGGCGGCTGTCGACGACGTAGCGGATGCGCTCCTCGAGGCGGCTGACCTCGAGCTGCGCTTCGCCGTAGGCGCCCTGCGCCGCGTGCAGCTCGTCGCCGGCCGCATAGTGCGACTGACGCAGCGCCTCGAGCTCGGCTTCGAGGTGACGCAACTCGGCGAGCTTCGCCTCGAGCGCGGTCGTCGCCTCGGCGACCGCGCGCCTGACGCGCTCCTCCTCGTTCGCCGCGTCGCGGTGCTTGAGGAACCACAGCTGGTGCAGCTTCAGCGTGCCCTGCGCCTGCAGCTCGTGGTACGTCGCGGCGACCTCGGCCTGCGTCTCGAGCTTGTCGAGGTTGGCGTTCAGCTCGCGCAGGATGTCCTCGACACGCGTCAGGTTCTCGCGCGTGTCCTTCAGCCGGGTCTCGGTCTCGCGGCGGCGCTCCTTGTACTTGCTGACGCCGGCGGCCTCTTCGAGGAACAGACGCAGCTCCTCGGGGCGGCTTTCGATGATGCGGCTGATCGTGCCCTGGCCGATGATCGCGTAGGCGCGCGGGCCCAGGCCGGTGCCGAGGAACACGTCCTGCACGTCGCGCCGGCGCACCGGCTGGTTGTTGATGTAGTAGCTGCTGGTGCCGTCGCGCGTGAGCACGCGCTTGACGGCGATCTCGGTGAACTGGTTCCACTGCCCGCCGGCGCGCGCCACGGTGTTGTCGAACACGAGCTCGACGCTGGCGCGGCCCGCCGGCTTGCGGTTGCCCGAGCCGTTGAAGATCACGTCCTGCATCGACTCGCCGCGCAGCTCGCTGGCCTTGCTCTCGCCGAGCACCCAGCGCACCGCGTCCATGATGTTCGACTTGCCGCAGCCGTTGGGCCCGACGACGCCGACGAGCTGGCCGGGCAGCTGGAACGTGGTCGGCTCGGCGAACGACTTGAAGCCCGAGAGCTTGATCTGGTTCAGGCGCATGCAGCCTCATGGGACAACGGCGACGGGGTTCCCGTCGCCGTTGGCAAGTCATTGATCCACAACGATAAATCGGCCCGAAGGCAGGCCTCGTGAGGGGCCGGATGATAGCATCGCGCCCCTTTCGAGCTGCCGCGCCCCATGCCCCGCAAGCCCTCCCCGACACCCTCCGACGAGGCGCCCAAGCAGCGCGCCAAACCCGCCGTGGCGCCGAGCGCGCCGAGCCGCGAACTGCACGTGTTCCCGAACCCGGCGCCCGAGCGCGACTACGTGATCCAGTTCCAGGTGCCCGAATTCACCTGCCACTGCCCGCTGACGGGCCAGCCCGACTTCGCGCACTTCACGATCGACATGATCGCGGACGAGCTGTGCGTCGAGCTGAAGAGCCTGAAGATGTACTTCTGGAGCTACCGCGACGAAGGCGCCTTCCACGAGAAGGTCACCAACCAGATCCTCGACGACCTCGTGAAGGCGACCCG
>JALOSD010000318.1 GCA_025458585.1 Burkholderiaceae bacterium | reverse complement strand
CGCCTGTTGCAGCATCGTGTCGGCGTCGCTGACGTCGAACTTGCCCGGCGCCTCGACGTTGAGCGTCTTGACGATGCCGTCGACGACGAGCATCGAGTAACGCTGCGAGCGCAGGCCGAGCCCGCGCGCGGTGAGGTCGAGCGTGAGACCGGTGGCCTTGGTGAAGTCGGCGCTCCCGTCGGCCATCATGCGCACCTTGCCGGCGGTCTTCTGGTCGCGGCCCCAGGCGCCCATCACGAACGCATCGTTCACCGACACGCACCAGATCTCGTCGACGCCGGCGGCCTTCAGGGCTTCGGCCTTCGCGACGTAGCCGGGCACGTGTTGCGCCGAGCACGTGGGGGTGAAGGCGCCCGGCAGACCGAAGATCGCGATCGTCTTGCCGGCAGTCGACTTCTCGACGTCGAACGCGTTCGGGCCGACGGAACAGCCGTTGCCCTCGACTTCGACGTATTCCTGCAGCGACCCGGCGGGCAGCTTGTCTCCGACTTTCAGCATGGACGCAACTCCTCTTGTGGGGGCTCGAAAACGACGACCGGACGCGAGTCTCCCAGCGTTCCGGTCGTGAGGATGTGCCGGGCGTCGAAGACCCCGGCGCGGTGTGCGGGTTAGACCGTGCGCGCCTTCTCGACCAGGCGCGTGACGACCCACGACTTGGTCTTCGAGATCGGGCGGCTTTCCGTGATCTCGACCGTGTCGCCGACCTTGTACTCGCCCTTCTCGTCGTGGGCGTGGTACTTGTTCGACTTGACGACGATCTTGTCGTACAGCTCGTGCTTGACGCGGCGCTCGACGAGCACCGTCACGGTCTTGGCGCGCTTGTCGCTGACGACCTTGCCGACGAAGGTGCGGACGACCTTGGCGCGCGCGGGCGCGGTGGCCGGCGTGGGGGTGGCGGTGTTCACTTGGCGGCTCCCTTCTTCTTCTCGGCGAGGACCGTCTTCGCGCGCGCGATGTCGCGGCGCGTACGGCCGAGCGCGGCGGTGTTGCTCAGCTGCTGCGTGGCCTTCTGCATGCGCAGCCCGAAGTGCGCCTTCAGCAGGTCGGTGACTTCCTTCTCGAGCGCGGCGACGTCCTTCGCGCGCAGTTCAGATGCTTTCATCTTGCTCTCCGTCTCAGGCGCCGACCTGGCGCGCGACGAACGTGCAGCGCAGCGGCAGCTTGGCCGCGGCGAGCGTGAACGCCTCGCGGGCCAGCGCCTCGGGCACGCCGTTGATCTCGTACAGGACCTTGCCCGGCTGGATCTCGGCCACCCAGTACTCGGGGTTGCCCTTGCCGTTGCCCATGCGGACTTCGGCCGGCTTCTGCGAGATCGGCTTGTCGGGGAAGATGCGGATGAAGATACGGCCGCCACGCTTGATGTGGCGCGAGATCGCGCGGCGCGCCGCTTCGATCTGGCGCGCCGTGATGCGCCCGCGCTCGGTGGCCTTCAGGCCGAAGTCGCCGAACGACACCGCGGCACCGCGTGTGGCGATCCCGGTGTTGCGTCCCTTCTGCTCCTTGCGGAACTTGCGGCGGGAGGGTTGCAGCATGGTTATTCTCCTTTCGCGTCGCCCGGCGCGGCCGGAGCCGCCGCCTTGCGCACACGCTTGACGGTGGGCTTGGGCGCCTCGCCGGCGCCCGCCGGCTTGTCGCTGCCGTCGCTCGGCGCGCCAGCCGCGCGCGGGGCGCGATCGCCCGGGCGGCCGCGACCCGCCGGCGCTCCGGGGCGCCCGGGCCGACGGCCACGACGCTCGTCGTCACCGGCGTCGGGTCTCGTCGCCCCCGGGGCCTCGCCGCGGCCGAGGTTGTCGCCGCGGTAGACCCAGACCTTGACACCGATCACGCCGTAGGTCGTCTTCGCCTCCGAGAAGCCGTAGTCGATGTCGGCCTTCAGCGTGTGCAGCGGCACGCGCCCCTCGCGCCCAGGCGCATCGCGTTCTGCATCGCGCGCTTCATCGCGCGGCGGAACATGATGCGCTTCTCGAGCTGCTGGGTGATGCTGTCGGCGATCAGCTGGGCGTCGATCTCGGGCTTGCGGATCTCCTCGATGTTGACGGCGACCGGCACGCCGAGACGCTTCGTCAGCTCGGCCTTGAGGTTCTCGATGTCCTCGCCCTTCTTGCCGATCACGACCCCCGGCCGGGCCGAGAAGATCGTGATGCGTGCGTTCTTCGCCGGGCGCTCGATCAGCACGCGCGAGACGGCCGCGTTCTTCAGCTTCTTCTTCAGGTACTCGCGGACCTCGAGGTCCTCGGCCAGCATGCCGGCGAAGTTGCGGCTGTTCGCGTACCAGCGCGACGCCCAGGCCCGGGTCACGGGCAGGCGGAAGCCGGTCGGATGGATTTTCTGTCCCATGGTCTTCCTTCTGCCCTCAGTTGCCGACGGTCACGAAGATGTGGCAGGTCGGCTTGCTGATGCGGTTGCCGCGGCCCTTGGCGCGCGCGGAGAAACGCTTCAGCGTCGTGCCCTGCTCGACGTAGATCGAGGTGACCTTCAGCTCGTCGATGTCGGCGCCGTCGTTGTGCTCGGCGTTCGCGATCGCGGACTCGAGCGCCTTCTTGATGACGCCGGCAGCCTTCTTCGGCGTGAAGTTCAGGATGTGGATCGCCTGGTCGACCTTCTTGCCGCGGATCATGTCGGCGACCAGCCGGCCCTTGTCGGCCGAGAGGCGAACACCGCGAACGATTGCTCTGGTTTCCATCGTCGTCGCCCCTTACTTCTTCGCCTTCTTGTCGGCCGGGTGACCCTTGAAGGTACGGGTCAGCGCGAACTCGCCGAGCTTGTGACCGACCATCTGGTCGGACACGTAGACCGGGACGTGCTGGCGGCCGTTGTGCACGGCGATCGTCAGGCCGATGAACTCGGGCAGGATCGTGCTGCGACGCGACCAGGTCTTGATCGGCTTCTTGTCCTTGATGGCGGCAGCCTTCTCGACCTTGGCCATCAGGTGGTGGTCCACGAACGGACCCTTCTTGAGTGAACGTGCCATGTCCTACGGCCTCACTTCTTGCGACGCGAGACGATGAACGTCTGCGTGCGCTTGTTGCTTCGGGTGCGGTAGCCCTTGGTCGGCGTGTTCCACGGCGACACCGGCGTCTGCGCCTCGCCGGTGCGGCCCTCGCCGCCACCGTGCGGGTGGTCGATCGGGTTCATCGCCACGCCGCGCACCGTCGGGCGGATGCCGCGCCAGCGCGTCGCCCCCGCCTTGCCGAGCTGGCGCAGGTTGTGCTCCTCGTTGCTGACCTCGCCGATCGTCGCGCGGCAGTCGATGTGCACGCGCCGCACTTCGCCCGAGCGCAGGCGGACCTGGGCGTACGTGCCCTCGCGGGCCATCAGCGTCACCGCGGTGCCCGCCGAACGCGCGATCTGCGCACCCTTGCCCGGCAGCAGCTCGACGCAGTGGATCGTCGAGCCGACGGGGATGTTGCGGATCGGCAGCGTGTTGCCGGCCTTGATCGGCGCCTCGGCACCGCTGACCACGGTCGCGCCGGCCTCCAGGCCGCGCGGGGCGATGATGTAGTGCGGTTCGGGTCGTACTCGATGCGCTCGACCTTGGCCGGGATGCCGTCCTTGTTGCGGCGGAAGTCGACCACGCGGTAGTGGTGCTTGTGTCCGCCGCCCTTGTGGCGCATCGTGATGTGGCCGTTGTTGTTGCGGCCGGCATTCTGCTTCTGCGGCTCGAGCAACGACGCCTCGGGCGCACCCTTGTGCAGGTGCGCGTGCACCACCTTCACCACGGCGCGGCGGCCGGGCGACGTGGGCTTGACCTTGATGACAGCCATTACGCGGCCTCCCCGGAGAAGTTGAGCTCCTGGCCTTCCTTCAGGCAGA
>JALOSD010000081.1 GCA_025458585.1 Burkholderiaceae bacterium | reverse complement strand
TCACACGCGCGCGATCGCCGCCGACAGCGCCGCGAGGTCGACCGGCTTCGTCAGGAAGCCGTTCATGCCGGCGGCGAGGCAGCGTTCGCGGGTCTCGGGGAACACGTCGGCTGTTAGCGCCAGGATCGGCACCTGCGAGAAGCCGCCGCCGAGCGCGCGCAGGCCGCGCGCGGCGTCGACGCCGTCGACGTCGGGCATGTGCAGGTCCATCAGCACGAGGTCGACGCGCTCGCCGCGCTCGACGAGCGAGCGCGCGGCGTCGATCGCCTGCGCGCCGTTCTCGACGAACGTCGCCTCGTGGCCGAGGCGCTCGAGCAGCGCGCCGAGGTACAGGCGGTTCACCGGGTGGTCCTCGGCGGCGAGCACGCGCAGCGGGCGCGACGGCGCGGGCGCGGCCGGGCGCGCGGGCGCCGGCGCCGCAACGACCGGTGCCTCGACGAGCGGCAGGTCGAACTGGAAGCGGCTGCCGCGTCCCGGGCTGCTGCGCACCGTGATGTCGCCGCCCATCAGCCGCGCGAGGTTGCGCGAGATCTCGAGCCCGAGCCCGGCGCCCCCGTGGCGGCGCGCGCGGCTGGGGTCGCCCTGCGAGAAGCGCTCGAACAACCTGGCCTGCGTCGCCTCGTCCATGCCGATGCCGGTGTCGGTGACGACGAACTCGACGCGCCCGTCGCCGCGCTGCACCTCGAGCATGATGGCGCCGTGGTCGGAGAACTTGATCGCGTTGGAGAGCAGGTTGAACAGGATCTGCTTGACGCGCGTCGGGTCGGCGGCGATGCGCCGCGGCAGCGCGGCGTCGACGGCGACGTGCAGCGCGAGTCCCTTGCCGATCACCTGTGGGCGCATCAGCGCCTCGACGTCGTCGACGAGGCGCTGCAGGTCGACCGGCTGCGGCTCGAGGCGCAGCGTGCCGGCCTCGAGCTTCGACAGGTCGAGCACGTCGTTGAGGATCGCGAGCAGGTGGTCGGCCGACTCGGTGGCCGTCTTCAGGTGCGCGCGCTGGCGCTCGTCGAGCGGCGTGTCGCGCAGCAGCGAGAGCATGCCCAGCAGGCCGTGGAACGGCGTGCGGATCTCGTGGCTCATGTTGGCGAGGAACGCGCTCTTCGCGTCGCTCGCCGCCTCGGCAGCGTGGCGTGCCTCGCGCAGTTCGAGCGCGAGCGTCTCCTGCCGCTGCCGGCGCGCGTCGAGCTGGCGCATCTGGCCCATCGCGACGAGGCCGAAGCCCAGCGTCGTGATCGACAGCAGCGCGGTCAGCCCGAGCGCGACCTGGTTGTGCTGGCGCACGGCCTCGTTGCGCTGCGCGACCTGCGCCGTGGCCACGTGCGCAGCCTCGAGCGTCAGGGTCGCGATCGGTGCCTCGAGCGCGAGCAGCGTCGGCATCAGACGCGCGAGGCCGTCGGCGTCGATCGGCGCCGTGGGCCGCGGGCCGAACATCGCGTCGGCCGCGGTCACGAAATCCATCAGCAGCGCGAGCGTCGCGTCGAACGCGGCGCGGTCGGCGACGAGCCGCTCGACGGTGCGCGTGCTCAGCAGGTCGACGCGGCTGACGAAGATGTCGTAACGCAGCTGCAGCGTCGCCGGGTCGACCTCGCGGTGGTCGACCGCCTCGTGCCAGACGTCGCGCAGCCGCAGGTACTCGGTCTCGAGCTGCGCCAGGCTGATCTTCAGGTAGTCGTCCTGGTACTGCGCCGTCGAGTCGAGCAGCTGGTGCTGGCGCGACTGCACGAACGCCACTGCGGCGAGCACGAGCACGAGCAGCGCGCCGGTGGCCCAGAACGCGAGGCCCGGGCGGTGCGCGGGCGCGGCGGCGTCGGCTTCGTCGGTCACCGGCTCTCCGTCGCGCGGGCTCGGGCGCTCATCGCACCTCGATCGCGCGCAGCTGCCAGATGCAGCGGCTGTAGTAGACGGCGTTGCGCAACTCGGACTTGCGGTCGAACGGGTACATCACGAAAAGTGGCCCCTTCTCGCGCACCGACATCGGCTTGCCGTCGAGCAGGCGTGCGAGCACGACGTCGTGGCGCACGGCGTCGTCGAACGGGATCTCGACGCGGTAGTTGTTCAGCGCGCTGGCCTTCAGCGTCGTCCCGGTCGCGCCGCCGGCGGCGAGCACGTCGCGCAGCAGCGGGCCGGTGAAGCGGCGCGGCTCGTCGAACCACGGCGTCGGCGCGACGATCTCGCGCTGCGGTAGCGCCTCGAGCATCGCCATGTCGAACACCGCGGTGTCGCCGGCGTTGCGCTTGGCGATACGGCCGGTCAGCGTCAGCACGGCGGGGCCCGTCGGCGCCTGCAACGCGGCCGCCGCAACGGAGCGCGACGCGACGAGCGCGAGCAGCGCCCCCGCGCCGCCACCTACGACGCCCCGCCGCCCGATCATGGCGTGTCGTCCCCCTCGTGACCGAGCTGCGGCAGCGCCGCCGCGCCGCCGAGCGACAGCAGGCCGGCGCGCGCGTAGATGCCGAGCTTGTCGCGCGTGTCGACGATGTCGAGGTTGCGCATCGTCAGCTGGCCGATGCGGTCGGCCGGCGTGAACATCGACTCGCCCTTCTCCATCGTCAGCCGCTCGGGGTGGTACGTCAGGTTCGGGCTTTCGGTGTTCAGCACCGAGTAGTCGTTGCCGCGGCGCAGTTCGAGCGTGACCTCGCCGGTGACGGCGCGCGCCACCCAGCGCTGCGCCGCCTCGCGCAGCATGATCGCCTGCGGGTCGAACCAGCGGCCCTGGTACAGCAGGCGGCCGAGCCTGCGGCCGTGGTCGCGGTACTGCTCGATCGTGTCCTCGTTGTGGATGCCGGTCACGAGGCGCTCGTAGGCGGCGAACAGCAGCGCCATGCCGGGTGCCTCGTAGATGCCTCGGCTCTTGGCCTCGATGATGCGGTTCTCGATCTGGTCGCTCATGCCCAGGCCGTGCCGCCCGCCGATGCGGTTGGCTTCCAGCATCAGGCTCACCGGGTCGTCGAAGGTCTGGCCGTTGAGCGCCACCGGCCGGCCCTCCTCGAAGCGCACGCTGACCGTCTCGCGTTTCACCTCGACGTCGTCGCGCCAGAACGCCACGCCCATGATCGGCTGCACGATCGTGATGCCGCGGTTCAGGTGCTCGAGGTCCTTCGCCTCGTGGGTGGCGCCGAGCAGGTTCGAGTCGGTCGAGTACGCCTTCTCGGCCGACATGCGGTAGCCGAAGCCGTGCGCCTGCATGAACGCCGACATCTCGGCGCGCCCGCCGAGTTCGTCGATGAAGGCCTGGTCGAGCCACGGCTTGTAGATCTGCAGCGCCGGGTTGGCGAGCAGGCCGTAGCGGTAGAAGCGCTCGATGTCGTTGCCCTTGAACGTGCTGCCGTCGCCCCAGACGTGCACGTCGTCGTCCTTCATCGCGGCGACGAGCATCGTGCCGGTGACGGCGCGGCCGATCGGCGTCGTGTTGAAGTATGTGACGCCCGCGGTCGAGACGTGGAACGCGCCGCACTGCAGCGCGGCGATGCCCTCGGCGACGAGTTGCGCGCGGCAGTCGACGAGGCGAGCCTTCTCGGCGCCGTAGGCAAGCGCGCGCTTGGGGATGTCGTCGTAGTCGGGCTCGTCGGGCTGGCCGAGGTTGGCGGTGTAGGCGTAGGGGACGGCGCCCTTCTGGCGCATCCACAGCAGCGCAGCGCTGGTGTCGAGGCCGCCCGAGAAGGCGATGCCGACCTTGCGGCCGACGGGCAGGTGTTGAAGGATCGTGGCCATGGGTGATGGGAGGCGGCGGGCGCGGGCGGGCGGCCCGCGCATCCGGCGCGCTATTGTCGCCGCGCCGGCGGCGTGGCGGGCAGCGGCAGGCCGCGTCGCGCCATCGCGTCGCGCACGCGTTCGGGGTGGTCGCTGATCAGGCCGTCGACGCCCCAGTCGAGCAGGCGCTCGATGTCGGCCGGTTCGTTGACGGTCCACGGGATCACCGCCATGCCGAGCGCGCGCGCCTCGGCCAGCAGTTCGCGCGTCAGGTTGCCGTGGAACGGCGACCACACCTGGGCCTGCGCCGTCTGCGCCAGCTTCGGCACGCTGCCATGCGCGGCGAGCGCGCGGCCGGCGGTCCAGCGCGCGTCGGCGAGGTTGTCGAAGCGCGGCGTGCTCATCGTCAGCGCGACGCGCGGGATCTCTGGCGCCAGGGCGCGCGCGGCGTCGAGCGTGCGCCAGTCGAAGCTCTGCAGGCTGACGCGGCCACGCACGCCGTGCGCGTCGACGACGGCGAGCAGTGCGCGCACGAAGGCCTCGGGCTCGGGGGAGGTTTCGGGCTCGAGCGGCGAGATCTTCGTCTCGAGGTTGAAGCGCACCTCGCGTGCGCCGAGCGCGGCGACGCGCTCGAACACTTGCGCCAGCGTCGGCATGCGGGTGCCGTCGACGGGCTGCTGCTCGGGATAGGCGGCAGCGTACGCCGTGCCTGGGCGCAGGCGGCCGACGTCGAAGCGTTGCAGCTGCGCGAGATCGAGCGCGAGCACGACGGGCGTGGGCTCGTCGAGCCAGCGCCCGTCGGCATCGCGCACCAGCGCCGGGTTCAGCCGCCGGTCGTGGCCGACGACGGGCACGCCGTCGCGCGTCATCACGACGTCGAGCTCGAGCGTCGTCACGCCCACCTCGAGCGCGCGCTCGATGCCCGGCAGCGTGTTCTCCGGGGCGAGGCCGCGCGCGCCGCGGTGGCCCTGCAGGTCGAACGCGGCCGCGGCGCCGGCGGCGAGCATCCCGGCGAGCGCGAGCGTGCGTGCCGCGATCGACCGCCACCGGCGGCCGGGCGTGCCGGTGCGCGCAGCCTCGCGCTGCCGGGCCCTCATCGCCCGCCCTCGCGCACCCGCCACAGCGCGAGCTGCAGCACCCGCGCGTCGCTGCTCGCGCGGTGCCGCGCCAGGCCGAGCTCGGCGAGCACCTGCACGCGCGCGCCCGCCAGCGCCTGCGCCTGCACGTCGTCGAGCAGCGTGCGCAGGTGCTCGAGCCGGAAGCGCGGCGTGCGCCCGGCCACCTCGAACAGCGCGGCCAGCCAGGCGTAGTCGTGCGCCCAGCCGTCGCAGTACACGGTGCGGCCGTCGAGGTGCTCGTTGAGCAGGTCGGCGACGACGTCGGGGTCGCGACCGTGGCGCACCGCGGTCGCGCGCGCAATGCCGTGCACGCGCTCGGCCGCCGGGTCCCAGTGCGTCCACAGCGGCGGCGGGCGCACCAGCGTGCACACGCCGCGTCCGTTCGGCAGCACGAAGCCGACCTCGATCGGGTAGCTGTCGCGCCCGAAGCCCGACGCCTCGATGTCGATCACGCAGGGCGGCTCGCGGTCGGCGCTCGGCATGGCGCGCAGCATAGCGGGCACGTCGCCGCGGTGGGGGTGCGCTGTCGCGGCGGCGACAAGTGGTGCGGGAATCGGCGGATGGCGGGGAGGGCGCGGCCGCGTTACACCGCGCCATGGCTCGCGCCGGCGCCAACGCAGGCCGCCCGCATGCCCACGAGGAGCGCCGAATGATCGCCACCGCCGCCGACCCCCATGCGCCCGCCACGCGGCCGCACCTCGCCCACTGGCCGCGCCGCCTGCCGCGCGAGCTCGCGATTCCCGCCACGCCGCTGCACGTCAACCTGCAGGTCTCGGCCGCGCGCTGGCCCGACAAGGCGGCGTGCGTGTTCCTCGGCCGCGCTTTCAGCTACGCCGAGCTCGACCGGCAGTCGAACGCGATCGCCGCCTGGCTCGCGGCGCAGGGCGTGGCCAAGGGCGACCGCGTCGCGCTGTTCCTGCAGAACTGCCCGCAGTTCCTCGTCGCGTTCTACGGTGCGCTGAAGGCGGGTGCGGTCGTCGTGCCGGTCAATCCGATGAACCGCGCCGACGAGTTCGGCCACTACATCACCGACCCCGACACGAAGGTCGTGATCGGCGCCGCCGACCTCGCGCCGGTCGTCGCGCAGGCGAACGCTGCCCTGCCGCCGACGCAGCGGCTGCGCCACCTGCTCGTCACGCGTTACGCCGACGCGCTGCCGGGCGTGCTCGACGGCGACCTCGGCGTGTCGCCCGCGCTGCGCGACTGGCTGTACGGCGATCCGCCGCTGCCCGCAGGCGACTTACCCTGCACGCGCTGGGGCGACGCGCTCGCCGCCGGCACCGCGCTGCCGTTCGCGCCGCCCGCGGTCGGCGCCGACGACCTCGCGCTGCTGCCGTACACCTCGGGCACGACCGGGCTGCCGAAGGGCTGCATGCACACCCACCGCACGCTGATGGCCAACACGGTCGGCGGCCAGTGGGGCTGGGCCGGCGCCGAGTCGGTCTCGCTCGCCGTGGTGCCGATGTTCCACATCACCGGCATGCTCTACGGCGTGCTGTCGCCGGTGTACACGGGGGCGACCTCGGTGCTGATGCCGCGCTGGGATCGCGAGCTCGCCGGCCGGTTGATCTCGCGCCACCGCGTGACGCACTGGACCTGCATCCCGACGATGATCATCGACCTGTTCGCGAGCCCGAACTACCGCAGCTTCGACCTTTCGAGCCTGGTCTACCTCTCGGGCGGCGGCGCCGCGATGCCGCAGGCGGTGGCCGAGCGGCTGCGCGACGAGTTCGGCCTCACGTTCGCCGAGGGCTACGGCCTCACCGAGACCGCCGCGCCGTCGCACGCCAACCCGCCCGAGCGCGCCAAGCTGCAATGCCTGGGCATGCCGATCTTCGGCGTCGACTCGCGCATCGTCGACCCGGTGACGCTCGAGGAGCTGCGCGTGGGCGAGGTCGGCGAGATCGTCACCCACGGGCCGATGGTGTTCAAGGGCTACTGGAACCATCCCCAGGCCACCGCCGCGGCCTTCATCGCGCTCGACGGCAAGCGCTTCTTCCGCACCGGCGACCTCGGCCGCATGGACGAGGAGGGCTACTTCTTCATCACCGACCGCCTCAAGCGCATGATCAACGCGAGCGGCTACAAGGTCTGGCCGAGCGAGGTCGAGCTGATGCTGTTCAAGTGCCCGCTCGTGCTGGAGGCCTGCGTGATCGCGGCGAAGGACGAGTACCGCGGCGAGACGGTGAAGGCGGTCGTCGTGCCGCGCCCCGAGGCGCGCGCGCACGCGACGCCGCAGGCGGTGATCGACTGGGCGCGCGAGCACATGGCGGCCTACAAGGTGCCGCGCATCGTCGAGTTCGTCGACGCGCTGCCCAAGAGCGGCTCGGGCAAGGTGATGTGGCGGCTG
>JALOSD010000080.1 GCA_025458585.1 Burkholderiaceae bacterium | reverse complement strand
CTGTCGGCACTGCCGGCCGAGGCGCGGCAGACGAAGCAAATGATCCTGGCCGGTGGCCCGTTTCCCTACTCGAAAGATGGCACCGTGTTCTTCAACCGCGAGCGACTGCTGCCGCCGCAACGCCGCGGCTTCTACCGCGAATACACCGTGACCACCCCCGGTGCGCGGGACCGGGGCGCGCGCCGCATCGTCTGCGGCGGCGAGGTGCCGACCGCGCCCGAAGCCTGCTACTACACCGCCGACCACTATGCGAGCTTCCGCCGCATCGTCGACGGCCGCTGAGACATCCGACGTTTTGTGACCCCTGGAGGATCGTGACCATGCTCTTGCAGACCGTCCGTCCGAACATCGTGCAGGCGATACGCGCCTACCGCGTGGACGACTTGATGCAGGCCGCCGAAGGTGGTGGCCAGCACTTCCTGTATGCGAACCTGGCGCAGGCGCAGACGAAGCAGGACGTGCTCGAACAGATCGCACAGTCGTTCCTGTTTCCGGCGCATTTCGGCAAGAACCTCGACGCGCTGTACGACTGCATGACCGACCTCGTGCACAAGGCGGGGCCGCAACCGGGCTTCGTCGTCGTGCTCGACCAGCTGCCCGACAACCCACGCTTCGACCGCGAGGCGCGCGAGCAGTTGCTCGATGTCTTCCGTGACGCTGCCGACTTCTGGGCCGAGCGCAAGATACCGTTCAGGTGTTTCTATTCTTTTCGGTAGCCCGCTCCCAGGAAATCGGGTCATGGGAGCGGGCGACGGAAGTGGCCCAGAACAGCGCGATCAAGCCGGCGGCGAAGGTCGCGGTGCCGAAAAGCGGCGCCAATCCCAACTTCGGGATGAACATGCCGAAGATGACGAGCGCGTTCGACACCGCGATGTGGCTCAACGCGGCCTGAGCACCGCCCGCACGTGACGATGCGGCGACCCCTCGGGGTCGCCGTTTTCACGACGGCACGGCGTTCAGCGCGCCGTCGCGAGCGCGAGCGCGACGTACTCGTCGACCGGCACCTCCTCGGCCCGGCGCTGCACGTCGAACGCCACCGTGCAGCCCTGCTCGTCGAGCCAACGCCCGAGCGTGTGGCGCAGCAGCTTGCGCCGCTGCGAGAACGCGACCGTGACCAGCTCACCGAGCCGCGCCCGGTCGACCGGGGGCGGCGCCGCCAGCGGCACCATCCGCACGACGGCCGAATCGACGCGCGGCGGCGGCTCGAACGCCTGCGGCGGCACGTCAAGCACCGACTCGATGTCGTAGCGCCACTGCAGCATCACCGACAGCCGGCCGTAGTCCTTGCCGCGCGGTGCGGCAGCCATGCGCTGCACGACTTCCTTCTGCAGCATGACGTGCTGGTCGGCGACGTGGTCGGCGGCCTCGAGCAGGCGGAACAGGATCGGCGTCGAGATGTTGTACGGCAGGTTGCCGACGACGCGCAGCCGGCGCCCGTGCTGCGCCGCCAGTGCCGCGAAGTCGACCGTCAGCACGTCCGCCTCGATCACCGTGAGGCCGCGGCGCGCGCGCAGCCGCGCCGCGAGGTCGCGGTCGAGCTCGATCACGGTCAGCGCACCGCAGCGCTCGAGCAGCGGTCCGGTCAGCGCCCCGAGGCCGGGGCCGATCTCGACCAGCGCGTCGCCGGGCCGCGGATCGACCGCGTCGACGATCGCTCCGACGACGCGCGCGTCGGCGAGGAAGTGCTGGCCGAAGCGCTTGCGCGCGACGTGTCTCACGTCACGTCGCCGGCTCGCGGAACTCGATGTAGGCCTGGCCGCGCAGGTCGCGCACCCACTCAAGGTACGCCTGCTCGTACTTCTGCTCGCGCAGCGCGTTGGCCGCCTGCTGGCGCAGCTGGCGCGGGTCGATCTCGGCGTTGCGGCGCTCGTCGACGCGGATCAGGTGCACGCCGAAGCGCGAGACGACCGGCTCCGACAGCCCGCCGATCGGCAGCGCGTTCATCGCCTGCTCGAATTCGGGCACGAAGCTGCCGGGCGAGCTCCAGCCGAGGTCGCCGCCCTGCGCCGCCGAGCCGTCTTCCGAGACCTCGCGCGCCACGTCCTCGAAGCGGCGCTCGCCGGCCAGGATCTGGCGCCTGAACTCGGCCAGCCGCCGCTGCGCGGCCTGCGTGCCGTTCTGCGCCGCCGGACGAAGCAGGATGTGGCGCGCGCGCGTCTGCGTCACGGTGAAGGCGCCGGGGTCGCGCCGCTCGACGAGCCTGACGACGTGGAAGCCGGCGCCGCTGCGCAGCAGCGCGGGTGCGACCTCGCCGGCCTTCAGCGGCCGCACCGCCTCGACGAACAGGTCGGGCAGGCGGTCGGCCGGGCGCATGCCGATGACGCCGCCGCGCTCGCGGTTGCCGTCGTCGGAGACCTCGCGCGCGAGGGCGGCGAAGTCCTCGCCCGCCTTCGCGCGCGCGAGCGCCGCCTCGGCGCGCGCGCGCCGCTGCGCGACGACGTCCGCGCTCGCGTTCTCCGGCACGGTGACGAGGATCTGCGCGATGTTGAACTCGCTGCGCGCGGCCGAGCCGCGCTCGCGCTCGATCAGCGCGTCGATCTCGTCGTCGGTGACGCGTATGCGCTGCTGCACCTCGCGCTCGCGCACGCGCTCGACGAGCAGCTGGTCGCGGATGTTGGCGCGGAAGCGGTTGAAGTCGATGCCGTCGCGCTCGACGCGCTCGCGCAGCTGGGCCGGCGGGATCTGGTTCTGCAGCGCGACGCTGGCGAGCGCGCGGTCGAGCTCGGCGTCGTCGACGCGCACGCCGGTCTCGCGCGCGAAGCTGAGGATCACGCGCTCGTCGATCAGGGAGTCGAGCACCTGCTGGCGCAGCACGCGCTCGGGCGGCAGCGGCGCGTTGGCGCGCGCCGCGCCCTCGCGCACCCGCGCGAGCCGCTGCGCGACCTCGACGGCGGTCACCAGTTCCTGGTTGACGACGACGACGATGTAGTCGGCGGTGCGCGTCTGCGATTGCGCGACGGCGCCGGAGGCCGCCAGCGACAGCGCCACGGCGGCGACGAGCGCGCCGAGCCAGCGGGCCGCTCGCGGCGGTGGGGAGGAGGCATCATTCATAACGGCGGGGCTCCGGTGGCGGCGGCGTCGGGTCGTCGCGCAACAGCCGGTAGCCGGGGATATTGTCCTTCAGCACCCGCAGCGGGTTCGTGCCGATGCGCGACAGGCCGACGAGCTCGAGCTGCAGCAGCACGCGCGTGCGTGCCTCGCCGACGCCGGTCGACTGCGTTTCCACGACGGCGCGTGCGATCCAGCAGCCGCTGTCGTATTCGACGCCGAGCAGCGCGTCGGTCAGGCGGCTGTCGCGCAGGTTGTAGCTCAGGCGGCCGACCGAGTACATCGAGCCGCGGCAGCCGCCTGCGCTCGGCGGCTCGCCGGGCAGCGGGCCGAACAGCGGCCATTGCCAGGCCACGTCGACCTGCTCGCTCAGTTCGCGTGCGTAGCTGTAGCTCATGCCGAGCGTGCGAAACGGCCCCGGCGAGTAGCGCGCGCCGAGGATCGAACGCGTCGTGCGGTCGACGCTCGGGCTGTACTGCACCGAGCCGTCGAGCGTCCACTTCGGCGTCACCATCGAGGACGCGGCGAGCAGCACGTCGGAGAAGCGCTGCGACGGCGGCTGGCCGCCGAGCGTCACCTCGAGGTCGCGCAGCAGGTAGCGCTGCACGAGGGCTACGCGCATGCGCTCGATGCCGCTCGCCTGCTCGGTCACGCGGCTCGACAGGCCGGCGGTGAGCTGGTGCGCGTCGGACACGCGATCGACGCCGGCGAACGCGTTGGGGCTGTAGATCGAGACCTCGTTGAAGTCCTTCAGCGCGGTGTCGAACAGCGGCAGCGCCGACTGGTCGCGCGACGGCGTGTAGGCGTAGACGAGCCGCGGCTCGAGCGTCTGCCGCAGCGCGCGGTCGAACCAGGTCACGTCGCGCTCGAACACGAGGCCGCCGTCGGCGCTGAGAGTGGGGATCACGCGCTGCGCGCGCGTGCGGCCGTCGTCCATCGCGCGGTCGGTGTCGTAGGCGGCGGCGTTGAACGCGAGCTGCGGAATCAGGTAGCCCTCGGAGGCACGCAGCGGCCAGGCGATCGAGCCGACGGCGTGCACGCGCTGGCCGGTGATCGCGTCGACCTCGCCGCCCGCCGGGCGGGTGAAGCGGTTGTACTCGGTCTCGAGCGTGTATTCGACCCCGCCGAGGGCTCCCACGCCGCGCAGGCCGAGCTGCGGGCTGCGTTCGTACGGCGCGGCGATGCGCGCCTGCGGGTCGGTGTCCTGCAGCACCTGCCACTGCTGGACGCCGCCGTAGACCGCCCACTGCGCCCCCGGGCCGCCGAGGCCGGCGAGGGGTCGCGAGAGCTCGAACGCCTGCGGCAGCAGCCGCGGCGTGAAGCGGCGCGCCGGACGGTCGAAGTCCTTCCAGTAGTCGTCGTCGGAGACGCGCTGCACGTCGGCGCGGTACGACCACGCCCCGGCGGCGACGCCGTCGTGCTGCCAGCCGAAGGACCAGCGCGCATCGTCGAACACGCGGTCGTTGGCCAGCCCCTGCACGTGGACGGCGCCCTGGAAGTCGGGCTGGAGGTAGCGGAACTCGCCGGCGCCGGCGAACCCGCGGCGGCTGTAGACGATCGGCGTCAGCGTCGCGTCGTACGACGGCGCGAGGTTCCAGTAGTACGGCACGCCGAGCGTGACGCCGCTGCGGCTGTCGAGCCCAAAGGTCGGCGGCAGCCAGCCCGACTTGCGCTGATCGGTCACCGGAAAGCTTAGCCACGGCACCGGCAGGATCGGCACGCCGAGGAACTCGAGCACCGCCCCCTCGGCGATGCCCTCGTTGGCGTCGACGTCGATCGACAGGCGCTCCGCGCTGAGCAGCCAGTCGGGCGTGCCGTGGCCCTCGCGGTCGCAGCTCGTGTAGTTGCCGCGCGTGAGCACGAGGCGGCTGCGGCCGTCGAGGTCGACACGCTCGGCGCTGCCGCCGCCTTGCGTGCGGGCGAAGAAGTACTCGGGCTGCAGCACGAAGCCCCGGTAGGTCTGCAGCTGCAGCTCGAGCTCGGTGCCGCCGAAGACGTCGCCTTCGTTCGTCAGCTGCAGCCCGCCGCTCGCGCGCACGGTGTCGCTTGGGCGGTCGTAGCGCATCGCGTCGGCACGGATCGCGACGGGACCGCGGCGCACGCGCACGTCGCCTTCGGCGGTCGCGTCGCGGTCGGGGCGCACCTCGATGCGGTCGGCGTCGATCGTGACCGGCTCGGTCGGCGCGATCGAGCCCTGCGCCAGCGCCGCCGACGCGGCGCAGGCGCTGAGCAGCGCGAGCGCGGTGTGCGCGCGTGATGCGGGCGGTGCAGCAGCGAGACGACGGGGGGTCAGCGGGCGCAACGGGGCGGCACGGAGGCGGGGAACAGGCACGCGGCGCGGGCCGCTGACGAGGGCGGCGAACCTAGAATTCATTATCCACGAGGCACATCGCGCCCTCGCGCCGCACCCGCCGTCCCGGCGGGCCCGACTGAACCGCTTTCCCGCCGATGACTTCCCCCGACGACGTCGTCTGGGCCGACCCCGCGCGGCGCCAGGCCTTCCACGACTGGCTCGCGCCGCTCGTGGCTGCGCACGCCCTGCGCCCCGAGACGCTGCGGCCGGCGTCGGCCGACGCGAGCTTTCGCCGCTACCTGCGCATCGACGGTGCCGCCGGCAGCTTCGTCGTGATGGACGCGCCGCCGTCGCACGAGGACGTGCGCCCGTACCTGCACGTCGCCGGCCTGATGGCGAAGGCGGGGCTGCACGCGCCGCAGGTGGTCGCTGCCGACGCCGAGTGCGGCTTCCTGCTGCTGAGCGACCTCGGCCACACGCTGTACCTCGACGCGCTGCGCGGCGCTGACGCAGCGCGCGCCGACCGCCTGATGCGCGACGCGATCGGCGCACTCGTGCGCTGGCAGCGCGACGTCGACGCCGGCAGCCTGCCGCCGTACGACGCGGCGCTGCTGCAGCGCGAGCTCGCGCTCTTTCCCGACTGGTGCGTCGAGCGCGAGTTCGGCCGCCAGTGGAACGAGCGCGAGCGCCAGACCTGGGAGCGGCTCGCGGCGCTGCTCGTGGCGAGCGCGCTTTCGCAGCCGCGCGTCGCGGTGCACCGCGACTGGATGCCGCGCAACCTGATGGTGACCGAGCCGAACCCCGGCATCCTCGACTTCCAGGACGCGGTGCACGGGCCGATCACGTACGACATCGCGTCGCTGCTGCGCGATGCCTTCGTCTCGTGGGACGAGGAGCGCGAGATCGACTGGGCCGTTCGCTGGTGGCAGCAGGCGCGCGATGCCGGCCTGTTCGGCGACCACCCGATGGGCGAGGACTTCGGCGAATGCTGGCGCGCGCTCGAGTGGATGGGGCTGCAGCGCCACCTGAAGGTGCTCGGCATCTTCTGCCGCCTGAAGCACCGCGACGGCAAGCCCACGCGGTACCGGCCGCTCGAGCCGCTGCTCGGCCTGATCGAGCCGCTGTGCGGCGACGGGATGATCGCCACCGGTTTCTCGCTGCGCTGACCTGGACAGGCAAGTCCTTGTCACGCGCGCGACACAAAGCGCACCGCGTCACGGGGGGATGTCGGGCCGCCGTCAGCTTCGGCGGCACACTGCACGATGCTGCAACCGCACAATCGTCGGATGGACTTCGAGCATGCCCTGCCGCCCGAGCGAGCGGCGCACGGTGCCCAGGCGCCTGCGTTGCCGGAGTGGGTCGGCTTCAAGTGGCTGATGGGCCTGCAGGGCCATCGGCTCGACGTCGGTCGCCTGCAGGACGACCCGGCCTACGCGCTCGACTGCCTTTTGCAGGCGAGCCGTGGCCCCGACCCGGCGCTGCGCGCCTACGCCGAACGGCTGCGCCTCCGCCTGCGCTGACGCCGGCCGCGCGCGCCGGCGCGGCCTTCAGGGGCAGGCCGCGACGACCTGCGCGACCGCGGCCGTGAGCTTCTTCGCGTACGGCACGTGCAGGAACTCGTTCGGGCCGTGGGCGTTGCTCTTCGGCCCGAGCACGCCGCACACCATCATCTGTGCACGCGGGAAGCCGCGCTGCAGCATGTTCATCAGCGGGATCGTGCCGCCCTGGCCGATGTAGCCGAGCGGGGCGCCCCAGTGCGCGCGCGACGCCGCGTCGAGCGCACGCTCGAGCCAGGGCGCGAGGTCGGGCGCGTTCCAGCCGGTGGCGCCGAAGGCACCGGCGCGACCGTCGGGCTCGAACGTGACCTTGGCGTGGTACGGCGCGTTGTCCTCGAGCAGCGCCTTCAGCGTCATCGCGGCCTCGTGGCCGTCGACGAGCGGCGGCAGGCGCAGGCTGAGCTTGAACGCGGTGTACGGGCGCAGCACGTTGCCGGCGTCGCCGAGCGCCGGAAAGCCGTCGGCGCCGGTCACGCTCAGCGTCGGGCGCCAGGTGCGGTTGAGCAGCGCCTCGGCGGGGTCGGTCGTCGTCGGCAGCACGCTGCCGCCGTCGGCGCCGCAGGCCCACGGGAAGCGTTTCCAGACTTCGGCGCCGAGCACCGCGGCGGCGGCGTTCGCCTGCTCGACGCGCGTCGTCGGGATCTCGCAGTGGAAGCTGCCCGGCAGCAGCGTGCCCGTGCGGCTGTCCTCGAGCCGGTCGAGCAGCTGGCGCAGGATGCGAAAGCTCGACGGCACGAGGCCGCTGGCGTCGCCCGAGTGCACGCCCTCGGTCAGCACCTCGACCTTCAGCACGCCGCTGACCATGCCGCGCAGCGACGTCGTCAGCCACAGCTGGTCGTAGTTGCCGGCGCCCGAGTCGAGGCAGACGACGAGCGCGACGTCGCCGAGCCGCTCGCGCAGCGCGTCGAGGTACGCCGGCAGGTCGGGCGAGCCGCTCTCCTCGCCCGTCTCGATCAGGCCGACGCAGCGCGGGCGGCCGATGCCCTGCGCGTCGAGCGCCTCGATTGCGCTGATCGCGGCGTAGACGGCGTAGCCGTCGTCGGCGCCGCCGCGGCCGTAGAGCAGCTCGCCGTCGAGCTTCGGCGTCCACGGCCCGAGGTCTCGCCGCCAGCCGGAGAACTCGGGCTGCTTGTCGAGGTGGCCGTAGAGCAGCACGGTGCCGGTGGCGTCGGGGCGCGTGGCCGGCACGTCGAAGAACAGCACCGGCGTGCGCCCGGGCAGGCGCACGATCTCGAGCACGAGCCCGGGCACCCGGCGCGACTCGACCCAGCGTGCCGCGTCGTGCACGACGCGGTCGATCAGCCCGCGTGCAGCCCAGTCGGCGTCGAACATCGGGCTCTTCGCGGGCACCGCGATGTAGTCCTTCAACGCCGGCACGATGCGCTCGTCCCAGGCCCGGGTGGCGAAGGTGGCGAGCGCGGTGGCCTCGTCGGGCCGGACGGGTTGCAGCGGGTCGCGGGCGTTCATCGTGTCTCTCCGGAAATCGTCTCGAGTGTAGCCAGCCGGGCCGCGCGCGGCTTCGTGGTGCGGTGTCGTGGCGCGCTATGCTGGCGCGAGCACAGGAGACCCAAATGACCCACGACCACTTCACGCTCGCGCTCGACGAGGCGACCGGCGTCGCGACGCTCGAGCTTGACCACCCCGAGCGGCTGAACACCGTCGCGCCGCCCTTTTTCACCGGGCTGCGCGACGAGGTCCAGCGGCTGTCGGACGAGGGCCGCACGCGCGTGCTCGTGATCCGCTCGACCGGCAAGCACTTCTGCGCCGGCATGGCGCTCGACGTGTTCGCCAGCGGCCTGGCGATGCTCGACACGACCGACGCGCGCAAGCGCCTCGCGTTCCAGGACTCGCTGCGGCGGCTGATGGCGTGCTTCGACGTGCTCGACGACGCGCGCTTCCCGGTGATCTGCGCGGTGCAGGGCGGCTGCGTCGGCGCCGGACTCGACCTCGCCGCCGCATGCGACATCCGCCTGTGCAGCGCCGACGCGTTCTTCACCGTGCAGGAGATCCACATCGGCATGGCCGCCGACGTCGGTTCGCTGCAGCGGCTGCCGAAAATCGTGCCCGACGGCGTCGCGCGCCAGATGGCCTACACCGGCGAGCGGCTCGGCGCCGAGCGCGCGCTCGCGGTCGGGCTCGTCAACGCCGTGCTGCCCGACGCCGCGGTGCTGCACGAGCACGCGCACCGGCTCGCACTCGAGATCGCGGCCAAGAGCCCGCTCGCGATCGCCGGCAGCAAGCGCGCGCTGAACTACGCGCGCGACCACGGCACCGCCGACGCGCTCGACCAGATGACGCTGCTGCAAAGCGCGATCTTCGACCTCGGCGAGATGACGACCGCGATCGCAGCGTGGCAGGACAAGCGCGCGGCCGCGTTCGACCCGCTCGCGCCGGTGCGGCCGGTGACGGAGCGCTGATCGGCGGCCTCGGCCGGGCGACCCCCTGCCGACCTCCCCACGAGGGGTGATGGCCGCTTGCGCGGTCCGCACCGAGACTGCCGTCTCGCCACGAGACGGTTGCGATGCGCCCCAAGCCCCTTGCCTGGTCCACCCGCGCGACGCTGGCCCTGCTCGCCGCGCTCGCGTTCGCGCTCGCGGCGGGGCTGCTGGTGCTCGACGCCCTGCTCGGCGGCGGCGTCGTGCTGAGGGTGCTGGCGGGCCTGTTCGTCGGCGTGGCCGTCGCGAGCCTGGCGGGGCTCGGCCGCCCGCGTCAGGGCGAGGCCGGGGTCGACGCCGCCGCCGAGCCGGCGGTCGAGCCGCTGGCGGTCGACGACGACGCCGCCACCGGTTCGCGCAACCGCCGCATCGCCTCGTCGAACACGGCGTCGTCGTAGGCCATGTCGACGTGCGCGATGCCGGCCAGGTGCCGGTTGTCGGCGCCGGGCAGGGTCGCCGTGCTCGCCGGGAACACGATGTTGTCGCACGCGCCGTGGAAGCAGACGAACGGCGGGCGCGGCGCCGGCTCGCGTCGCGCAAGCTCGTCGACCCACGGTCCGGCGAGCCGCATCTGGCGTCCGTTCGGACTGAACGCGAGGCGCGCGAGCCAGGTACCGTGGTGCGGCGTGCCGATCGTGATCACGGCGTGCACGGGCTGCCGGCCCTGCGTCTGCGCCAGCCATTCGCGCACCGCGAGCCCGCCCATGCTGTGGGCGACGACCAGCGGCGCGACGCCGGTGGCCTCGGCGAGCCGCCGCATCCCGGCGTCGACGATCGGTGCGTAGTCCTCGATGCGGCCGAACGGCGGCTCGAGGTTCACCGCGACGCAGGGCACGCCCGCGGCGCGCAGGCGCCGCAGCCATGGGTTCCACACCCCGCGGTTGCAGACGAAGCCGTGCACGAGCAGCACGCCGCGGCGCCCGCGCATGTCGGCCGGCAGGTGGTCGGGCACGGCGGCGGCGCGAAACGGCTGGCGCCAGCCGAAGACGACGAGCGCGGTCCACGTCTCGGCGAGCCAAGCGTGCACGAGCTCGGGCGCCGTCGCGCGCGGCGCCGGGTCGCGGCGGTTGACGCGCGCGAGCAGGACGAACTCCGCACCGAGCACCGCGCCGTGACCGACCAGCGGCACGAGCACGCCGAAGACGGCGAGCACCGGCCGGTCGTGGGCGACGGCCAGGCCCACCCACACGACCGCGACGCCGAGCAGCGCAAACACCAGCAGGCGCTGCAGGCGCGCGATCGTCATGCGCTCAGGAAAATGCGCCGCTGTGCCCGGCGAGGCGCAGCGCGAGCGCGGCCGCCTGACGGGCGCCGACGCTGCAGGCAGACGGCAGCGGGCTCGCGCCGATGCCGGGGGGTAGCCGAGCACCGTCGTCGGGCCGGCGTATCGCAGCGGGCGCCTTCGGAAGTGGGAAGGGCGCCGGCGAGGCGATCGAGCCGCCGCCCGGTCCGAGCTTGCGTCGTGGCATCGGCGCCGAGTGTTGCATCATTGCCGCCGACGCCCGTAGGGGCGACAGACTAGGGCCCGCCCGAGACTCCCTCATGCATCCCACCGGCGACGCGATCCTCGCCGACCTGAAGCGGGTCGACGCCGAGCGCCGCGCGCGCGCCGCCGACCGCGCGCTCGACGCCACCGTCGTCGCGCTGAAGGCGTATCAGCACCAGCGCTTCGAGGCGACCTACGCCGACCTGCTCGCCGACCCGCGCTACACGGCGGCGGCGCACTTCTTCCTCGACGAGCTGTACGGCCCGCACGACTTCACGAACCGCGACGCGCAGTTCGCGCGCGTCGTGCCCGGCCTCGTGCGGCTGTTCCCGCGCGAAGTCGTCGACACCGTCGCCCACCTCGCGGCGCTGCACGCGCTGTCGGAGGAGCTCGACACCCAGATGGCGCGCCACCTCGGCGCCCGGGCGCTCGATCGTGCCGCCTACGTCGAGGCGTGGCAGCGCACCGGACGGCCGCACGACCGCCAGCGCCAGATCGAGCTGATGCACCGCGTCGGTCTAGATCTCGACGTCTACACGCGCAACCCGCTGCTGCGCCACAGTCTGCGCATGATGCGCGGCCCGGCCAGGCTGGCGCGTCTGGACGCGTTGCAGCAGTTCCTCGAGTCGGGTTTCGACACCTTCCGCGCGCTGCGCGGTGCGCAGCCGTTCCTCGCGCTGATCGTGCGGCGCGAGACCGAGCTCGCCGACCGCCTGTTCGGCGCGACCGATGTCGCTGTGGCGACAGCGGGCGATCCGCTCGGGCAACTACCGTAGCGCGCCGCGCCGGGTCGCGGCGACGATCGCCGCCGCGCGGCCCGTACCGCCGCACCACCTCGTGCCCCTGCAATCAGGAGTGATCGTGCAAGCCATCGTCGACAGCCCCCCCCGCGCCTCCGCCACCGCCACCGCCCCCGCGTCGGCGAGCCGCCCGTGGCTGAAGCACTACCCGCCGGGCATGCCGGCCGAGGTGCAGGTGGACCCGCGCACGACGCTCGTGGACGTGCTCGAGCTGTCGTTTCGCCAGTACGCCTCGCGCGACGCCTGCGCCTGCATGGACGCGCGGTTGCGCTACCGCGACCTCGACGACCGCTCGCAGGCGCTCGGTGCCTACCTGCAGTCGCTCGGCCTCGAACGCGGCGCGCGCGTCGCGCTGATGATGCCGAACGTGCCGCAGTACATGGTCGCGATCGCCGCCGTGCTGCGCGCCGGCTACACCGTCGTCAACGTCAACCCGCTGTACACGCCGCGCGAGCTCGAGCACCAGCTGAAGGACTCGGGCGCGCAGGCGATCGTCGTGCTCGAGAACTTCGCCTCCACGCTCGAGGAGGTCATCGAGCACACGCCGGTGCGCCACGTCGTGCTCGCCGCGATGGGCGACCTGCTCGGCTTCTGGAAGGGCAACTTCGTCAACTTCGCGGTGCGGCACCTGAAGAAGATGGTGCCCGAGTTCCGCCTGCCGCTCGGCGACGGGCGCACCGTCGTGCGCTTCAACATGGCCGTCGCCGAGGGCACGCGCATGTCGCTCAAGCGCCCCGAGCTGAGCGGCGACGACGTCGCGTTCCTGCAGTACACCGGCGGCACCACCGGCGTGTCAAAAGGTGCGACCCTGACGCACCGCAACGTCGTCGCCAACATCCTGCAGACCGAGGCCTGGTTCAAGCCGGTGCTCGACACCGTCGGCAGCAAGCAGCTGACGATCGTCTGCGCGCTGCCGCTGTACCACATCTTCGCGCTCACGATCTGCTACTTCATGGGCGCGCGCCTGGGCGGCATGAACCTGCTGATCCCGAACCCGCGCGACATCCCCGGCCTCGTGAAGACGCTCGGCAAGTACAAGGTCAACATGTTCCCGGCCGTCAACACGCTGTTCAACGCGCTCGCCAACGACGCCGACTTCGCGCGGCTGGACTTCAGCGAGCTCGTCGTCTCCAACGGCGGCGGCATGGCGGTGCAGCAGGCCACGGCCGAGAAGTGGCTCAAGGTCACCGGCTGCCCGGTCGTCGAGGGCTACGGCCTGTCGGAGACGTCGCCGGTGGCGACGAGCAACCGGCTCGACAAGCGCGAGTTCACCGGCACGATCGGGCTGCCGATCCCGTCGACCGAGATCGCGATCCGCGACGACGACGGTCGCGACGTGCCGCTAGGCTCGCCGGGCGAGATCTGCATCCGCGGCCCGCAGGTGATGGCCGGCTACTGGAACCGCCCCGACGAGACGGCCAAGGTCATGACCGCCGACGGCTACTTCAAGAGCGGCGACGTCGGCGTGATGGACGAGCGCGGCTACGTGCGCATCGTCGACCGCAAGAAGGACATGATCCTGGTCTCGGGCTTCAACGTCTACCCGAACGAGATCGAGCAGGTCGTCGGCCTGATGCCCGGCGTGCTCGAGTGCGCCGCGGTCGGCGTGCCCGACGAGAGGTCGGGCGAGGCGGTGAAACTCTTCGTCGTCAAGCGCGACCCGACGCTGACCGAGGACGACGTCGCGAAGTACTGCCGCGACAACTTCACCGCCTACAAGCGGCCGAAGTACATCGAGTTCCGCGACGACCTGCCGAAGAGCAACGTCGGCAAGATCCTGCGCCGCGAGCTGCGCCACTGAGCGCGCCCGGCGCCGGGTCGCGGCGCTCAGCGCATCGGCAGCAGCAGCTTCGCGACGCCGCGCACCGACACGATGTTGCCCGGATCGGCCGTCTCGTCGAGCACGCCGGCCATGCGGCGCAGCAGCGCCGGGGTGCGGCGCGCGCGCATGCCGCCGCGTCGTCGAGCCCGTCGCGGCGTTCGCGCACGAGGGCCTGCGCGGCCAGCAGGCCGGTCTCCATCGCCTTGCCGATGCCTTCGCCGGTGAAGGCGTAGGTGCTGCCGGCGGCTTCGCCCGTCACGAGCAGGCCGGGGCGGCTCCACGCCGCGCCGTCGAGCGAGCAGCGCAGCGGCGCGCCCTTCAGGCCCCCCTGCAGCGTGCCGCCGGCCATCAGCTCGCGCGCCGGCGCGTGGACCTCGGTGAAGGCCGCGAACATCGACCGCAGGTTCACGTCGGCCATCGTCGCGCGGCCGTCGGCGTCGGCGGCGTGGCTGTGCACGAGGCCGACGCCGACGTTGTACACGCCGCCGGGCGCCGGGAAGACCCAGCCGTAGCCGCGCGCCAGGCGCGGGTGCCACACGACCTCGAGCGCGTCGAGGCGCCCGGCCATGCCGTCGTGCTTCACGTAGCCGCGCAGCGCCACCGCGCTCGGCGTGCGCCGGCGGCACATGCCGGCGGCGATCAGCGCCTGCGGCACCGCGCCGGTGGCGAGCACGACCCAGCGCGCGCCGATCTCGCGCACCGACGCGCCCGAGCGCAGCCGCGCGCCGACGACGCGCCCGCCGTCGACGAGCGGGGACTCGAAGCGCCAGGGCGTCAGCAGCGCCGCACCGGCGCGCGACGCGCTGCGCACGAGGATGTGGTCGAGCACGCGCCGCGGCAGCACCGCGAGCGTGCCGGGCACGTCGACGCGCCCGCCGCGCGGGCCGATGCAGCCGACGCGCTGCACGCGCTGGGCGTGCGCCATCACTTCGTCGTGCACGCGCAGCCGCTTCAGCGCCGCGTGCGCGTCGGGGATCAGGCCGTCGCCGCAGACCTTGTCGCGCGGGAAGTCGTGCTGGTCGGCGAGCACGACGTCGAGGCCGCCCTCGGCGAGCGCCTGCGCGCAGGCGCTGCCGGCCGGGCCGGCGCCGATCACGAGCACGTCGCAGCGGTGGGACGGGTAGGGCGACATGGTGGCGCTGAAGGCCGACGACGCGGGGCGCAGGATTGTAGGAAGCGCGCGTCGCCAGCCGGGGCTCCTTGACCGCGATCAATGCGCCGCGGCGGCCGGGCTGAGAAGATGAGATCGACGATTCCGAGGAGAACGACAATGAACGCCGCCCTGACTGCCGGCCAGCGTGCCCAGCTCGAAGCCGGGCTCAGCGAGCGCCGGCGCGCGCTCGAAAGCCAGCTCGCCGAGCACCTGCACGGCCAGAGCCGCGCCGAGCGTGCGCACGACGTCCTGACGCAGGACGGCGACGACGCGCCGCAGCGACTGCCCGAGCGCGACGTCGCTGCCGCGCTGACCGATTTCGAGCGCGCCGAGCTCGACGCCGTCGTTGCCGCGCTGCGGCGCCTCGAACGTGGCGAATACGGCCGCTGCGCCGACTGCGGCGTCGACATTCCGTTCGACCGCCTGAAGGCCGAGCCGTGGGCGCTGCGCTGCGTCGATTGCGCCTCGGCGCGCGAGCGCGCCGCCGCGCGGCGCGCCTGAGCGGCGCGCTCGCCGCTGCCCGACCTCCTTTACCGTTGCCGGAGATAGCCCGATGGCCCTGTTCCACGCCGTGGTGCGCCTCGACCACCACACCGCCCAGATCCTCCAGTTCGACCCCGACCATGTCGAGGCGCAGAAGCTGAAGGCGCACAGCCACCCGACGCGCCACCACGGCAGCCAGGTGCGCACCGAGCACGAGTTCTTCGGCGAGGTCTGCGACGCGCTCGCCGGCATCGCCGAGGTGCTCGTCGTCGGCTCGAAGACGGCGCAGGCCGACTTCCGCCACTACGTCGAGAAGCACCGCCCGCAGGCGGCCAAGCAGATCGTCGGCTACGAGACGGTCGACCAGCCGAGCGACGGCCAGCTCGTCGCGCTGGCGCGCCAGTACTTCCTGAAGTACGACCGCATGGCCGGCACGCCGACACCGACCTGATCCCCCGGGCCAGGGGCGGGCGAGCCCGCTGCCCGGCCCGTGCGGGGCCGCCCACCTTCGGCGCATGAGCGGCCTCGACTTCGTCGCCCTGCTCGGGCCGCTGTTCGGCGGCGTCGGCCTGTTCCTGCTCGGCATGGGCATGATGACCGACGGCCTGAAGACGGCCGCCGGGCCGGCGCTCGAGCAGGTGGTCGCGCGCTCGACGCGCACGCGCCTGCACGGGCTGGCCACCGGCGCGCTGATGACCGCGGCGGTGCAGTCGTCGAGCGCGGGCACGGTCGCCGCGATCGGCTTCGTCAACGCCGGGCTGCCGAGCCTGTCCCAGGCGCTGTGGGTACTGTTCGGCGGCAACGTCGGCACCACGTTCACCGGCTGGCTCGTCGCACTGGTGCGGCTGCGCATCAAGGTCGAGGCGTTCGCGCTGCCGCTGATCGGCCTCGGCGCGGCGGCGCGCCTGTTCGGCCGCCGGCCGGCCTTCGCCGCCGCCGGCCAGGCGGTCGCGGGCTTCGGCCTGCTGTTCCTCGGCATCGGGCTGCTGCAGCAGTCGTTCCTCGGCCTGGCCGACGAGGTCGTGCTGCCCTCGGGCGAGGGCGTGCTCGGCGCGCTGACGATGGTCGGCATCGGCGCCGCGCTGACGGTGGTGATGCAGGCGTCGGCGGCGTCG
>JALOSD010000317.1 GCA_025458585.1 Burkholderiaceae bacterium | reverse complement strand
CGTGGTGAAATTGGTAGACACGCTATCTTGAGGGGGTAGTGGCGAAAGCTGTGCGAGTTCGAGTCTCGCCGTCGGCACCAACAACACTGAAATCGCGCGCCAGGCCCCGAGCGGGAGCCGGGCGCCCCGAACAAAGAGCGCCCGCCCGCAGCCCCTGCGCCGTACGTCACCATGGACCTGCAGCAATACCTGCCCGTGATCCTGTTCATCCTGGTCGGCGCGGCGGTCGGTGTCGCCCCCCAGGTGCTCGGCTATCTGCTGGGGCCGAACCGGCCCGACGCGGCCAAGGCCTCGCCCTACGAATGCGGCTTCGAGGCCTTCGAGGACGCGCGCATGAAGTTCGACGTGCGCTACTACCTCGTCGCGATCCTGTTCATCCTGTTCGACCTGGAAATCGCCTTCCTCTTTCCGTGGGCAGTGGCGCTGCATGAAATCGGGCCGTCAGGTTTCTGGGCGATGATGCTCTTCCTGACGATCCTGGTCGTCGGCTTCGTCTACGAATGGAAGAAGGGCGCGCTCGACTGGGAGTGATCGCACGATGGGCATCGAAGGCGTCCTGAAGGAAGGCTTCGTCACCACCTCGGTCGACAAGCTGATCAACTGGTCGAAGACCGGCTCGCTGTGGCCGATGACCTTCGGCCTGGCGTGCTGCGCGGTGGAGATGATGCACGCCGGCGCGGCGCGCTACGACATCGACCGCTTCGGCATGCTGTTCCGCCCGAGCGGCGGCTACTACCACTACAGCTACTCGGTGGTGCGCGGCTGCGACCGCATCGTGCCGGTCGACGTCTACGTGCCCGGCTGCCCGCCCACCGCCGAGGCGCTGCTGTACGGCATCCTGCAGCTGCAGGCCAAGATCCGGCGCGAGAACACGATCGCGCGCTGAGGACACCATGAGCGAACGACTCGACCGGCTCGAGGCCGCGCTGAAAGGCGCGCTCGGCGAACGCCTGCAGGCCCTCACGTGCGACCGCGGCGAGCTCACCGCGACCGTGCGTGCGGCCGACCTGCTCGACGTCGCGCGCACGCTGCGCGACGCCGAGGCGCTGAAGTTCGAGCAGCTGATGGACCTCGCCGGCGTCGACTACCATCGTCTCGCACCTGCTGAGCCTCGCGCACAACTGGCGCCTGCGGCTGAAGGTGTTCGCGCCCGACGACGACCTGCCGCTGGTGCCCTCGCTGACCGGTGTGTGGGCGAGCGCGAACTGGTTCGAGCGCGAGGCGTTCGACCTCTACGGCATCGTGTTCGAGGGCCACGACGACCTGCGCCGCATCCTGACCGACTACGGCTTCATCGGCCACCCGATGCGCAAGGACTTCCCGGTCTCGGGTCACGTCGAGATGCGCTACGACCCGGAGCGCCGGCGCGTGATCTACCAGCCGGTGACGATCGAGCCGCGCGAGATCACGCCGCGCATCGTGCGCGAAGACCAATACGGAGGCCTCCACTGAGGCGGGCGTGAGATGGCGGACATCAAGAACTACACGCTCAACTTCGGCCCGCAGCACCCGGCCGCGCACGGCGTGCTGCGCCTCGTGCTCGAGCTCGACGGCGAGGTGATCCAGCGCGCCGACCCGCACATCGGGCTGCTGCACCGCGCGACCGAGAAGCTCGCCGAGACGAAGACGTTCATCCAGTCGCTGCCGTACATGGACCGGCTCGACTACGTCTCGATGATGTGCAACGAGCACGCCTACTGCCTCGCGATCGAGAAGCTGCTGGGCGTCGAGGTGCCGCTGCGTGCGCAGTACATCCGCGTCATGTACTCCGAGATCACGCGGCTGCTGAACCACCTGATGTGGCTCGGCGCGCACGGCCTCGACTGCGGCGCGATGAACATCTTCATCTACTGCTTCCGCGAGCGCGAGGACCTGTTCGACATGTACGAGGCGGTGTCGGGTGCGCGCATGCACGCCGCGTACTTCCGCCCCGGCGGCGTCTACCGCGACCTGCCCGAGCGCATGTCGCTGTACCAGCCGAGCAAGGTCCGCAACGCGAAGACGATGGCCAAGCTCAACGAGAACCGCCAGGGCTCGTTGCTCGACTTCATCGACGACTTCACGCAGCGCTTCCCGAAGAACGTCGACGACTACGAGACGCTGCTGACCGACAACCGGATCTGGAAGCAGCGCACGGTGGGCATCGGCGTCGTGTCGCCCGAGCGCGCGCTCAACCTCGGCTTCACCGGCCCGATGCTGCGCGGCTCGGGCATCGCGTGGGACCTGCGCAAGATGCAGCCGTACGACGTCTACGACCGCATGGACTTCGACGTGCCGGTGGGGGCGAACGGCGACACCTACGACCGCTACCTCGTGCGCATCGAGGAGATGCGCCAGTCGAACCGCATCATCCAGCAGTGCGTCGACTGGCTCAAGCGCAACCCGGGCCCGGTGATCACCGACAACCACAAGGTGGCGCCGCCGTCGCGCGTGGACATGAAGGCGAACATGGAGGAGCTGATCCACCACTTCAAGCTCTTCACCGAGGGCATGCACGTGCCCGAGGGCGAGGCCTACGCCGCCGTCGAGCACCCGAAGGGCGAATTCGGCATCTACCTGATCAGCGACGGTGCGAACAAGCCGTACCGGCTGAAGATCCGCCCGCCCGGCTTCGTGCACCTGTCGGCGCTCGACGAGATGGCGCGCGGGCACATGATCGCCGACGCGGTGGCGATCATCGGCACGATGGACGTCGTGTTCGGCGAGGTCGACCGATGAGCGAAGCGATGACGTTCAGCGACGCGACGCTCGCGCGCATGCAGCGCGAAGTGGCCAAGTACCCGGCCGACCAGAAGCAGTCGGCAGTGATGGCGTGCCTGGCGATCGTGCAGCAGGAGCAGGGCTGGGTGTCGCAGGAGGCCGAGCTCGCGGTGGCCGAGGTGCTCGGCATGCCGCCGATCGCGGTGCACGAGGTCACCACGTTCTACAACATGTACAACCAGCAGCCGTTGGGCCGGTTCAAGCTCAACGTGTGCACCAACCTTCCGTGCGCGCTGCGCGACGGCGAGAAGGCGCTCGCGCACCTGTGCGAGCGGCTCGGCGTCGAGGAGGGTGGCACGACGCCCGACGGGATGTTCACGGTGCAGAAGTGCGAGTGCCTCGGCGCCTGCGCCGACGCGCCGGTGATGCTCGTCAACGACCGGCAGATGGTCAGCTACATGACGAACGACCGGCACGCCATGCTGGATCTCTCCCGCTTCCAGGCCACCGGCCGCGAGACCTGCTTCCACGGCCGCCACATCGCGCCGCAGATCTACGCCGGCCTCGACGGCAGCAACTGGCGCCTCGCGGACTACGTCGCGCGCGGCGGCTACGCGGCGCTGAAGAAGGTGCTCGGCGCCGACGGCGCCGCCGGGATGTCGCCCGAGCAGGTGATCGCCGAGGTCAAGACGAGCGCGCTGCGCGGGCGTGGCGGCGCGGGCTTCCCGACCGGGCTCAAGTGGAGCTTCATGCCGCGCGCGTTCCCGGGGCCGAAGTACCTGGTGTGCAACAGCGACGAGGGCGAGCCCGGCACCTGCAAGGACCGCGACATCCTGGCCTACAACCCGCACATCGTCATCGAGGGCATGGCGATCGCCGCCTACGCGATGGGTGTGAAGACGGGCTACAACTACATCCACGGCGAGATCTTCGAGATCTACGAGCGCTTCGAGCAGGCGCTCGAGGAGGCGCGAGCCGCGGGCTTCCTCGGCGACAACATCCTCGGCTCGGGGTTCAGCTTCCAGCTGCACGCGCACCACGGCTTCGGCGCCTACATCTGCGGCGAGGAGACGGCGCTGCTCGAATCGCTCGAGGGCAAGAAGGGCCAGCCGCGCTTCAAGCCGCCGTTCCCGGCGAGCTTCGGCCTGTACGGCAAGCCGACGACGATCAACAACACCGAGACCTTCGCCGCGGTGCCGTGGATCATCAACCACGGCGGGCAGGCCTACCTCGAGTGCGGCAAGCCGAACAACGGCGGCACCAAGATCTACTCGATGGTCGGCGACGTCGAGCGCCCGGGCAACTACGAGATCCCG
>JALOSD010000316.1 GCA_025458585.1 Burkholderiaceae bacterium | reverse complement strand
CGTCGAGCCGGTAGCGCAGCGCGGCGCGCTCGTTGCGGCAGAACAGGCGCTCGACGCGCGCGAGGGCGATCGGGTTGACGTTCCACGTGTCGCCGCTGAAGTAGGTCACGTGCTCGAGCGTGCCGTCGTGCGGCGCGTGAAAGCGGTGGTACATCGTCGACGTCAGCCGCAGCGTCACGTACGTGCCGTCGCGGTACGGCTCGGCCGCCTGCGTGCTGCCGAGCAAGACCTCGAGCGGGTACGCCATGCCCTTGGCCTGCAGCGCCTGCAGCCCGTCGAGCGTGCCGCAGGCGCCGACGATGGCGTCGCACGGGCTCGTCAGCAGCGCGGGATCGCGGTCGACGGGACGCGCGCCGGGGCGCAGCTCGCGCACGAAGCACTCGTGCAGGCTCGCGTAGCGCTGCGGCTTGGCATCGCTCAGGTCGAGGTCGGTGAACGCGCGCCACACCGCGATCGACGTGCGCGCGAGCCACGGCTGGCGGATCTGGCTGAACCAGCCGACCAAGCGCGTCAGCGCGATGCGCGGGATGCGGTTCGTGAGCAGGAAATTCAGGTCCTCCTGCTGCAGCACGCGGTCGCGCCAGCGGCGCCAGCGCGCCGGGCGCGGGGCTTTCACGCCGGCGTCACCGGCGTCGGTTACAGATCGCGCTTCACTCACGAGCCACCTCGATGAACGAACCCCTGGTCCTCGGCACCACCATGCTCGGCCTGCTGGCCGCCCTGCTGCCGCGCGCGCGCCGGCGCGTGCAGCTCTCGCTCGCCAAGCACCGCTCGCTCGCCGGCCACGCACGCATGGCCAAACGCGTTGCCGCGTGGCTGCCCGGCTACGCCTACGATGAGGCGCAGTTCTTCGCCAGCGACGGCGCGCCGCCCGCGGTGCAGGTGCAGCGGCGCGCGGCGCTCGAGCGCCTGGCCGCCCTGTACCGCGAGCGCTACCCGCGCACGCTCGAGTTGACCGCCGAGACGGCCGAAGGCCTGGCCGACCTGCAGTTCACCGGCCGCTACCGCGTGCCGTTCCAGTACGCGCCGGTGCTGCGCCAGCACCTGCGTGCCGGCGCCTTCGTGCAGTCGGCCTCGGGCGTCACGATGACCGACCTCGACGGCAACGTGGTGCTCGGCAGCCTGCACCCGGTCGTGGCGCGCAACGTCGCGCGGCTGAAGCGCATTTCGGGGCTCGACGAGGTGAGCTTTCACATGTCGGGCACCGAGGCGGTGATGCAGGCGGTGCGGCTGGCGCGCTACCACACGCGGCGCAGCCACGTCGTGCGCTTCTGCGGCGCCTACCACGGCTGGTGGGAGGACGTGCAGCCCGGACCCGGCAACCCGGTCATGCCGCGCCAGACCTACACCCTGGCCGACCTGGACCCGCGCACGCTGCAGGTGCTGCGCACGCGGCGCGACATCGCCTGCGTGCTCGTCAACCCGCTGCAGGCGCTGCACCCGAACGCGCCGGCGCCGGGCGACTCGGGCCTCGTCGACGGCTCGCGGCGCGCGCACTTCGACCGCGCCGCGTACACCGAGTGGCTGCGAGCGCTGCGTCAGGTGTGCAGCGAGCGCGGCATCGTGCTGATCTTCGACGAGGTGTTCGTCGGCTTTCGCCTCGCGCCGGGCGGCGCGCAGCAGTACTTTGGCGTCCAGGCCGACCTCGTCACCTACGGCAAGACGCTCGGCGGCGGGCTGCCGGTGGGTGTGGTCTGCGGCCGCCGCGACCTGATGAAGCGCTTCCGCGACGACCGCCCGGCCGACGTGTGCTTCGCGCGCGGTACGTTCAACGCGCACCCGTACGTGATGGGCGCGATGGACGCCTTCCTCGACCGCCTCGAGACGCCCGAGGTGCAGGCGATCTACGACGGCCTCGACGCGCGCTGGAACGCGCGCGCGGAGCGCCTGAACGCGATGCTGCGCGACGCCGGTGTGCCGGTGCGCGTGGCAAACCTGTCGACGATCTGGACCGTGCTCTACACGCAGCCCGGGCGCTACCACTGGATGCTGCAGTACTACCTGCGCAAGCACGGCCTGGCGCTGAGCTGGGTCGGCAGCGGGCGGCTGATCTTCAGCCTGAACTACGGCGCCGACGACTTCGACGCCGTGGCCGAGCGGTTCGTCGCCGCCGCGCGCGAGATGCACGCCGACGGCTGGTGGTGGCGCGACGACAGCGTGACGCACAGGTCGATCCGCCGCAGCGTGCTGCGCGAGGTGCTGAAGGCGCGGTTCTGACGCGCCGGCGCACCGTTCAGTGAGACTGCCGCGCGTGCGGCATCGGGTCGATCAGCTCGCCGCGCAGCAGCGCGAGCGGCGCGCGGTGGTACAGCCAGATGTCGTGGAAGGGGTCGGTGAGGATCTTCGTCATCCACACCACGCCCGTGCGCAGGCTCTGCTGGAACGTCAACTGGACGACGCGGAACAGCAGCCCGGCCGCGCCGAGTGCAAGCCAGCCGAGGCCGACGTCGTTGACGAACTCGCGCCAGGTGGCCGCCGGCTCGACGAAGCCGAACAGGTCCGGGCGCAGCCACAGCACGGCGGGCACCAGCAGCCACACCGTCATCAGCACCACCTTGCGCCGGATGTTGTAGCCGACCTTGATCGCCTCCTTGTGCTCGTCGGTCGCCTGGTTGACGTGGTCGTAGCCGCGCGGCTCGAAGAAGAAGTGGCCGGCCTGGCGCGTCGTCATCGACACGCACCATGCGAGGATCGCCGCCAGCGCCGGGTCGACGAACAGCAGCGCGTAGGCGATCACGAAGCTGATCGCGCTCACGAGGTGCAGCGACTGGTTGATGCGGCTGTGGTGGTAGTAGCGGTGGTCGTCCCAGCGCTGCGTGCGCAACTCCTGCCAGAACGTGGTCGTCGTGCTCATCGTGTCCTCCGGGTGGGGATCGGGCGTGGCGGCCGGCGGCGCGCGCCGGCGATGGTGCCCAGCGTGCGTGAAGATCGCGTGACGACGCGTCGCATCGCCGTCATCGCACTGACGCACGGCGGCGCCACCATCGGCGCATGGACATGCGAGTGCGCGCCTCGTTCAAATTGCCCGTGGTCGTCGACACGGCGCGTCCGCAGCGCCGGCGGCTGCGGGTGGCGGTCGTCACCGAGACCTACCCGCCCGAGGTCAACGGCGTCGCGTTGACGCTCGAGCGCATCGTCCGGGGCCTGCGCGAACGCGGCCACGCCGTCCAGGTCGTGCTGACGCGCGGCCTGCCGATCCCCGGCTACCCCGACCTGCGCATGGGTGTGCCGGGCCTGCGCGCGCTGCACCGCGTCTGGACGCACCGCCGGCCCGACCTCGTGCACATCGCCACCGAGGGGCCGCTAGGCTTCTGGGCGTTGCGCACCGCGCGCTCGCTGGCGTTGCCGGTGACCTCCGACTTCCGCACCAACTTCCACGCCTCGTCGTCGTCGGCCGCGGCGTCGACACCGCGCTGTTCGACCCCGCGCGCCGCGACGACGCGCTGCGCGCGCGCTGGGGCGCGGGCAGCGACGACCCGGTCGCGCTCTACGTCGGCCGGCTCGCGCCGGAGAAGAACCTCACCGCGCTGCTGCGCGCGCACGAGGCGATGCTCGCCGCGGACCCGCGCACGCGGCTCGTGTTCGTCGGCGACGGCCCGCTGCGCGACGCGCTGCGCGCGCGCTGCCCGCAGGCCGTCTTCACCGGGCCGCAGCACGGCGAGGCGCTCGCCGCGTGCTACGCGTCTGGCGACGTGTTCCTGTTCCCGAGCGTGACCGAGACCTACGGCAACGTGACGCCCGAGGCGATGGCCAGCGGCCTCGCGGTCGTCGCCTTCGACCACGCGGCGGCGTCGCAGCTGATCGCGCACGGCCACAACGGCCACCTCGCGCCGATGGTCGACGTCGACGCCTTCGCCGCCCATGCCGCCACGCTCGCCGGCAACCTGCCGCAAGCGCGCGCGCTCGGACAGGCCGCGCGGCGCGACGCGCTGCGGCTCGACTGGGACCGCATCGTCGACGAGATCGAGTACCGCTTCCTCGCCGCAGCCCTGAGCGCGCGCGTGGCGCCGGGCGGCCTGGCGGACCTGCCGCCCGTCGCGCCGCGCGCGCACGCGAGTGCGATCGACGCGACGCCCGCGCAGCCGCCGCTGCGCTGAGGCCACAACCAACCACAGCCCCGGCGAGTGGGCACGACCTCGAACACCGTCGTCGAGCCGCTGACCTCGTTGCCGACGATCACGAGCGGCTTGCCGTTCGGGCTGTCGTCGGCGGACACGAACGCGATGCCCTCGGCGCCGAGGTCGAGCGCGGCCGGGTTCGGCACGTTGCTCGTGCAGCCGCCTGTCGCGTTGACGGTCGTGCACACCGGCGCGCCGAAGTTGCGGTGGTTCACGTAGTCGACGTAGAACGCGTTTGTCGGGTCGGTCACGTCGTAGATCATCACGCCGCCGATGCGCTCGAGGCCGACGAAGGCGTAGGTGCGATCGCCGACGCGGCCGACGACGACGCCCTCGGGCTCGGGGCCCTTGTCGTCGCTGCGCGTGTCGAAGGTGTCGGTCGACTGCCCGGCGACGGTCCCGGCCGAGTTGCTGCTGTGGTTCGCGTTGAACGCCTGCGGCGGCAGTTCGCCGGCGAGGACCTTGCCGGCGATGATGCGCTCGAAGTCGTTCGCGCTGTCGAACACC
>JALOSD010000079.1 GCA_025458585.1 Burkholderiaceae bacterium | reverse complement strand
CGGAGTCTATCGGCGCCCTGATGCGTCGCGGCGGCGCAAGCCCCGCGCAGGCACGGGGCTTGCTCGGGAAAAACGCGGTCAGCGCGGGCCGGGGCGGGGCCCTACACTCGCGCGTCCCGAAATCCGGCCCCGCCGCGGCGACCCCGCCGGCGCGCCCTTCACGCAACCCTCGACTTCCGATGGCGGCCTACCTGATCCGGCGCCTGTGGCAGATGATCCCGACGCTCGCGGGCGTCGTGCTGCTCGTGTTCGTGCTGTTCAAGTTCTTCGGCGGCGACCCGGCCGAGATCCTCGGTGGCCTGAACGCGACCGAGGAGCAGGTCAATGCGATCCGCCAGCAGCTCGGCCTGAACGAGCCGTGGTGGGTGCAGCTCGGCATCTTCCTCAAGCAGATCGTCACCTTCGACTGGGGCAAGAGCTGGGCGACCAACGAGTCGGTCGCCAACCTGTTCGCCACGCGGCTGCCGGCGACGCTGACGGTGATGGTGCCGATCCTGGTCCTCGACACGCTGCTCGCGATCCCGATCGCGATCGGCGTCGCCTACGTGCGCGCACCGTCGCGCTGTCGATCAGCTTCCTCGTCTACATCATCGTCGGCCAGTACGTCTTCGGCTTCCAGCTCGGCTGGTTCCCGGTGCAGGGCTGGAGCGACAGCTTCTGGACCAACCTCAGCGTCTACGCGCCGCTGCCGGTGCTGCTCGCGGTGATGGTCGGCCTGGCGCCGCAGACGCGGCTGTACCGCACCTTCTTCCTCGACGAGATCGGCCAGGACTACGTGCGCACCGCGCGCGCGAAGGGCCTGACCGAGCGCACCGTGCTGCTCAAGCACGTGCTGCGCAACGCGATGATCCCGATCCTGACCAACGTCGCGCTCGCGCTGCCGGGCATCTTCGTCGGCTCGTTCCTGATCGAGGTCTTCTTCTCGATCCCGGGCCTGGGCCGCGAGGTGCTGCTCGCCGTCAACCGCAGCGACTACCCGGTGATCCAGGCGGTGACGGTCTACGTCGCGGTGCTGACGATGCTGATCAACCTGCTGACCGACGTGCTCTACAAGCTCGTCGACCCGCGAGTCGTCCTCAAGTGAGCAGCGTCGTCGCCCCCTACACCGCCGCGCCCGAGGCGGAGCGCTCCGAAGGCGTGTGGCACGCCGCGTGGCGGCGCTTCCGCACCGACCGCGTCGGCATGGTCTCGCTCGCCGTCGTGCTCGCGTTCCTGCTGCTGATCGCCGCGTCGGCCACCGGGCTCGTCGCCGGGCAGTGGCAGAAGGAGGTCGGCGTGCCGAGCGCGCCGCCGACGCTGCTCGGCCCGCGAGCGCCGGAGGCGATCGGCGACATCGTCGTGCCGAGCGGGCCGAACGTCGACCTGTCGGACGTCGACCCGCTCGCGCCGCGCTACCGCGAGTGGGACGAGCGCGCGCAGCAGTACCGCACCGAGGAGACGCCCAAGCGCGAGACGCTGCCCTTCGGCGCCGACCGGCTCGGCCGCGACGTGCTCGCGAAGGCGATCAAGGGCACCGAGATCTCGGTCTTCGTCGGCGTCGCCGCCGCCGTCGTCGCGACGCTGATCGGCACCGTGCTCGGCGCCTTCGCCGGCTTCTTCGGCGGCAAGGTCGGCGACTTCCTCGAGTGGGTCTACAACGTCTTCACGTCGATCCCGGGCATCCTCTTGATCTTCGCCTTCGCCGCCGTGTTCGGCCGCGGCATCGGCACCGTGGTGCTGATCCTCGGGCTCACCGGGTGGACCGGCATCTACCGCCTCGTGCGCGCCGAGTTCATGAAGCACGCGGTGCGCGAGTACGTGCGCGCCGCGCAGGCGATCGGCGCCAGCGCGGCGAGCCGCATGTTCCGCCACATCCTGCCCAACATCAGCCACGTGATCCTGGTCCAGCTGTCGATCCTGACGGTGGGCTTCATCAAGGCCGAGGTCATCCTGAGCTACCTCGGGCTCGGCGTGCCGATCGACCAGGTCAGCTGGGGCACGATGCTCGCCGAGGCGCAGAGCGAGCTGATCCTGGGCTACTGGTGGCAGCTCGCGGCGGCGACGCTGTTCATGGCCGTGTTCGTCACCGCGTTCTCGCTGATGACCGACGCCGTGCGCGACGCGCTCGACCCGAAACTGCGAGGGCTGGAATGAGCGGGGCGCTGCTGTCGATCCAGGATCTGCGCGTCGCCTTCCGCATGGGCAAGGTCGACGGCGTCGCGACGCGCGCCGACGCGGTGCGCGGCGTGAGCTTCGACGTGCCCGAGAACACGACGGTGGCGCTGGTGGGCGAGTCGGGCTCGGGCAAGAGCGTGACGGCGATGTCGATCGTCAACCTGCTGCCGGACAACGCCGAGCGCCGAGGCCGCATCGACTACCGCGGCCGCGACCTGCTCGGCGCGGACCTGGCCGAGCTGCAGGCGCTGCGCGGGCGCGAGATCGCCTGCGTGTTCCAGGACCCGATGACGTCGCTGAACCCGGTGTTCACGGTCGGCCAGCAGCTGTGCGAGCCGCTGGTGCGCCACCTCGGCATGACGCCGCGCGACGCGATGGCGAAGGCCGAGAGCCTGCTCGCCGAGGTCGGCATCCCCGAGCCCAGGCGGCGCCTCGCGGCCTACCCGCACGAGCTCTCGGGCGGTCAGCAGCAGCGCGTGATGATCGCGATGGCGCTCGCCTGCGAGCCCAAGCTGCTGATCGCCGACGAGCCGACGACGGCGCTCGACGTGACGATCCAGCGCCAGATCCTCGAGCTGCTTGCGAAGCTGAAGGACAAGCACCGCATGAGCGTGCTGTTCATCAGCCACGACCTCGGCGTCGTCGGCGAGATCGCCGACCACGTCGTCGTGATGCGCCACGGCGAGGTGCGCGAGCAGGGGCCGGTGGCGCGCATCTTCGAGGCGCCGCAGGACGCGTACACGAAGGCCCTGCTCGCCTGCCGGCCGAGCCTGGAAGGCAACCCGGCGCGGCTGCAGGTGATCGACGACCACATGGCGGCGCAGGGCGGCCGCGAGACGGTCGGCGCGGCGTCGGCGGCCGCGGCGGCGAAGGATCCGAACGCGCCCGTCGTGCTCGACGTGCGCTCGCTCGCGAAGAGCTTCTTCCTGCGCGAGGGGCTGTTCGGCAAGCGCGAGTTCAAGGCGGTGCAGGACGTCAACTTCCGCCTGCGCAAGGGGTACACGCTCGGCGTCGTCGGCGAGTCGGGCTCGGGCAAGACGACGATGGGGCTCACGCTGCTGCGCCTGCACGAGCCCACCGGCGGCGAGGTCATCTTCGACGGCCGCAACCTGCTCGAACTGTCGGACCGCGAGCGGCAGGCGATGCGCCGGCGCATCCAGATCGTGTTCCAGAACCCGTACGCGAGCCTGAACCCGCGCTTCACGATCGGGCAGACGCTGATCGAGCCGATGACGATTCACGGCATCGGCGCCGGCACCGCCGAGCGCGAGCAGCGTGCACGCGCGCTGCTCGACAAGGTCGGGCTGTCGGGGCGCACGTTCCACAAGTACCCGCACGAGTTCAGCGGCGGGCAGCGCCAGCGCATCGCGATCGCGCGCTGCCTGACGCTGAACCCCGAGGTGCTCGTGCTCGACGAGGCCGTGAGCGCGCTCGACGTCAGCGTGCAGGCGCAGGTGCTGAACCTGCTGAAGGACTTGCAGGACGAGCTCGGGCTCGCCTACATCTTCATCAGCCACGACCTCGCGGTGGTGCGCTTCATCAGCGACGAGGTGCTCGTGATGAAGGACGGCGTCGTCGTCGAGCAGGCGAGCGCGGCCGAGATCCTCGCCGCGCCGAAGCAGGAGTACACGAAGCGTCTGCTGGCGGCCATCCCGCGCGGGTACCGCGCGGCGGCGTGAGCCGCAGGTCCGGCGCAAGTCCAGGCGGCGAGGCCGTCACTTGCGCCACCACCACAGCAGCAGCGAGACGACGACCGAGATCACGAGCCCGGTCGTGATCGGGGCGAAGAACTGGAAGCCGTCGCGCTCGACGTGGATGTCGCCCGGCAGCCGCCCCCAGGGCAACCGTGACAGCCACGGCCACAGCAGCCCGACCACGAGCAGCGCGGCACCGGCGACCAGCAGCAGGCGTTGCATGGCGCGATTGTCGGTGCGCGCGCCGGCGCTGCGGGCGACGCGGCATGTCACCCCTCGGCGCGCGGACGGCCGCGATGGTGACGCGCCGTGTCACACGCGCCGTCGGCGGGCAGGCTTCGGCGTGACGTCGTTCACGCCGCGGGGCGCCTCGGGCGTGGGCACGGCGGTTGCGGGCTTCAGCGGCACAGCGTCGGTGCCGAAAGCCCCGACGAGCCGTCGTCGATCCGCGCGACGCGCCACGCCGGGCCGCCGCGTGCGGCGGGCGTCGCGTGATGCGGACCGACGCCGGCCGCTGCGCCCGGGAGACCCGACGATGACCCGACCCCCCGTTTTGCCCACGCGCCCCGCGCCGTTCGCGCCGTTCGCGCCGCGCGCGCTCGCCGCCGCCCCGCGTGCCACGGCGCCCGCCGCCGAGGCGGCGCTGCCGCGCACGCCGGTGCTGCAGCACGGCCGCGCGCCGCGCCAGCTGAGCTTCGCCTTCCACCGCCCCTGACCGGCCGCACGCCCGGCGGCGGTCGATCGAGCACGCCGCCTCAGCGCTGCAGCAGGCGCCGCAGCGCCGACTGCAGGCGGCGGCGCTGCACGTCGTCGATCGGCTTGAGCACGAAGTCGTTCATGCCGGCGGCGAGCGCGTCCTCGCGCTCCGCCACCAGCGCCGCGGCCGTGAGCGCGATGATTGGCAGCGAGCGCGCGTCGTAGACTCGGCGCAGCCGGCGCGTGGCCTCGCGGCCGTCCATCTCGGGCATCTGCAGGTCCATCAGCACGGCGTCGAACGGCCGGCCCGCCGCCGCCGCCTGCTCGATGGCGTCGATCGCCTGCCGGCCGCTGCGCGCCTCGCCGACGGCGACGTCCCAGCTCTTCAGGATGGCCTGCGTGATGATCTGGTTCGTCGCGTCGTCGTCGACCACGAGCACGCGCGCACCGGCGAGCGGGGCGCCGTCGATCGTGCCGAAGCCGGTCGTCGGCGTGTCGTCGGACGCGACGTCGAGCGGCAGGTCGACCCAGAAGCGGCTGCCCTGGCCGAGCCGGCTCTCGACGCCGACCTCGCCGCCCATCAGCTGGGCGAGGTCGCGGCAGATCGACAGCCCGAGCCCGGTGCCGCCGTAGCGTCGCGTCGTCGACTGGTCGCCCTGCGTGAACGGCTCGAACAGTCGCGCCTGCACCGCCGCGTCGATGCCCGGGCCGGTGTCCTCGACCTCGAAGCGCACGTGTGCGAGCGCGCCGAGATGCTCGAGCAGCCGCCCGCGCACGCGCACGCTGCCGCGGCCGGTGAACTTCAGCGCGTTGCTGAGGTAGTTGCTCAGGATCTGGCGCAGCCGCACCGGGTCGCCGATCACGCGCTGCGGCAGCTCGGGGGCGATCTCGAGCGCGAGGTCCATCCCGCGCGCCTCGGCGAGCGCGCCATAGCCGCGGCGCAGCGTGCCGAGCAGCGCCGTCAGGTCGAACGGCACGTGCTCGACGTGCAGCTTGCCGGCCTCGATCTTGGACAGGTCGAGGATGTCGGAGATCACCGACGCCAGCGCCTCGGCGCTGTCGCCGATCAGCTCGAGGTACTGCCGCCGCTGCGCGTCGTCGACCTCCGGCGCGCGCGCGATGCGCGCGAGGTTGAGCAGCTGGTTCAGCGGGTTGCGGATCTCGTGGCTGGTGTTGGCGAGGAACGCGCTCTTCGCGCGGTTCGCGGCCTCGGCGTCGTCGCGCGCCTTCGCGAGTACCTGCAGCAGCCGGCGCTGCTCGGTGACGTCCTCGGTGATCCACACCGTGCCGCCCTTGATCGGGTGCTGCGGGTCGACGGCGCGCGCGAGCAGGCGGCACAGGATGCGGCTGCCGTCGTGGCGCGCGACCTCGGCCTCGATCTCGACGCGCTCGCCGCGCGCGAGCGCGGGCCCGATCTCGCGGCCGATGCGCGCGTAGTCCTCGTCGCTCGGCCACACGGCGCGCCCCGGCTGGCCGACGAGCGTGCCGCGCGGCCAGCCGAGCATGTCCTCGAACGCCGGGTTGACGAGCTGGAACACCTGGTCGCGCGTGAGCGCGATGCCGATCGACGCGTTGTCGAGGATCGCCTCGCGCTCGAGGCGCGCGCGCTCGACGGCGGTGATGTCGCGCGCGTTGAGCACGACGTAGTCGCGCCCGTCCATCGTGAAGCGCGCTGCCGAGACGAGCATTTGCACGCGCCGGCCCGACTTGGCGACGAACTCGCACGGCCAGTTGCGCTGCACGCCGTCGACCTCGAGCGCGCGCCGCAGGTGCTCGCGGTCCTCGGGCCGCGCCCACACGCCGATCTCGAGCGAGCGCCGGCCGACGACCTCCTCGCGTGCGTAGCCGAGCAGCTGCTCGAAGGTCTCGTTGACCATCACGTAGCGCCCGCTCGCGAGCTCGGTCAGCGTGATCAGGTCGGGGCTCGTGGCCACGAGGTGCGACAGCAGCGCCTCGGAGCGGCGCACGGCGCCCTCGGTGGCGCGGCGGTCGGTCTCGTCGACGACGATCGCCAGCGTCGCCGGGCCGTCCTGCGCCTCGACGCGCACGGCGCTGAGCTGCACGACGAGATGCTGGCCGTCGAGCGTGTGGATGCGCAGCTCGTCGGGCTCGAGGCCCTGGCCCACCGGCAGCGCCTCGACCTCGGCGATGCGCGTGCGCAGCGCGTCGCGCGCGGCGCCGGGCTCGCAGTGCGCCTCGAGGTGGTGGCCGAGCATCGAGCCGAGGTCGGGGTAGCCGAACAGCTCGAGCGTGGCCGGGTTCGCGTCGAGCACCCGCCCGCGGCGGTGCAGCACGAGCGCGGTCGGCAGGCGGTTGAACAGCTCGCGGTAGCGCGTCTGCGTGATCTCGAGCGCCGCGCGCGCCTGCACCTCGGCGCTGACGTCGCGCGCAACGCCCCAGTAGCCGAGGAACACGCCGCGGTCGTCGAAGCGCGGCTCGCCGCTCAGGCTCAGATGACGCAGCGCGGTGCCGTCGCGCCAGCGCGCGGGGCGGTCGCGGAAGGGCTCGCGCGCCTCGAGGTCGGCGCGCAACGTGTCGAGCGTCTCCTCGTCGAACTGAAGGCACGGCAGCTCCCACGGCGGCGTGTCGAGCGCCTTCGGGTCCGGGCTGAAGCTGCCGTCGCTTTGCCGGTGCGACACGTGCACGACGTTCAGCCGCGCGTCGAGCTCCCAGTACGCGTCGGCGGCGATGCCGAGCAGGCCGACGAAGCGCTGCTCGCGCGCGCGGCTCGCCTGCACGTACAGGCCGACGACGCGCGCGAGCAGCAACCCCACCGCGGTGCCGCTGCCGAGCACCAGCAGGTGCAGCAGCAGCCGCCACTGCAGCGCCTTGTCCGCGGCGGGCGGGCCGGTGACCCAGCCGCGCTGCTCGGCCAGCGCGAGGGCGCCGAGCACGAGCGCGCCCCACATTGCGACGACGAGCCCGGCGCGCACCGTCGTCACCGCGAGCAGCGCGGCGACGATGAGGCCGAAGATGCCGAGGGTGACGCTCGACAGCCCCCACTGCTGCATCGCGGTGCCCAGCCCGACGAGCGCCATCACGAGCACGGCGACCAGCGTCAGCGCCGGTGCGACGAAGCGATCGCGCAGGCGCATCGCGACCAGGCTGACGAGCGCGGTCAGCGCGAAGCCGGCGGTGAGCGCGAGCGCCCAGCCGCCGCCGCGCGCGATCGTCGCGAGGTGGAACGCGACGCCGACCAGCGACGCCCCCGCGACCGTCCCGAAGAAGTAACGGGCGATCGTCGCGTTGACGCGCAGGCGCGGATCGAGGGT
>JALOSD010000315.1 GCA_025458585.1 Burkholderiaceae bacterium | reverse complement strand
CGACCCCGCCGACGCGCCGCCCTCGACCGCGGACGGCCGCGACGTCGTTGTCGTCACCGGCATCTCGGGGTCGGGCAAGTCGGTAGCGCTGCACGCGCTCGAGGACGCCGGCTACTTCTGCGTCGACAACCTGCCGCCCGAGCTGCTTCGCGACTTCCTGCGCCTCGAGGCCGAGCGCGGCGTGCGCCGCGTCGCGATCGCCGTCGACGTGCGCACCAGCGGCTCGCTGCCGCACCTGCTGCCGCTGCTCGGGCAGCTGCGCGCCGAAGGCGTCGCGATCCGCTCGCTGTTCCTCGACGCCGACACCGACACGCTCGTGCGCCGCTTCTCCGAAACGCGCCGGCCGCACCCGCTCGCGCAGCCGGGCGCCGACGAGCAGCGCGCGCTCGTCGAGGCAATCGAGCTCGAGCGCGGCCTGCTTGCCGGCCTGCGCGAGGTCTCGACCGTGATCGACACCAGCGAGCTGCGCCCGGCGCTGCTCGGCGCCTGGGTGCGCGACCTGCTGCAGGTCGGCCCGCGCGGCCTGACGCTCGTGTTCCAGTCGTTCGCCTTCAAGCACGGCGTGCCGCGCGACGCCGACTATGTGTTCGACGTGCGCGTGCTGCCGAACCCGTTCTACATCCGCGAGCTGCGCCCGCTCAGCGGCCGCGACGACGCGGTGGCCGACTACCTCGAGGCGCAGCCCGAGGCGGTCGCGATGCTGCAGGACATCGAGGCCTTCCTGCGCCGCTGGCTGAGCGCGTTCGAGGCCGACCAGCGCAGCTACCTGACGGTGGCGGTCGGCTGCACCGGCGGCCAGCACCGCTCGGTCTACTTCGTCGAGATGCTCGCGCGCCGCTTCGGCGCCGAGCGGCACGCGCTGGTGCGCCATCGCGAGCTCGGGGTGGCGACGTGACGGCCGCCGCCGCGGCGCCGGCCGAGTTCGCGCTGTTCCCGCTGCGCACCGTGCTGTTTCCCGGCGGGCTGCTGGCGCTGAAGGTGTTCGAGGCCCGCTACCTCGACCTCGTCAGCCGCTGCCTGCGCGAGGGCAGCGGCTTCGGCGTCGTGTGCCTGCGCCAGGGCGGCGAAGTGCGCCGCGGCGGCAACGACGTGAGGTTCGAGCCCGAAGGCGTGATGGCGCGCATCGACGACGTCGACGCGGCGCAGGCCGGCATCCTGAACCTGCGCTGCGTCGGCACGCGACGCTTCGCGTGGGACGCGTTGCGGCAGCAGAGCGACGGCCTGTGGCTCGCCCAGACGCGCTGGCTGGCCGAAGACGAGTCGGTCGCGCCGGCGCCGGCGATGCAGGCCACCGTGCGTGCGCTGGCCAGCGCGATCGAGACGATGGCGCAGCAGGACGCGCGCCCCTTCGCCGAGCCGTATCGCTTGGACGACGCCGGCTGGGTCGCCAACCGCTGGTGCGAGTTGCTGCCGATCTCGCTCGCTGCCAAGCAGCGGCTGATGGCCCTCGACGACCCGGCGCTGCGCCTGCAGCTCGTCGACGAGTTCCTGCGCCAGCGCGGCGTCGTGTCCGGCTGACTGCCGATGCTCAGCGCCGGCGCGCGAAGCCGGCCCACCACAGCGCGAGCGCGCTGGCGAGCACCATCGCGCCGTAGGTGCCCATGCGCCCGTCGCGCCCGCCGACGACGAGGCCGACGACGAGCACGAGCGCCGCGGCGGCGCTCGCCCAGAGCGCGAGGCGCCGCCACCCGACGGCGGCGAGTTCGCGCCGCCACAGCAGCTTCGCGGCCGCGGCGCCGACGGCGCCGACGAACGCCGCCGGCGCGAAGAAGTTCAGCAGGTGCCACAGGCCGTCGATCGGACCCATCGCCGCCTCCCTGAGGAATCGAGAGGATAGATTGACGCCGGTCAAGGACCGCGCGCGGCGCGCTCGTGCACCATCGCGGGACCCTTCGGGTTTCGCCGACCTGCGCGGCCGGCTCGCGTTCGCGCCCGACCAGCTGCCGCTGGCGCTGCGAGGTTTCCGCGAACAGCTGCAGCGCGCGATGCCCGAGGCGGCGCTGGTGTCGACCTGCAACCGCACCGAGCTCTACGTCGCCTCGTCGCGGCCCGCGGCGGTGCGCGAACTGGTCGCGCCCGCGCTCGACTGGCTCGCCGAGCAGGGCGGTGTCGCGCCGTCGCACCTGCAGTCGCACACCTACGTGATGGACGACCATCGCGCCGCGGCGCGGCACGCGTTCCGCGTCGCCGCCGGGCTCGACTCGATGGTGCTCGGCGAGCCGCAGATCCTCGGCCAGATGAAGCAGGCGGTGCGCGGCGCCGACGAGGCCGGCACGCTCGGCACGACGCTGCACCAGCTGTTCCAGCGCTCGTTCTCGGTCGCGAAGGAGGTGCGCACGTCGACCGAGATCGGTGCGCACTCGATCAGCATGGCCGCCGCGGCGGTGCGCCTGGCGGCGCAGCTGTTCGAGGACCTGCGCGAGATCAGGGTGCTGTTCGTTGGCGCCGGCGAGATGATCGAGCTGGTGGCCACCCACTTCGCCGCCCGCGAGCCGAAGGCGATGGCGGTGGCCAACCGCACGCTCGAGCGCGGCGAGAAGCTCGCGAGCCGCTTCGGCGCGCAGGCGCTGCGCCTGGCCGACCTGCCGCAGCGGCTGCACGAGTTCGACGCCGTCGTGTCGTGCACCGCGAGCACGCTGCCGATCATCGGCCTGGGCGCGGTGGAACGCGCACTGAAGGCACGCCGCAACCGACCGATCTTCATGGTCGACCTTGCCGTGCCGCGCGACATCGAGCCCGAGGTCGCGCGCCTGTCGGACGTCTACCTCTACACCGTCGACGACCTGTCGACGCTCGTGCAGACCGCCGGCGAGAGGCGCCAGGCCGCCGTCGAGCAGGCCGAGGCGATCATCGACGCCGGCGTGCAGAGCTTCGCCCACTGGCTCGACCAGCGCGCCAGCGTGCCGCTGATCCAGGCGATCAACCGCCAGGCCGACGACTGGCGCGAACTCGAGCTCGCCCGCGCGCGGCGCCTGCTCGCGCGCGGCGAGAGCGTCGACGCGGTGCTCGACGCGCTGGCGCACGGCCTGACGCACAAGCTGCTGCACGGTGCCTACGCCGAGTTGCACGCCGCCGACGGCGAACAGCGCGAGCAGGTGGCCGATACCGTCTCGCGCCTGTTCCTGCGCCAAGGCCGCCACCCCGCCGCCCCCGGCCGCTAGCGGCGTTCGCCGCCGCGCGCCGGCGCCGGGCGCGGCGGGGCACGCTGCCCCCCCTCGATGAAAGACAGCGTCCGCCAGCAGTTCGAGCGCCTCGCGATGCGCCTCGCCGAGCTCGACGCCGCGCTCGCCGACCCGGTCGTCGTCGCCGACCACGCGCGCTGGCGCCAGCTCAGCCGCGAGCAGGCCGAGGCGGCCGACGTCGTCGCGCGCTACCGCGCCCACCAGCAGCGCGAGCGCGACCTCGCCGACGCCCGCGAGCTGCTCGCGGCGTCGGCCACCGACGCCGAGATGGCGGCACTCGCGCGCGACGAGGTCGCCGCCGCCGAGGCCGACCTCGCACGCTTCGACGCCGAACTGCAGGCGGCGCTGATCCCGAAGGACCCCGACGACGCGCGCCACGCGTTCGTCGAGATCCGCGCCGGCACCGGCGGCGACGAGTCGGCGCTGTTCGCCGGCGACCTCGCGCGCATGTACCTGCGCTGGTGCGAGCGCCAGGGCTGGCGCACCGAAGTGCTCAGCGAGAACGCATCGGAACTCGGCGGCTACAAGGAGCTCGTGCTGCGCGTCGAAGGCGACGGCGCCTACGGCCGCCTGCGCTTCGAGTCCGGCGGCCACCGCGTGCAGCGCGTGCCGGCCACCGAGAGCCAGGGGCGCATCCACACCAGCGCGTGCACGGTGGCGGTGCTGCCCGAGCCCGACGAGACCGAGGAGGTGCAGCTCAACCCGGCGCACGTCAACAAGACCGACAGCGCGATCCGCATCACGCACCTGCCCACCGGGCTGGTGGCCGAGTGCCAGGACGACCGCAGCCAGCACCGCAACAAGGCGAAGGCGATGGCCGTGCTCGGCGCCCGGCTGCGCGAGCGCGAGCGCGCCGAGCGCGAGGCGAAGGAGGCCGCGACGCGCAAGAGCCTGGTCGGCAGCGGCGACCGCAGCGACCGCATCCGCACCTACAACTTCCCGCAGGGCCGCGTCACCGACCACCGCATCAACCTGACGCTGTACAAGCTGGGCGCCGTGATGGACGGCGACCTCGACGAACTGATCGCGGCGCTGCAGGCTGCGCGCGCCGCCGAGCAACTCGCCGCGCTCGAGAGCGGCGGCGCATGACGACGACGGTCGACGCGCTGCTCGCGCGCGCCCGCGAGCTCGGCGTCGACCGCCTCGACGCGCAGCTGCTCGTCGCGCACCACCTCGGCCGGCCGCGCGCGTGGGTGCTCGCGCACGGCGACGACACTGTCGACGCGCCGCACGCGGCGGCGATCGAGGCCGACCTCGCCCGCCGCGCCGACGCGGTGCCGCTCGCCTACCTCACCGGCACGCGCGAGTTCCACGGCCTCGTGCTGCGCGTGACGCCCGACGTGCTCGACCCGCGCCCCGACACCGAGCTGCTGGTCGACTGGGCGCTCGAACTGCTCGCCGGCGAACTCGCCGCGCGCACGGCCCCCGAAGTCGTCGATCTCGGCACCGGCAGCGGCGCGATCGCGCTCGCGATCGCCCACCGCTGCCCGCGCGCCCGCGTGCGCGCGGTCGAGCGC
>JALOSD010000314.1 GCA_025458585.1 Burkholderiaceae bacterium | reverse complement strand
CAGCCGCACGTCGAAGAACAGCAGCCCGTACAGCGCCGACGAGGCCATCGCGAGCGGCCACGCGAGCGGGTTGACGCGCCAGTTGCACACGACCATCCATACCGCGAGCACGAAGGCGACGACCTCGGTCCACGTCACCGGGCTGTCCCACAGCGTGAACGCCGCGGCGCCGACGAGCGCCCAGAAGCTTCTCCTCGACCATCTCGAGCCCTTCCTTGAGGTCGCCGATCTCGACCGCGATGCGCTCGTTGCGCGTGCGCGCCGCGTCGTTCATCGCCTGCTGCTCAGCGAGCTGCGCGCGCAACCCGACGACGTGCGGCACGCTGCCGGCGCCGAACCACAGCTGCGCCTGCACGACGCCGAGCAGCGTGAGCAGGCCGAGCGTGATCCAGCAACCACAGCTGCGCCTGCACGACGCCGAGCAGCGCGAGCAGGCCGAGCGTGATCCAGCGGGCCGTCATCGCGGGCGTCGGTCAGCGCAGGTTGTAGAAGGCACTGCGGCCGGGGTAGCTGGCGACGTCGCCAAGGTCTTCCTCGATGCGCAGCAGCTGGTTGTACTTGGCGATGCGGTCGCTGCGGCTGAGCGAGCCGGTCTTGATCTGGCCTGCGTTGGTGCCCACGGCGATGTCGGCGATCGTGCTGTCCTCGGTCTCGCCCGAGCATGGCGGCGAAGGTCTCGGTCAGCGTGCCGATCTGGTTGACCTTGATGAGGATCGAGTTGGCGATGCCCTTGTCGATCGCCTCCTTCAGGATTCTCGTGTTGGTGACGAAGATGTCGTCGCCCACCAGCTGCACCTTCTTCGCGAGCTGGTCGGTGTGCAGCTTCCAGCCGTCCCAGTCGGCCTCGGCCATGCCGTCCTCGATGCTGACGATCGGGTACTTGTCGACCCAGGCGGCCATCATGTCGCTCCAGGCGGCCGCCTCGAGCGTCAGCCCCTCGCCGGCGAGCACGTACTTGCCGTCCTTGTAGAACTCGCTGGCCGCGCAGTCGAGCGCGATCGCGATCTGTTCGCCGGGGGTGTAGCCCGCCTGGTCGATCGCCTCGAGGATGAGCTGGATCGCCGCCTCGTGGCTCGCCACGCTGGGCGCGAAGCCGCCCTCGTCGCCGACCGAGGTCGGCATGCCCTTGCCGTCGATGATCTTCTTCAGCGCGTGGAACACCTCGGCGCCGTAGCGCAGCGCTTCGCGGAAGCTCGGCGCGCCGACCGGCACGATCATGAACTCCTGCAGGTCGAGGCTGTTGTTGGCGTGCGCGCCGCCGTTGATCACGTTCATCATCGGCACCGGCAGCGACATGCCGCCGGCGCCGCCCAAGTAGCGGTACAGGGGCAGGCCGGACTCCTCGGCCGCGGCGCGCGCCACCGCCATGCTGACCGCGAGCATCGCGTTGGCGCCCAGCCGGCCCTTGTTGTCGGTGCCGTCGAGGTCGATCAGCGTCTTGTCGAGGAAGGCCTGCTCGCTCGCGTCGAGGCCCATCACCGCCTCGCTGATCTCGGTATTGACGTGCTCGACCGCCTTCAGCACGCCCTTGCCGCCGTAGCGGCTCTTGTCGCCGTCGCGCAGCTCGATCGCCTCGCGCGTGCCGGTCGAGGCGCCCGAGGGCACCGCCGCGCGGCCCATGGTGCCGCTTTCGAGCAGCACGTCGCACTCGACGGTGGGGTTGCCGCGGCTGTCGAGGATCTCGCGGCCGACGATGTCGACGATGGCACTCATCTTTCGCTCCTTTGCGGGGTCGGTTCGGTGGGCGGCTCGGTGGGGATCAGGTCACGCCGTTCGGCTCACGCCGTCCACGGCGACCGTGCGCATCATGCAGGAGGCCATCGCGATTCACGGCAGGTAAGGTTGCAAGAGGCGACCCGCCAGGCGCGGCAGCGCGTCGAGCTCGCGGTCGATCACGGCGGCGACGATCGTCATGTCGAGCGCTTCGTACTCGTGGACGGCGACGTTGCGGAAGCCGACCATGCGGCGCAGGGCCTGGCCGAGCGTCGCGTCGATCGTCCCGTGCGCCTGCAGCAGGTCGAACGCCTCGCGAGCGCTCTCGGGCAGGCCCCAGCCCTCGTGCGCGACGACCATGTTGGCCATGTCGATCGTCAGTTCGCAGGCCCGCAGCACGTTGAGGATCGCCGCGTCCTGCCGCGTGAAGTCGGCGCCGAAATCGGAGGCGGCCCGGAGTTCCTCGCGGGCCCGGGCGATGCAGCGCTCCAGCCGCGCGGCCTTCTGCGCCAGCGCGTCGGCGATCGGGGCACGGGTCACGCGGCCCTCCCGGCGCCGACGAGGCGGGCGACGAGCGAGCGCATCATCGGGCCGCGCCAGCGCTGCAGATCCTGGTAGTCGCGCAAGGCGCGCGCCGCTGCGTCCAGGTCCGCGACCGGGTCGTCGGTGAACAGGCGCCGACCGGTGGCGAGGACCTGCACCTGCATCACCGGCGACAGGCGGGCAAAGTCGAGCAGGTCGACGTCGCGGCCCAACGTCTCTGCGAGCTGCGCCGCGGCGGCCAGGCGATCGACGGCGTGCAGCGGTGTGGTGTGCACGACGGCAACGTCGAGGTCGCTCGTGGCGCGTGCACGGCCCCGCGCCGCGCTGCCGAAGAGCCACGCGGCGCGCGAGCGCGGCAGCACCCGCCGCAGCGCGGCGGCGATCGTCGCGTCGTCGGGCAGCGGCTTCAAGGCTCGAACCGATCCTCGAGATAGCCGCCGGACTTGGTCACGCGGTCGAGCGCGACGAGCTGCTCGAGCAGCGCCTTCATGTGCTTGAGCGGCACCGCGTTCGGCCCGTCGGACAGCGCCTTCG
>JALOSD010000313.1 GCA_025458585.1 Burkholderiaceae bacterium | reverse complement strand
AAGGCGGAACTGCACGTGCACGTCGAGGGCACGCTCGAGCCCGAGCTGATCTTCCGCCTCGCCGAGCGCAACGGCGTGCCGCTCGCCTACCCGGGCGTCCACGCGCTGCGTGCCGCCTACGCCTTCACCGACCTGCAGAGCTTCCTCGACGTCTACTACGCCGGCGCCAGCGTGCTGCTGAAGACGGAGGACTTCTTCGACATGGCGTGGGCCTACCTCGAGCGCGCCGCGGCCGACAACGTCGTGCACGCCGAGATCTTCTTCGACCCGCAGACGCACACCGAACACGCGGCGTGCCGATCGAGCACGTGATCGTCGGCCTGCACCACGCCTGCCAGCGCGCGCACCAGGAGTTCGGCATCACGGCGAAGCTGATCCTGTGCTTCCTGCGTCACCTGAGCGAAGACGCTGCGATGGCGACGCTCGAGCAGGCGCTGCCGTACCGCGAGCATTTCGTCGGCGTGGGCCTGGACAGCAGCGAGCGCGGCCACCCGCCGGCATCCGCGAGGCGCTCGACGTGCTGCGGGTCGAGCGCATCGACCACGGCGTGCGCTGCGTCGACGACCCGGCGCTGGTGCAGCGCCTGGCGCGCGAGCGGGTGCCGCTGACGGTGTGCCCGCTGTCGAACGTCAAGCTGCGTGTGTTCCCGACGCTCGCGCAGCACAACCTGCCGGCGCTGCTCGACGCCGGGCTGTGCGCCACGGTCAACAGCGACGACCCGGCGTACTTCGGCGGCTACGTCGCCGACAACTACGTGCAGACCTTCGCCGCGCTGCCGCAGCTCGGCGTGCGGCAGGCGTGGCAGCTGGCGGCCAACGGCTTCGAGGCCAGCTTCGCGCCGCCGGCGCAGAAGGCGGCGTGGGTGGCACGGCTGAGCGAGGCGTTCGAGCAGGCGGCGGCGGGCCGCTGACGCATTCGCGCATCGGCGCCCACGGACCCGGCCGGCGGGCGATCGGCTACGTCGGTGCGCGAGGCATCCGCGCCGGCCTCAGGTCGGGAACGTGCCTGGCAGCAGGATGCCGCGGTCGACGCGGTTGATGTCGGTGTGGCCGCAGAACGCCATCGTCAGGTCGAGCTCCTTGTGCAGGATCTCGAGCACCTTCGTGACCCCGGCTTCGCCCATCGCGCCCAGGCCGTACAGGAAGGCGCGGCCGATGTAGGTGCCGCGCGCGCCGAGCGCCCAGGCCTTGAGCACGTCCTGGCCGCTGCGGATGCCGCCGTCCATGTGCACTTCGATCCTCGAGCCGACCGCCGCCACGATCCCAGGCAGCGCCTCGATGCTGCTCTGTGCGCCGTCGAGCTGGCGCCCGCCGTGGTTGCTGACGATCAGTGCGTCGGCGCCCGAGTCGGCGGCGAGCTTCGCGTCCTCGACGTCCTGGATGCCCTTCAGGATCAGCCTGCCGCCCCAGCGCTTCTTGATCCACTCGACGTCGCCCCAGTTGAGCTGGGGGTCGAACTGCTTGGCCGTCCACTCCGACAGGCTGCCCATGTCGCCGACGCCCTTGACGTGGCCGACGATGTTGCCGAACTGCCTGCGCTTCGTGCCGAGCATGCCCAGGCACCAGCGCGGCTTGGTCGCCAGGTTGATCAGGTTGGCGAGCGTGGGCTTCGGCGGCGCCGACAGCCCGTTCTTCAGGTCCTTGTGGCGCTGGCCGAGGATCTGCAGGTCGAGCGTCAGCACGAGCGCGTCGCACTTCGCCGCCTTCGCGCGGTCGATCAGGCGCTCGATGAAGTCGCGGTCGCGCATCACGTAGAGCTGGAACCAGAACGGCTGTGTCGTCGCCGCCGCCACGTCCTCGATCGAGCAGATGCTCATCGTCGACAACGTGAAGCGCACGCCGAACCTCTGCGCCGCCTTCGCCGCCAGGATCTCGCCGTCGGCGTGCTGCATGCCCGTGAGGCCGGTCGGCGCGATCGCCACCGGCATCGTCACCGGCACGCCGACCATCGTCGTCGCCGTCGTGCGGTTCTCCATGTTCACCGCCACGCGCTGGCGCAGCTTGATCTTGGCGAAGTCGCTTTCGTTGGCGCGGTAGGTGCTCTCGGTCCACGAGCCGCTGTCGGCGTAGTCGTAGAACATGCGCGGCACGCGCTTCTTCGCCAGCACGCGCAGGTCTTCGATGTTCGTGATCACGGGCACGTCGGGTTCTCCTGGTCGATCGGGGTCGCGGTGCGGAGGCGCGATGCTACCGGGCGCCGGCGGCTACGATGCGCGCATGCAGGACGACGGCGTGCCGATCCTGGGGCCGGTGCCGCGCCCCCTGTGGCGGCGCGCGCTGTGGCTCGGCGCCGGGTCGCTGGCGCTGGCCGCCGGGGTCGTCGGCATCTTCCTGCCGCTGCTGCCGACGACGCCGCTCGTCATCCTGGCCGCGTTCTGCTTCTCGCGCGGCTGCCTGGTTCGCGATGCCGGCGTCGATTCGCTGGATCCCGGCCGTCAGCTGCGCGGCGGTCGCGGTCTGGATGTGGCGGCAGCCGTCGCGGCCGCCCGGGCGCGCGCCCGAGGGCTGAGCGCGCCGCCCGGCGACGCGTCGCACGCCCGCCGGGCGGGGCGTGGCCCTGCGGTGGGTCGGCGTTGATCTGGCGCAATTCGCCGGCGCACCCGACGCGCCACCATCGCGGCATGGTTGGAACGGGCTTCCCGGCCCCTTCCGTCGATCCTGCATCAGGGTTCCCTGCCATGACGACCACCGAGACCGCCACCCTCCCCACGATCCTGCGCGCCCGGGCGGCGCCGCCGCCGCTGGTCGGCAAGGCGGGCGACGGCGAGGCCACGCTCGGCCTGCTGCGCCGGCTGTCACCGATGTTCGCCGCGCTCGGGCTGGCCGCCGCCGACGCGCAGGCACTCGAGCGCGAGGCGCGCGCGCGGCTCGTGCCGCAGGGGCAGATGGTGTTCACGCGCCACGACACGGCGCACGGCGTCGTCGCGCTGCTGCAGGGCGACGTCGCGCTCGGCGTCGCGCTGCCCGACGGTCA
>JALOSD010000078.1 GCA_025458585.1 Burkholderiaceae bacterium | reverse complement strand
TTCCAGAAGTTGAGCACCGCCGCATCCTGGCCCGGGCCACGCTGCGTGAAGTGCCCGTCGCCGGCGATCAGGCCGAGCAGCACGCCGAGTTCCTCACTGCCTTCGGTGCCGAACTGGCCCTTGCCCGACTGCACCCACAGTTCGTCGCCGATGCGCAGGTCCTGCAGCCGGATCTTGCCGCGCTGCGTGTACAGCTCGTGCCAGGCGGTGGCCTTGACCTCGTAGCCTTCGGCGGTGACCACCTTGAACACCTCGGCGTCGCGCGCGGTCATGAACGCGGGCACGGCGGGGCGGGTCTCGGTGCCGCGGGCGTCCTGCCCGAGCGCACGGCGGTCGACGGTGACCTGCAGGGGCACGCCGGCTTCGACCAGGTCGCCGATCGGCACCATCCCGTACTGGGTCGCGAGGCGCGTGTCGGCCGTGACGCACGGGTTCGTCGCCGCGATCGTCTCGCAGTAGCCGAGGTTGTTGTCGGCGTTGATGCGGTCGAGGAACAGCACGCCGGGCTCGGCGTGGTCGTACGTGGACCGCATGATCTGGTCCCACAGGTCGCGTGCGCGCACCTTGCGGTAGACCCACAGGCCGTCGGCGCGCTGGTAGGCGCCGTCGGCCTTCTGCGCCGGGCCGGGCTCGGCGCGGTGCACGAGTTCGACCTCGCCGTCGGCCTGCACCGCCTGCATGAAGGCGTCGGTCACGCCGACCGACACGTTGAAGTTCTTCAGGTCGCCTTCGTCCTTGGCGTGGATGAAGGCCTCGACGTCGGGGTGGTCGCAGCGCAGCACGCCCATCTGCGCGCCGCGGCGGCTGCCGGCGCTCTCGACCGTTTCGCAGCTGCGGTCGAACACGCGCATGTAGCTCACCGGCCCCGACGCGGCGCTGCGCGTGCTGCCCACCCACGCGCCCTGCGGGCGGATGCGCGAGAAGTCGTAGCCCACGCCGCCGCCGCGGCGCATCGTCTCGGCGGCTTCGGTGAGCGCGGTGTAGATACCGGGGTGGCCGTCGTCGACCTGCGCGATCGAGTCGCCCACCGGCTGCACGAAGCAGTTGATCAGCGTGGCCGTCAGCTCGGTGCCGGCGGCCGAGGCGATGCGCCCGGCCGGCACGAAGCCCTGCTTCTGCGCCTGCAGAAAGCGCTTCTCCCACTTCGCACGCTGGTCGGCCGGTTCGACGGTCGCGAGCGCGCGGGCGACGCGAGTGCGCACTTCGTCGACGCTGCGCTCGCCGTCTTTCGCGTACTTCTCGACCAGCACCTCGGCGCTGATCGCTTGTTCGGGCAGCGCCGCAGCGTGCGGCGCGGGGGATTCGAGCTCGGTCGAAGGCATGGGCGGAAGGCTCCGTTGAGGGTCGCCGCCGGCACCGCGGCGGCACCCGGACACTGAATAAATCTACAGGGATCGAGCGAGTCTACGCCTCGTTGGCGGGGTGGGGAAGACTGACGGGCCGGGGAAGGCGCCGGTCAAGCCACGGCCAAGCCGGCCAGCGGATGGTGTGTGCGCGCCACGGCGACCATCGTGGCAAAGCACGCCAGCGCCGCCGCCGTCCAGGCCAGCCGCGCGCCGAAGCCGCGCGCGCGGCGCAGCGCCATCGTGCCCAGCCCGACATAGACGACGAGCAGCACGAGCTTGACGCCGAGCCAGGTCTCGCGCATCGGACTCAGACCGAGCGCGACCCACAGCGTGACGCCGGCGCCGAGCAGCAGCGTGTCGATGCCCATCGCCGCGTAGCGAGGCAACGGCGCCAGCGGCCAGCGCGCCCCCGCCAGCACGCCCGCGGCGCGCAGCACGAACAGCGCGCCGCTCAGCGTGACGAAGGCGATGTGCGCGTGGCGCACCGCCGGATAGGCCTCGATCAGCGTCATCGTCCGCGACGGCTCCTCACCTTACCCGCCGCGATGCAGCAGCCGACCCGCCGGACACCACCAACCCGCTTGAGCAGCCGGCGCGGATCCGGCTGCGCCGGTCCGCTGGCGGCGCCCCCTGGGCCACGAAGGGGCCCGTGCGGACCCCCGGGGGGAGGCGCCGAAGGCGCTTCGGGGGGACCCCTTCACCCGGGGCGTCCATCGACGCGCGGCTGCCCGTACCAGCGCCCGTAGCGCAGCGCCCAGCCGACCATCACGACGGCCCAGGCCAGGGCCGCGACGGCCGTCATCGGCGCCGCCGCGGCGGGCCACAGGGCCGCGACCAGGCGCAGCACGACGGCCACCTGCAGCACGAGGAAGGCGCCCCAGACGAGGTCGTCGGCTGCCAGCGCGCGCCCGCTGTGGCCACAGCTCACGCGCGTGGCCATCGCGACCAGGATCGAGCCGAGGAAGCCCATCGTGTAGGCGTGCAGTGGCGCCAGCCCGAGCGACAGCTGGCCGCCCGTCGCCGCCAGCAGCGCGTGCGACAGCGCCGACAGTGCGAACGCGATGCCGAGCCAGACGAAGCCCAGGTGCAGCATCGCGAGCAGGCGATGCTTCAGGCTCTGCACCAGCCCCCAGCGCAGCGCGAGCGCGAGCAACAGCATTGCGATCGGCGCCTCGAGTGCCGCCATCGCGCCCCAGCCCCACGCCGGCAGCGGCCAGGCCAACGCCTCCAGCGCCGCGAAGACCGCCTGCATGGCCATCGACGCCACGAACACGACCAGCAGCCACTGGGGCCGCCAGGCGTCGAGCGCCGGCAGCGCGGCGGCGGTGAAGAACGGGATCATGCGGTGCGCGACCGTCGCGTAGACGACGCCGACGAAGCCCCACAGCCCGGCGAGGGCGAGCGGCCGCAGCGCCGCCGGCTCGCCCGCGAGCACGGCGCCTGCCGCCGCCCACAGCAGCAGCGCGCCGAACGCGGCGGCGCTGGCGATGCACGTCGCGTGCACGCGGTCGGGCACCGGGCTCGCGCGCACGAGGCCCACGAAGCGCCAGGCGAGCACGCTCCACCCGCCGGCCACCGCGGCGAGGCCGAGCGCCGCCAGCAGCGGCGCGACGCCCGGCGTCGGCGCGTGCACACCGAGCAGGAACACGCCCCAGCCCGCGAGCACCGCGCGCACCGGCCCCCACAGCGCCAACGCGGCGACCGGCGGCATGCCGAGCCACTTCGGTCCGGCGGTGAACAGGAAGCCGGCGAAGAACAGCGGCATGAAGCCGAAGCCCATCAGCAACGCGTGCGCGTGCGCCGGCGGCAGGTTCCACGGCCACGCCCAGCCGGCCCAGCGCGCGAGCATCGCGAGTGCCCACCACAGCGCGCTGGTCGCGAGCACGAGCGCCGCCGCCGCGAACGCCAGGCGGTGCGGGGCGGCGAACAGCCACGCGAGCCGCCACGGCGGCGCCGATGCGGGCACGCGACGCGGCGACGCGGCGGGCAGGCTCGGCCGGATCGGGATCTGGCGCATCTTGGCCTCCTAGGAGCTCAGAACCAGGCGCGCAGCGCGAGGCGCCAGGTGCGCGGCGGCTCGGCGTAGCTGAACTGCGGCGAGCGCTCGGCGACGTCGACGTCGGTCAGGTTGTCGACGCCGGCGACGAGGTCGACGCCCGGGCGCAGCGCGTAGGTGGCGCTGGCGTACCACAGCGTGAGCGACGGCAGCGTCTCGCCCGCCTGCACCTGGTCGGCGGTGTAGTCGCCGCGCAGGCTCGCACTCCACGGCCCGGCACTCCACTCGACGCCGGCCGAGGCGCTGTGCCGCGGCCGCCGCTCGAGGCGGTTGCCGTCGCCGTCCTTCGCGTCGAGGTAGGTGTACGACAGCCGGGCGGTGAACGCCTCGGCAAACGGCTGCGCGAGCGCCGCCTCGACGCCGCGCATGCGCGCGCGGTCGATGTTCTCGTAGGTGTAGACGCCGGTGCCGGGCACCGGGCCGGGGGCGAGCTGCTTGACCGCGATCAGATCGTCGACGCGGTTGTCGAACACGATCAGCTGCAGCTCCTGGCCGCCCTTCGCGCGGCCGATGCCGACCTCGAACGAGTCGCTGACCTCGGGCTCGAGGTCGGGGTTGCCGAGGAACACGTTCGGCCCCTCGCGCCGCTCGCCGGGCACGATCTGCTTCAGGTTCGGCGCCTTGAAGCCGTGGCCGTAGCCGCCCTTGGCCGACCAGCCGTCGCCGATCGTGTAGACGAGGTAGACCCGCGGGCTCCACTGCCCACCGTAGAGGCTGTGGTCGTCCCAGCGCAGGCCGAGCGTGGCGTCCCAGCGGTCGGCCAGCGCGATCTCGTCCTGCACGAACAGCGCGCGGTGCAGCGCGACCGAGCGCCCGTCGGGCAGGCCCGGGTCCTCGAGCGCCTCGTTGCGCGCCTCGAAGCCGGCGGCCCAGATCTGGCTTGGCAACTCCCACACGGCCTGGCCGTCGAGCACGTCGTCGGTGATGCGCTGCGTCGGGTTCGGCACGACGCCGTTGGTGCGCGTGTTGACGACGTCGATCGACGACGCGTACGCGCGCAGTTGCGTCTCGACGTCCCACGCGCCGCCCCAGCGGGCGCGCCAGTCGCCGCTGACGAGCCGGCGGTCGATGTCGTTGACCGTCTCGTACAGCCGCTTGCGCCCGCCGCGCTCGACGGCGTTCGCCCACCGCTGCTCGCGCCCCTCGCGCCACTCGAAGGCGAGGTCGTGCCCGGCGACGGGCGTCCAGCCGAGGCCGACCCAGCCGTCACGCTTGTCACGCCCTTCGGCCTCGTCGAGGCGCGGATCGGCCGCCGAGGCCACCGCGCCCCGGCGCGACTGCGCCGCGCCGGCGTCGAGCGTCAGCCCCGGCGCCAGCGGCCCGGCGGCGCGGGCGCCGACGCGCCAGCCGTCGCCGCCGCGGTCGCCTTCGGCCCACAGCCCCTCGACGGCGGCGCTGCCGGACCAGCGCTCGGCCGAGGGGCGGCGCGTGATCACGTTGACGACGCCGCCCATCGCCTCGGAGCCATAGAGCGCCGACAGCGGCCCGCGCACGACCTCGATACGCTCGACGTCGGCCATCGGCATCCAGTCGTACTGGTAGTCGGAGTGGCCCATCACGCCGTCGCTGGCGCCGACGCGCTTGCCGTCCAGCAGGTACAGCGTCTGATCGCTGTCCATGCCACGAATGCTGATGACCTTGCGCCCGCCGATGCCGCGGCCCTGCAGGCTCAGGCCGGGCACGCCGCGGATGGCGTCGAGCACGTTGTCGGCGCCGCGCGCCTCGATCTCGCGGCGAGGGATCACGCTGATCGCCGCCGGCGCGTCGACCCAGGTCACCGGGTAGCGCGTCGCGGTGACGACGACGGTGTCGGCGGCGGGCGCTTCGCCCTGCGCGACGGCCGCCGCGGCGGCGAGCAGGCCGATCGCGGCGACGACGGGCGACGCTGCGGCACGGGCGGGGACACGGCGGGGACTCATCGAAACACTCCGGACGACCTTCATCACGATGACTGCAGGTTGCCGAAGCCGGCCGTCGCGCGCCTTGATCCAGGTTAGGTTCGGTGCGTGGCGGTCGACCGGCGCCCCGCCGCGCGCGGACTTGACATGGTTCAAGGACAGCGGGACCTTGCGGAGCCGACCATTCGCTCAACCCGACCGGATCCGTGCGCGCCCCGGCCAGCAGCCAGGGCCGCACGAGTCCCCACCCAGGAGCGTGACCATGAACCGCATCACCCTGACCCGCGTCGTAGCCGCCGCCCTGCTCGGCGCCGGCCTGCTGGGCGTCCAGGCCCAGGACAAGAAGCCCGTTACCGAGCCCGAGCTGAAGTACCAGGCCGGCGCGTCTCCGCTGGCCTCGGAGCCGATGTACCAGACGTCGAACCCGAAGGCACCGCCGATGACGCAGGCCGAGTTCGACAAGGCACGGCAGATCTATTTCGAGCGCTGCGCCGGCTGCCACGGCGTGCTGCGCAAGGGCGCCACCGGCAAGCCGCTGACCCCCGACCTGACCCAGGCCAAGGGCACCGACTACCTGAAGGTCTTCATCGCCTACGGCTCGCCCGCCGGCATGCCGAACTGGCAGACCTCGGGCGACATGACGGAAGCCGAGGTCGACCTGATGGCGCGCTACATCCAGCATGACCCGCCGACCCCGCCCGAGTTCGGCATGGCCGACATGAAGAACACCTGGAAGGTGATCGTGCCGCCCGAGCAGCGGCCGAAGAAGAAGATGAACAACTACAACATCGACAACATCTTCTCGACCACGCTGCGCGACACGGGCGAGGTGGCGCTGATCGACGGCGACACGAAGCAGATCATCAACATCGTCAAGACCGGCTACGCGGTGCACATCTCGCGCGTGTCGGCGTCGGGGCGCTACCTGTTCGTGATCGGGCGCGACGGCAAGATCAACATGATCGACCTGTGGATGGAGAAACCCGACAACGTGGCCGAGATCCGCATCGGCCTGGAGGCGCGCTCGGTCGACACCAGCAAGTACAAGGGCTACGAGGACAAGCTCGCGATCGCCGGCGCCTACTGGCCGCCGCAGTACGTGATCATGAAGGGCGACACGCTCGAGCCGCTGAAGATCGTCAGCACGCGCGGCAACACGGTCGACACGCAGGAGTACCACCCCGAGCCGCGCGTGGCGAGCATCGTCGCGAGCCACTACAAGCCCGAGTTCGTCGTCAACGTGAAGGAGACGGGCCAGACGCTGATGGTCGACTACTCGAACATCGACGCGCTGAAGGTCACCGCGATCGGCACCGCACGTTACCTGCACGACGGCGGCTGGGACAGCACGAAGCGCTACTTCATGGTGGCGGCGAACAACAGCAACAAGATCGCCGCCGTCGACGCCAAGGAAGGCAAGCTCGTCAAGCTGATCGACGTCGGCAAGATCCCGCACCCCGGGCGCGGCGCGAACTTCGTGCACCCGAAGTACGGGCCGGTGTGGGCCACCGGGCACCTGGGCGACGAGACGATCTCGCTGATCGCCACCGACGCGAAGCGCAAGGACAGCGCATTCAAGGTCGTGCAGACGCTCAAGGGCCAGGGCGGCGGGTCGCTGTTCATCAAGACGCACCCGAAGTCGACGAACCTGTACGTCGACACCGCGCTGCACCCCGACCCGAAGGTGTCGCAGTCGGTCGCCGTGTACGACGTCAAGAACCTCGACAAGGGCTACCAGGTGCTGCCGATCGCCGAGTGGGCCGGCCTCAAGGACGACGGCGCCAAGCGCGTCGTGCAGCCCGAGTACAACAAGGCCGGTGACGAGGTCTGGTTCTCGGTGTGGAGCGCGAAGAACAAGGAAAGCGCGATCGTCGTTGTCGACGACAAGACGCTCAAGCTCAAGGCGGTGATCAAGGACCCGCGCCTGATCACGCCGACCGGCAAGTTCAACGTCTACCGGCGCCGCCGGTCCCGCCCGCGGGACCGGCGGCGTTTTCACGTCGAGGATCGGGATGCGGCGGCGCGACTGGATCGTGGGGCTCGGCGGCCTGGCGCTCGGCCGCGTCGTCGCGGCGGGCGATCGGCAGCTGGCCACCGCCGACGGCCGCTGGCGCGCGGAGGCCGAGGACGACGGCCGCACGCTGGTCCTGCGCGACGCCGAGGGCACGGTCCGCCGGCGGCTGCCGGTGCAGTCGCTCGACCGCACACGCGGCGGCACGATCACCGCGCTCGCCGAACTGCCGCGGCGGCGCAGCCTCGCCGTCGGCTTCGACGGTCTCGACGAGCTGTGGGAGGTCTCGCTCGACCCTGCCGCACCGCCGGTCTACGACGGCCTCGTGCACGACTACCGCATGGGCGAGGCGATCGCGACGCCGGGCTTTCTGGCGCCACGGCGCATCCCGCTGGCGGGGCGCGTGCTCGCGCTGCGCGAGGGGGCACAGGCGCCGCAGCTGATGGCCCTGCTCGGCGGCGAGCCGCCCG
>JALOSD010000312.1 GCA_025458585.1 Burkholderiaceae bacterium | reverse complement strand
CTGATCTTCCTCGGCCAGCCGCTTGCGGCCGAGCACCGCTTCGCCTTCGGCGACGACGTGCACGAGCGGTGGGTCGACGTGCCCGGTGGGCGCCTGCACGCGCTGCACCTGCGCCTGAGCGCATCCGAGGGCGTCGTCTTCTTCCTCCACGGCAACGCCGGCAACCTCGCGGGCTGGTTCGCCGACGTCGACTTCTACCGCCGCCAGAACCTCGATCTCGTGATGCTTGACTACCGCAGCTACGGCAAGAGTGGCGGGCGCATCACGAGCCAGGCGCAGCTCGAGGCCGACGTGCGCGCGGCGTGGGACACGCTCGTGCCGAGCGGCCCTGGCGTGCGGCGCGTCATCGTCGGACAGTCGCTCGGCGCCGGGCTCGCGGCGGCGCTCGCCGCCGACGTGCGGCCCGACGCGCTCGTGCTCGTGACGCCGTTCGAGAGTCTGGAGGCGCTCGCTGGCGAGGTGGTCCCGTGGGTGCCGCGCGCGCTGCTGCGCTATCCGCTGCGCACCGACGAGGCGCTCGCGCGCGTCGATGCGCCCGTGTGGCTGATCCACGGCGACGCCGACGACGTCGTGCCGTTCGCGCACAGCGAACGCCTGCACGCGCGCTTCCCACGCACGCGGCTGTACCGTGTGGCCGGGGTTTCCCGCGTTCCACGACGCGCTGCGCGCGGCGCTCGCGGCGCGCTGAAACCGACACGCTGAGCGCGGCGCGCCCGGCGCCGCTCAGGTGGCGGGGGCCGCGGGCAGCTCGAACCAGAACGTCGAGCCGTGTCCGACCTCGCTCGTCACGCCGATGCGCCCGTGCATCAGCTCGACGAGTCGGCGCGTGATCACGAGGCCGATGCCGGTGCCCTCGATCGACGCGTCGGCGCCCAGGCGGTGGAAGGGCTCGAACAGCTCGTCGAGCTGCGGCGCCGCGATCCCCGGGCCGGTGTCGGACACCGCGAACCGCAGGCGCGGCGGCTCGGTCGCCTCGGCGACGGGCATCAGCGCCATCGTCACCCGCCCGCCTTGGCGGTTGTACTTGATCGCGTTCGACAACAGGTTCATCAGCACCTGCTTGAGCCGCGTGCGGTCGGCGCGCACGTGTCCGTCGAGTCCGTCGGCATCGGCCGGCAGCGCGACGCCTCGCGACGCTGCGAGCGGCGCGAGCAGCGCGAACGACTCCTCGACGAGCGGGCGCACGGCGACCGTCTCGAGGCTCAGCCGCATGCGTCCCGACTCGACGCGAGCGAGGTCGAGCACCTCGTCGATCAGCTCGAGCAGGTGGCGCCCGGCGCGCAGGATTTCGCGCACGTGGCCCTGCGTGCGCGCCGGCAGCGTCGCATCGAGCTCGAGCAGCTGCGCGAAGCCGAGCACCGCGTTCATCGGCGTGCGCAACTCGTGGCTCATGCTCGAGAGGAACTCGCTCTTCGCCCGGTTCGCGCGCTCGGCCTCGGCCTTCGCCTGCGCGAGCTCGGCAGTACGTGCCTCGATGCGCGCCTCGAGCTCATCGTTGAGCCGGCGCAGCGAGGCCTGCGCGCGCCGCATCTCGGTGACGTCGACGAACGCGCCCATCATGCACACGGGCCGGCCGGCGGCGTCGTGCACCATGGTTGCGGAGACCTGGGCGTCGAACAGCGTGCCGTCGCCGTGACGGCCTTCGAGCTCGCCGCTCCAGCGGCCCTGCATGCGCAGCGTCTCGATCACCAGCTGTGGCGGCTCGGGCGTGCGCCAGAAGTCGATGGCCGGGCGGCCGAGCGCCTGCTCGGGGCTCAACCCCCAGAGCCGGCAGAACGCCGGGTTGACGTACGTCAGGCGGCCGTCGAGGTCGGCGAGCGCGATGCCGGCGAGCGCGCTCTCGATCGCGGCGTCCTTGACGCGCAGTTCGAGCTCGGCGACCTTGCGTGCCGTGACGTCGGCCATGCTGCCGATCATGCGCAGCGGCCGGCCGTCGGGGTCGCGCTCGACGACGTCGCCGCGGTCCTCGACCCAGATCACGCGCCCGTCGGGCCGCACCATCCGGTACTCGGTGTGCTGAGGCACGCCCTCGTCGAGGCAGCGGCGCATGCGGGCCGTCAGCATCTCACGGTCGTCGGCGTGCACCAGCGCGACGAAGCGCTCGACCGTGTGCTCGGCGTAGTCGTCGCCGACGCCGACCATCTCGAGCCAGCGCCGGTTGTGCGTGACGACGTCGCGCGCGATGTCCCAGTCCCACAAGCCTTCGCCACTGACGTCGAGCACGTAGGCGAGCCGCTTCTCGCTCGAGCGCAGCGCGTCCTCGACGCGCCGTCGCTCGGTCACGTCGAGCACCAGGCTGTTCCAGACGACGGTGCCGTCGTCGTGCCGCCGCGGCAGCCCGCGGCCCTCGAGCCACTTGCGACGGCCGGACGGCGTCGTGATGCGCCACTCGGTGAACCAGGGCTCGAGGGTGCGCGCCGACGCGGCGATCGACTCGCGCATCGCGGGCAGGTCGCGCGGGTCGACCATCTGCCACAGCCGCGACGCGTCGTCGACGATCGTCTCGGCCGGCACCTCCCACAGCTCGGCGCAGCGTGGGCTCATGTACTCGACGGCGTCGCTGCCGTCGGGCTGCAGTGCATAGCGGAACAGGGCCCCCGGCACGTTCTCGGCCATCGCGCGGAAGCTCTCGGACGTCGCGCGCAGCTCGTCTTCGAGGTGGTTCGCGTCGTCGGCGTCCATCGGCGGGCGGGGAGCGGCGACAGGATAGCCGAGGGCGTCCGCATGCGGGCGACCGGGCGCCGCCCTACAACGCCCCGCGGCAGCCCGGCGCGCCGCAGCGGCAGGGCAGGCG
>JALOSD010000077.1 GCA_025458585.1 Burkholderiaceae bacterium | reverse complement strand
GCAGTTGCTGCCCTCGGCCCGGCCGCCGGGTCCTGCCGTTCCCGCGCTCAGGCGGGGATGGTGGCGCCTTCGGCGACGCCGCGGTCGGCGCGCTCGCGCAGCCGCATCGTCAGCCCCACCGGTGCCATCACGAGCTGCAGCCGTTCTCGTGGCTCCTGGCCGTCGGCCGTGCCCACCGACTCGAGATCGAAGCCGCCGAGCAGCGCGGCCATGGCCATCTTCATCTCGAGCAGCGCCAGGTAGCGGCCGGGGCAGATGCGCGGGCCGGCGCCGAAGGGCATCGAGATGCGCTTGGCGGCGCTGGCGGCGTGCGACGGGCCGCCGTCGCCGAGCCAGCGATCGGGGTCGAAGGCGGCCGGATGCGGCATGTGCTGCTCGCTGGTGGCGTCGCGGCGCATCACCGCGATGACGACCATGCCCTCGGGGACGTGCACGTCGCCGAGCGTCGTCTCGCGCAGCGCCTGCATCGTGTTCTGCGGCGCCACCGGCTTCAGGCGCATCGCCTCGTGGCAGCAGGCCTCGACGAAGTCGAGCTGCGCGATCTGCTCCAGCGTCGGCGCACGGCCGTTGCCGCAGACGCGGCGCACTTCGTCGGTGGCGCGCGCCAGCGCCTCGGGGTGGCGCCACAGCAGGTGGATCGTCCAGGCCAGCGTGTTCGCGGTGGTGTCCTCGCCGGCGAGCAGCATCGTCAGCACGTTGCCGGCGACCTGCTGGTCGTCGATGCCGCTGCCAGGCTCGTCGGCGGCCACCAGCATGGCTTCGAGCAGGTTGCGCGGGTGTTCGCGCAGCGACGCGTCGGCCTGCAGCCTTGCGCGCGCCTGGGCGATGAAGCCCTCGACCGCGGCGTTGACCTCGGCGACGCTGCGCACGAGCGCGCGGTCGTCGGTCGAGGGCCACCAGCGCCACGTGGGCAGCGGCGCGAAGATGCGCTTGAACAGCGCCGGAAAGATGCGGTTGAGGTGGTTCTGGATCACGTCGTCGTCGGACGCCAGCGTGTCGACCTCGGCGCCGAAGGCGAGGCCGGCGATCGCGTCCACGGTGTAGCGCATCAGGTCGGCCTGCAGGTCGATCGCCGTGCCCTCGCGCGCCGCCTGCTGCCAGCGCGACACCAGCCGCTGCGCCACGCGCTGCAGCGACGGGAAGTACTGCTTGACGTGCGCCGGGTCGAAGCCGGCCATCACCATGCGGCGCTGGCGGCGCCAAGTCTCGCCGCTGGCGCCGAAGACGCCGATGGGCATGCCCATCTCGGTCCAGACCTGCTCGAACTTGAGCGAGCGGCGGAAGCCGTCGGGGCGGTCGCGCAGCGCGGCGGCGATGAGCTCGTGGTCGCCGACGACGATGGCGCGCCGCGATCCCAGGCGCAGCCTGAAGACCGGGCCGAACTCCTCGCACCACTGCTCCAGCTGCAGGTGCAGCCGCGTCGAGTCGATCTGCAGCAGGTTGCCGAACACCGGCAGCTGGCGCGGCCCCGGCAGTTCGTCGTAGCGACGCAGCGGCGGCGCCGCGGGTCGGGGGTGGGCCGGCATGTCCATGCGCAGGGCTCCTTGAGCGTCGGGTGGACGCCGGGCGGCGGATGCTGACACGTCGGCGCCGCGGGCGCAACACCACGTCTCGTCGGGGCCCCGCCCGGCTTGGCGTGACCGCGCATCGGCGTCCCGCGCGCCGTCGCTCAGGCAATGCGCCCGAACCACAGCACCGACAGCCCCGCCCCCGCCACGAGCACGATCGCCGCCGCCAGGGCCAACAGCGCCGTCAGTTCGGTGTCGCGCTTGCGCACCTGCAGGCTCGAGCCGAGGTTCTGGTAGACGCTGCGCAGGGCCTCGGCCGTGCCGGCGTGGTGATACTCGCCGCCGGTCATCCGTGCCACCTCGCGCAGCGTGGGCTCGTCCAGTTGCAGGTAGATCGCCATGCCCTCGCCCATGGCGGCGTGGCCGTCGGGGGTTCCGAGGCCGACGACGTGGATGCGCACCCCTCGGTCGGCGGCCATCTTCGCGGCCTCCAGCGTATCGACGCCCGTCGTGCGGCGGCCGTCGCTCAGCAGGATGATCGCGGCCGACTCGTAGGAGCCGGGCGCCACCGGCGTGATCGGCTTGGGCGGCGCTTTCGCGTCCCCGGCTCTTGCGTCCAGGCTGCGTCCTTGGGGGCGCGGGCCGAAGGTCATCTCGCCCAGGTCGATGCCCTGGTCCGGGAACAGTTCGGCCAGGCACACCACGATGGCGTTGCCGATGGCCGTGCCCAGCTGCATCTGGATGGCGTCGATCGCAGCGACGAGCGAGGCGCGGTCGAGCGTGGGCGCCTGGGCCACCTGCGCCGTGCCCGCGAAGGTGACCAGCCCCACTTCGATGTGGCCGGGCACCTCGCCGAGGAACACCTTGGCCGCCTCCTGGGCGGCCACCATGCGGGTGGGCTCGACGTCGGTCACGCGCATGCTGCGCGAGATGTCGATCGCGAGCAAGATCGTCGACTTCGCCCAGGGCAGCGCCACGGGCGCCGTCGGGCGCGCGAAGGCCAGCAGCAGCAGCGACACCGCCAGGAGCATCAGCGCCGGCGGAACGTGCCGACGCCATCGGCGGTCCTGCGCCGCGCGAACGACGCTCCAGCTGGAAGGCGCGAGCCCAGGCTGGCCGCGTCGGCGCAGCAGCCACAGGTAGAGCACCGGCAGCACGGGCAGCGCCAGCATCCACCACAGGTTGTGAGGCCACAGGAAGGTCATCGGCTCCACCGGGCGCGTCGACGCGAGAGAGTACCTTGGGGTTGCCAACCCTGCGGCGGATGCCCCCATAGAAGATCCCGGCAGTGCGGCGGTTATCGACGCCACCCCGGGCGGCATCGTCACCGCGCCCCGTGACCGACGCGTGCCGCGGGGTGCACGTCGCCGGCCCGCCCGTGCGAGACTGGCGGCAAGGCCGGCCATGATCCTGAACGACGACTTCTCCCGCCGCGTGGTCTCGCACGTGGCCGACGCCCTTTGGGTGGACTCGCCACTGCCGGGCGTGCAGCGCCGCATGCTCGACCGTGTGGGCGGCGAGGTCGCGCGCGCGACCAGCATCGTGCGCTACGCGCCGGGCGCGCGCTTCAGCCGCCACGTGCACGGCGGCGGCGAGGAGATCCTGGTGCTCGAGGGCACCTTCAGCGACGAGACGGGCGAGCATCCGGCGGGCACCTACCTGCGCAACCCGCCGGGCAGCGCGCACGCGCCGTTCTCGCGCGAAGGCTGCGTGCTGTTCGTCAAGCTGTGGCAGTTCGCCGCCGGCGACACCGCGCCCGTGCGCATCGACACCCGGCGCGCGCCGTGGCGCCCGGGGCTGGTGCCGGGGCTGTCGGTGCTGCCGCTGCACAGCCACGGCGGCATCGACACCGCGCTCGTGCGCTGGGCGCCCGAGACGCGGTTCCATAGCCACACGCACCCTGGCGGCGAGGAGATCCTGGTGCTCGAAGGCGTCTTCCGCGACGAGGGCGGCGAGTACGCGGCGGGCAGCTGGCTGCGCAGCCCGCGCTGGAGCCGGCACACGCCGTTCACGGGGCCCGAGGGGGCGCTGATCTACGTGAAGGTCGGGCACCTCGGTGCCGACCTGCTGGTGCCGGGCGACGCGGCGTAGGCCCGGCCGCGGCTTGCCGACGCTCGCACCCCATGCGCCTGCCCCTGCTGCTGGTCCTGGTCGTCGCCGGCGCACTGCTCGGCGCGGCGGGCTGCACCGCGTGGCGCATCGGCGAGGCGAGCGCGCTGGCGCGCCGGAGCACGCCGCTGCAGCACACGCCGGCCGACGCCACGCTGCGCCTGCTCATCGTGGGCGACAGCACCGGCGTCGGCACCGGGGCCAGCGCGCCGCCGGCCAGCCTGGCCGGGCTGCTGGCAAGCGACTACCCGCGGCTGTGGATCGAGAACCGCGCGCGCGACGGCGCCACCTTCGCCGACACGGCGGACCAGCTGGCGGGCGACGCGCGCTTCGACGTCGTGCTCGTGCTCGCGGGCGGCAACGACGTCATCCGGCTGCGTGCGCCCGACGCGCTGCGCGCCGACATCGAGCGCACCGTCGCGCTCGCCCGCGAGCGCGGCGAGGTGGTGGTGCTCATGCCGGGCTGCACGCTCGCGACGGGCTGCACCCGAGCGACGCCGGCTACCGCGAGTGGTACCGGACCCTCGTCGAACAGGCCGGTCTCGCCGAGCGGCTGTCGGCCGCGTCCGGCCCGCCGTCGCCGAACCGCCGCGAGCCCTAGACGGGAGCGCTGTCGCGCTGCGCCTCGACCGGCAGCGTGGCGACGGCCTGCGGGCCCCGTATCAGCCTGGCCGCCTTCTCGGCGATCATGATCGTCGGTGCGTTGGTGTTGCCGGTGACCAGGCGCGGCATGACCGAGGCATCCACCACGCGAAGGCCCTGCACGCCGCGCACCCGCAGCCAGGCGTCGACCACCGCCTGCGGGTCGCCCTCGGGGCCCATCGCACAGGTACCCACCGGGTGGTACTCGGTGTCGGTGTGCGCGCGCACGAAGGCTTCGGCGGCCGCGTCGTCGTCGTGCGGGAAGGGGTACAGCATCGGCCCGCGGTGCGGTGCCAGCGCATCGGCCTGCAGGATGCGGTAGCCGAACCGCGTGCCGCGCACCAGCCGCTCGAGGTCGTCGCGATCGCTCAGGAACGCCGGGTCGATCAGCGGCGCGGCCCGTGGGTCGGCACTGGCCAGCAGGACCGCGCCGCGGCTGCGGGGCCGCATCAGCGTGATGTGCAGCGTGTAGCCGTGGCCCCAGTGCGACTTGCGCGTGTGGTCGTCGACGATGCCGGTGCACAGCGCGAGCTGGATGTCGGGCCAGTCGTGCTGGCCATCGGTGGCGACGAAGCCCTGCACCTCGGCGACGTTGGTGGTGATCCAGCCGCTGCGCTGCCGGCGCCATTGGCCGATCGCGCGCAGCAGCGTCGCGCCGCCGGGAAGCGAGAAGCCGAGCGTGCCGTCGCTGCGCGACGTGCGCTGGATCAGCACCGTGGTGGGGTGGTCCTGCAGGTTCGCGCCGACGCCGGGCAGGTCGCGCAGCGGCTCGATGCCGTGCCGGCGCAGATGCGCCGCCGGCCCCAGGCCCGAGCGCATCAGGATGGCCGGCGAGCCGAAAGAGCCCGCCGACAGGATCACCTCGCGCCGCGCGCGCAGCGTGTGCGGGCCCCGCTTCGTCAGCAGCTCCAGACCGCTGGCGCGCTGGCCCTCGAAGCGCACGCGCACGATGGTGGCGCCGGTGATCACCTTCAAGTTCGTTCGGGTGATGGCCGGCTGCAGGTAGGCGCGCGCGGCACCGCAGCGCTCGCCTCCCTTCTGCGTCACCTGCGCCGGCGCGACGCCGTGCTGGCGCGGCCCGTTGTAGTCGGCGATGCGCGGCAGGCCGGTCTGCTCGCAGGCCTGCATGAAGGCTTCGCCCAGGGGGCTCGGGCTTCGCAGCCAGGCCACGTTCAACGGCCCGCCGCTGCCGTGCAGTTCGGTCGCGCCGAAGCATTCGCTGTGCTCGGCCGCACGGAAATACGGCAGCACGTCGCGCCATCCCCAGCCCGCGTTGCCGAGCGCGGCCCACTGGTCGTAGTCGCGCGGGTTGCCGCGGGTGTAGACCATCGCATTGATCGACGATGACCCGCCGAGCACCTTGCCGCGCGGCTGCCAGCCGCGGCGGCCGCCGAAGCCGGCCTGCGGCACCGTCTCGTACGACCAGTTGTGCAGCCCCAGCCTCGCGGTGGCGGCAAAGCCCAGCGGCGCGCGGATGAACGCCGAGTCGGCGCTGCCGCCCGCCTCGATCAGGCACACCGAGACGGACGGGTCCTCGCTTAGCCGCGCGGCGAGCACGCAGCCGGCCGTGCCGCCGCCGGCGATCAGGAAGTCGAACTCGTCCATCGGATGCTCCTCGGTGGGTCCGGGTCACGAGCCCTTGGGATGGCAGCAGAACCTCGCCCCAGGCCGCCCGGGCGTCGAGCGCCCCTCGCCACCCATCGCCTTTGTGGCCCGCCAGGCGATCATACGGAACCGCGGCGGTGCGCCACGTGCCGCCACCGGGCCGCAACCGGGACGCTCCGTGCCCGCCGGCGCGCAGCCCGACGAGGCGCCGACGCTCACGCGTCGGGCGGTGGATCCGGTGCCGGCGGCTCGCGATAGCCGGCGAACAGGTCGCGCAGCGCCGTGCCGGCGCGGGCCGCGGGTTCGTCGGCGCGGGTGAGCGAGCGTTCGAGCTCGAGCAGGTGGCGGCGCATCTCGGCGCCGGCGGCGGGGCCGTCGCGGGCGAGCGCGTCGACCATCTCGGCGTGGCGGTGCGCGACGCACACCGGCGCGCCGCCGACCTTGAAGCGCGCCATCAGCAGCGACGTGGTCGGGATCAGCGCGTCGAGCAGGCGCACGAACACCGGGTTGCCGTGCATGCGCGCCGTCGCACGGTGGAACTCGCCGGAGGCGCGCACCGCCTCGGCGGCGTCGCCGCGCGCGTCGGCCCGCGCTTCGGCGTGCACGAGCTCGCGCAGTTCGGCGAGCTGCTCCGGCGTCAGGCGTCCTCCGAGGCGCCTCGCGATCTCGCACTCGACGACCCGGCGCGCCTCGAACACGTGTGCGGCCTCGTCGAGCGTCGGCGCGGCGACGCGCGCACCGCGGTGGTGCTGCAGCGCGACGACCTGGTCCTGCGAGAGCCGCTGCAGCGCCTGGCGCACGACGGTGCGCGAGACGCCGAACGCCGCGGCGAGTTCCTCCTCGCGCAGCCACTCGCCGGGCGCCAGCCGACGCTCGACGACGGCGTGGTAGATGCCGAGGTACACCCGGTCGGTGGCCGTGCTCGAGGGCGTGGCCGCGGCCGCCTTGCGCCGTGTCGTCATCGTTGCAGAATCCACGCTGTCACGGCCGCTCGGGCCGCTGCCCCTTCGACTCGGCGAGCACGTTCATGGACCTCTCGATGCCCGTAGCCTCCGCGACGCCCGGCGCGTCGCTGGCGATCGACGGCGAACGCCTGTGGCAGCGCCTGATGGCGCTCGCGCGCATCGGTGCCACGCCCAGGGGCGGTGTGTGCCGCCTCGCGCTGACCGACCTCGACCGCCAGGGCCGCGAACTGTTCGTCCAGTGGGCGCGCGAGCTCGGTTGCAGCGTGCGCGTCGACGCGATCGGCAACCTGTTCGCACGTCGTGCCGGCGGTGACGACACGTTGCCGGCGGTGGCCACCGGCAGCCACATCGACACCCAGCCCACCGGCGGCAAGTTCGACGGCAACTACGGCGTGCTCGCCGGCCTCGAGGTGCTGGCCACGCTGAACGACGCCGGCATCCGCACCCGCGCGCCGCTCGAAGTGTGCGTGTGGACCAACGAGGAGGGCTCGCGCTTCGTGCCGGTGATGATGGGCTCCGGCGTCTATGCCGGCGCGTTCGGCCTCGACCACGCGCTCGCGGCCACCGATCGCGACGGCGTCAGCGTGCGCGACGCGCTGCGCGCGATCGGCCACGCCGGCGACGCGCCGGCCGCGGTGGCCGACGGCGCGCCGCGCTTCGGCGCCTACTTCGAGGCGCACATCGAGCAGGGGCCCGTGCTCGAGAACGCGGGCGTGACGATCGGCGCCGTCACCGGCGCGCTCGGCCAGCGCTGGTACGACGTGACGGTGACCGGCATGGAGGCGCACGCGGGCCCGACGCCGATGGCGCTGCGCCGCGACGCGCTGCTGGTGGCGGCCGAACTCGTCCAGCGCGTCAACGCGATCGCGCTGGCCGAACAGCCGCACGGGCGCGGCACCGTCGGCTGCCTCGACGTGTTCCCGAACTCGCGCAACGTGATTCCCGGCCGCGTGCGGCTCACGGTCGACTTCCGCCACGCCGACGACGCCGGCCTCGCGCGCATGGACGAGGCGCTGCGTGCCGCCGCCGTCGATGCGGCGGCGCCCGGCGTCACCGTCAACGTGACGCCCGTCGTGGACTTCCCGCCGCAGCCCTTCGACGCCGAGCTCGTCGAGTGGGTGCGCCAGGGCGCGCGCCGCGCCGGCCTGTCGTGCATGGACGTCGTCAGCGGCGCGGGGCATGACGCGGTCTACGTCGCGCGCACGGCGCCGACGGCGATGATCTTCGTGCCGTGCAAGGACGGCATCTCGCACAACGAGATCGAGGACGCGAAGCCCGAACACCTGAGCGCCGGCGCGAACGTGCTTCTGCACGCGATGCTGGCGCGCGCCGGGATCGCGTGAGCCCGTCGACGCTGCAGGCCAGGCCGATCGAGGCCGAAGCCTTTACGCCCTACGGCTGGCTCGTCGACCCGAGGCGCGGACACGACGGCGCGCCAATCAACGCCGACACCAGCGTGCGCTTCGACGGCTTCGGCGCGCTCGCGCTGACGGCCGACGGCGGCGTGCCGTGCCTCGCGGTCTTCCGCGCGCGGGCGCAGCCGCCGCAGGGCCCGTGGCAGGTGCTCGAACGCCACCGCCTCGGCACGCAGACCTTCGTGCCGCTGGCCGGGGCGCGCTGCCTCGTCGTCGTCGCGCTCGGCGACGCCGCGCCCGACCCGGCCACGCTCGCCGCGTTCGTCGTCGGCGGCCGCCAGGCCTTCACGCTGCACGCCGGCACCTGGCACCACGGGCTGATCGCCCTCGACGACGGCGACTTCGTCGTCGTCGAGCGCCGCGCCGCGGCGGAGGACTGCGAGCTCGCCCACCTGCCGGTGCCGGTGCGCGTGCAGTGGCCCTGAGGGCACGGGGTCAGCCCGCCGCGACGATGCGCTCGGCCAGCCGCACGAGGCTGCGGTCGCTGCCGGCCGGGCCGAGCAGCGACAGGCCCAGCGGCGCGCCGAACCGCGTGGTCAGCGGCAGCGACAGCTGAGGCAGGCCGGCGAGCCCCGAGATGCACAGCATGCGGATCGCCCGGTTGCGGTAGTCCTCGAGCCCCGACTCGGGCTCGCTCGCCAGCGGGGCGACGTCGGGCATCGTCGGCAGCAGCAGCACGCCGTCGTCGCGTAGCAGGCCCGCCAGATGCTCGCGCAGGCGCTGGCGGAAGGCGACCGCGGCGGCGTATTGCGCGTCGGTGACCGTCTTCGACCACGCGAAGCGCTGGGCGACGCCGGGCCCGAGCGGCGGCTGGAAGCGCTCGATGAAGCCGCCGTCGACGCCCCATGCCTCGTAACCCTGCAGGTGGCGGACGAGCACGGCTTCGACGCGGGCACGCGCCGGCGCGAACGCGTCGCGCACCTCGGGCGCGACGAGCTCGTCCCACACCTCGCGCGCCGCGAGCAGACGCACGCGGTCGGGCAGCGGCGCCGGGTCGTCGCCGAGCAGCACGTCGGCGACGCGCGCGAAGGTGGCAACGTCGCGCGTGAACCAGCCGCAGGTGTCGAGGCTGGGCGACAGGTCGAGGCAACCCTCGAGGCTGACGCGGCCGTGCGTCGGGCGCAGGCCGACGAGGCCGCAGTGGCTCGCCGGCGCGCGCACCGAGCCGCCGGTGTCGGTGCCGAGCGCGACGTCGCACAGGCGGTTCGACACCGCAGCTGCCGACCCCGACGACGAGCCGCCGCTGATGCGCTCGGGCGCGGCGCCGTTGACCGGCGAGCCGAAGTGCGCGTTCTGCCCGTTCATCGAGAACGCAAGCTCGTCGGTGATCGTCTTGCCGACGAAGCGCGCGCCGGCGTCGAGCAGGCGCTGCACCGTCGGTGCCGTGCGCGTCTTGAGGCCCGACAGCGCCAGCATGAAGGGCTGGCCGCCGCTCGTCGGGTAGCCGGCGACGTCGAACAGGTCCTTGACGCCGAAGCCGAGTCCGGCGAGCGGGCCCGTGCCCGCGTGCGGCACCGGCACGTCGGGGAACGGCATGAAGGCGCGGGCGGTGTCGTGGATGATCGGCATCGGGGTCTCAGGTGGCCAGTGCGGTGTCGGCGGTGCGCAGGCAGCGTGCGCTGTGGTCGGGCGCCAGGCGGACGACGTCGGGGCGCACGGCGCGGCAGCGCTCGTCGGCGAGCGTGCAGCGCTCGGCGAAGGCGCAGCCGGGAGGCAGCGCCGACAGGTCCGGCGGCGCGCCGGGGATGGTTGCCAGCCGGCCGCCCTTGGCCATCGTGCCGTGCGCGCGGCTCTTGAGCAGCGCGACGGTGTACGGGTGGCGCGGCTCGCGGATCAGCGCGCGCGCCGGCCCTTCCTCGACGATGCGCCCGGCGTACATCACCGCGATGCGGTCGGCGACCTCGACCGCGGCGCCGATGTCGTGCGTGACGAAGATCACCGCGAGCCCGAGCTCGCGCTGCAGCTCGCGCAGCAGCAGCAGCACCTGGATCTGCACGGTGGCGTCGAGCGCGGTCGTCGGCTCGTCGGCGAGCAGCAGCTGCGGGCGGCAGGCGAGCGCGAGCGCGATCATCGCGCGCTGGCGCATGCCGCCGCTCATCTCGTGCGGATAGGCGTCGAGGCGGCGCTCGGGGCTGGGGATCTGCACGCGCTCGAACAGCTCCCTCGCGCGCGCGCGCGCTGCCGAAGCACTCACCGGCTCGTGGCGCCGGATCGCCTCGGCGATCTGCGCGCCCACGGTGTAGACGGGGTCGAGCGCGAGCAGCGGCTCCTGGAAGATCATCGACGCGACCTTGCCGCGGTAGTCGGCGAGCGCGCCGTTCGACAGCGCGAGCACGTCCTGCCCGCCGACGAGCATCTGCCCGGCCATCTGCGTGCGCCGCAGCGGGTGCAGGCGCAGCAGCGAGCGCAGCGTGACGCTCTTGCCCGAGCCCGACTCGCCGATCAGTGCGACGACCTCGCCGCGCCGCACCTGCAGGTCGACGCCGCCCACCGCCTGCACGGGCTTGCGCCCGCCGGTGAACGTCACCGTCAGGCTGCGGATGTCGACGAACGGCGCGTCGTTCGGCGCGGGGGAGGGCGCGGTGGAGGACGCGTTCATGCGGCGACCTTCTGCAGCGGCGCCGCCTCGGGGTGGCCGCTGCCGGGTTCGTGCATCAGGCAGGCGACGGTGTGAGCGCCACCGCTGAGCGTCGGCTCACGTTGCGAGCAGACGGCGTGTGCCTTCGGGCAGCGGGTGTGGAAGCGGCAGCCGCTCGGCGGGTTGATCGGGTTCGGCGGGTCGCCCGAAAGCGGCGGGCGCTCGGTGCGGCGGTCGGGGTCCATCGACGGGATCGAGCTCAGCAGAGCCCGCGTGTAGGGGTGCTTCGGCGCCCTGAACAGCACGTCGCTGTCGCCGATCTCGGCCACGCGCCCGAGGTACATCACCATCACGCGGTCGCTCATGTACTCGACGACGTTGAGGTCGTGGCTGATGAAGACGTAGGTCAGGCCGAACTCGTCCTTCAGGTCGAGCAGCAGGTTCAGCACCTGCGCCTCGACCGACTTGTCGAGCGCCGACACCGCCTCGTCGAGCAGGATCAGGCGCGGCTCGAGGGCGAGCGCGCGGGCGATGTTGACGCGTTGCCGCTGCCCGCCCGACAGTTCGTGCGGGTAGCGCTCGGCGAAGCGCCGAGGCTCGAGGCCCACGCGCGCGAGCAGGCTGCGCGCGCGCTCGACCGCCTCGCGGTGGGGCACGCCGTGCACCTGCGGCGCGAAGGCGATCGAGTCCTCGATCGTCAGCCTCGGGTTCAGCGAGGCATAACTGTCCTGGAACACCATCTGCGCCTGGCGGCGGAACTGCTTGAGGCTCAGGTCGCGGCTGCCGACGGTGGCGCCGTCGAACACGATCTCGCCGCCGTCGGGCTCGATCAGGTGCATCAGCAGCCTCGCCGTCGTGCTCTTGCCGCAGCCCGACTCGCCGACGACGCCGAGCGTCTCGCCCTTGCGCACGCGAAAGCTCACGCCGTCGACGGCGCGCACGACGCCGCCGCCGCGGCCGAACACGTCCTTCTTCAGCGGGAAGTGCTTGACGAGGTCGCGCACCTCGAGCAGCGGCTGCGCCGGGCCGCCCAGGTCGTCGCTCGGCAGCGTCACTGCTTGATCTCCATCGCCGAGCGCAGGCCGTCGGCCAGCAGGTTGAACGCGATCGAGGTGACGAAGATCATCACGCCCGGCAGCGCCGCGATCCACGGCTGCACGTAGATCGCGGTGCGCAGCGTGTTGAGCATCAGGCCCCACTCGGGCTCGGGCGGCTTGACGCCCAGGCCGAGGAAGCTCAGGCCCGAGGCGAGGATCATCGACACCGCGATCAGGCTCGTCGCGTAGACGAAGATCGGCCCGAGCACGTTGCCGAGCACGTGCACGCGCACGATCGTGAACGCGCTCGCGCCCGAGGCGCGCGCGGCCTCGACGAAGTCGCGGTTGCGGATCTGCGTCGTGACGCTCTCGGCGACGCGTGCGATCGGCGGGATGAACACGATCGTCAGCGAGATCAGCGAGTTCGTGATGCCCGCGCCCAGCGCGCCCGACAGCGCGATCGCCAGCAGCACCGACGGGAAGGCGTAGAACACGTCGATCGTGCGCATGATCAGCGTGTTCGTCGCACCCCCGGCATACCCGGCGACGATGCCGATGACGGAGCCGAGCACGAACGCGCACACGACCGGCGTGATGCCCATGAACAGGCTCAGGCGGGCGCCCACCATCAGGCGCGACAGCAGGTCGCGGCCGAGCTCGTCGGTGCCGAGCGGGTGGCCTTCGAAGCCGATCGGCTTCAGGCGCTTGAGCATCGACGACTGGTACGGGTCGGCTGGCGCGAGCCAGTGCCCGAACACGGCCAGGCCGAGCAGCAGCAGGACGACGATGGCGGCGCCGACCGCGACCGGGTCGCGCAGGAAGCGCCGCCCGACCGTCTGCCAGTAGCCCGGCGAGCGCTCGAAGGCGACCGCAGGGACCTTGCTGGTGTCGACCGCGACGTTGAGCATCGTGGGCTGACGATCAGGCGCGCGCGATGCGCGGGTCGAGCAAGGTCTGCACGATGTCGACGACGAGGTTGAGCAACACGAAGAACGTCGCGAGCACGAGGATCGTGCCCTGCAGCAGCGGCAGGTCGCGCTGGAAGATCGCGCTGTTGAGCAGGAATCCGGTGCCCGGCCACGAGAACACGGTCTCGATCAGGATCGAGCCGCCAAGCAGGTAGCCGAGCTGCAGGCCCATCACGGCGAGCGCGGTCGGCGCGGCGTTCTTGACGACGTGCCAGAAGATGCCGAGGTCGGTCAGGCCTTTCGCGCGCAGGCCGACGATGAACTCCTGCGCCAGGATCTCGGCGACGAGCGCGCGCACCGTGCGCGCGATGATGCCCATCGGGATCACGCTCATCGTCACCGCGGGCAGGATCATGTGGCGCAGGTGCTCCCAGTCCCAGGCCCAGTCGGCCGAGCTGCCCGGTCCGGCGCCGCTCGGCGGCAGCCAGTTGAGCTGCACCGCGAACACGATGACGAGCACCATGCCGAGCCAGTAGTGCGGCACGCTGACCCCGAGCACCGACGTCAGCGACGCGGCCTTGTCGACCCACGAGTTCTGGAAATAGCCCGCGACGAACCCGAACAGGCAGCCGAGCACGAAACCGATCAGCGTCGCGAGCACCGCCAGCCGCAGCGTGTTGCCCACCGCCTTGAGCACCTCCTCGGTCACCGAGCGGCCGGTGGCGATCGACGTGCCGAGATCGCCCTGCAGCGCGCGCCAGATCCAGCTCGCGAACTGCTCGGGGTACGAGCGGTCGAAGCCGTACAGCGTGCGCAGCTGGTTCTGCAGGTCCGCCGACGCGTCGGGCGGCAGGATCGACACCAGCGGATCGCCCGGCGACAGGTGCACCAGCGCGAAGCACACCAGCGCCACGCCGAGCATGATTGGCAGCGTGTAGAGCAGGCGTCGCAACAGGAACGCGATCATCGGCGGTCGGCGTGGCTAGGCGGACCCGGCGGCGGCGCGCCCTTCGGCGCGCCGCCCCGGCACGCTCACTCGATCGTCATCGGCGCGATGTCGATGAACCAGCTGCGCGGCTGCACCACGTTCTTCACCTTGGCGCTCATCGCCCGCGGGCCGACGTCGTGCGCGATCCACACGAACGGCGCCTCCTCGACGATGCGCGCGTGCAGCTTGGCGAGCGCGGCGTCGCGCTGTCTATCGTCGAACGCGGTGCGCGCGTCGGCGATCAGCTTGTCGAACTCGGCGTTGCCGAAATAGCCCCAGTTGTTCGACACCGGCGGGAACGTCTTGGTGCTCGTGAAGCGCACCATCGCGAAGAACGGGTCCATCGCCGCGAAGCTGACGTTGATCGCGTGCGCGCCGTTGGCCGTCGGGTCCTTCGCGCCGCGGCGCCAGTTCGTGAACAGGGTGTTCCACTCGATGACGTCGAACTGCACGTCGAAGAAGCACTGCTTGAGCGACTGCTGCACGAACTCGTTCATCGGCAGCGGCTGCATCTGGCCCGAGCCCGACGCCGAGATCTGCACCTTCACGCGCACCGGCCGCTGCGCCGAGAAGCCGGCCTCCTGCATCAGCTTCTGCGCCGCCGGAACGTCGTAGCGAATGTCGAAGCCGGGGTTACCCCACCACGGGTGGCCCGGCGGCACGGTGCCCTTCGGAATCGCCATCATGCCGCCGAGCAGCTGCTGCAGCCCGGCACGGTCGACGCACAGGTTCGCGGCCTGGCGTACGCGCTTGTCGAGCCAGGGCGAGCCTTCGGCGAACGACAGCTGCCACGGCCAGACGTGCGGCTGCGCGTTGCTGTAGACCGTGAACCCGCGCTGGCGGATCTGCGGCATCGCGTCGGGTGCCGGGGCCTCGATCCAGTCGACCTGCCCGGACAGCAGCGCCGCCGTGCGCGCGTTCGCCTCGGGCATGGGCAGCATCACGACGCGGTCGATCTTCGGCGTGCGCTTCGGGTCCCAGTAGGCCTTGTTGGCGACGATTTCGAGCCGCTCGCGCGGCACGAAGCGCGCCATCCTGAAGGGGCCCGTGCCCGACGCGTCGGCGGCGAACGCGGTCCAGGCCTGCTTCGCGCGCTCGGCCGGGTCGGTCACGCCCGCGGGCACGGCCTTGAGCTTGGCGTCCCAGTGCGCCGGCGAGGCCATGAACAGGTTGGTCAGGTTCAGCGGCAGGAACGAGTCGGGCTCGCTCGTCGTCAGCTCGACCGTCAGGTTGTCGATCTTGCGCGCGCTGCGCAGCGTCGGCATGCGCGACGCCGTGACGCCGACCTGGCTGGCGTCGAAATGGGGCGCCTGCTGGTCGAGCACCTTGCGCACGTTCCACACGACGGCGTCGGCGCACCGCCCAGCTCAGCGCCAGCCCCGGAATGAGCACGCTCGGCGCGTCGGCCTTCGACAGGTCCCAGTGCGTCAGCGCGTCGTACATCGGGATGCCGGTAAAGCGGTTGCCCTCGAAGCCCTGGTCGGGCTGGCCGAGCGTGCGCGGGATGTCGGCGGCGGTCATCGCAATGCGCAGGACCTTCTCCTGCGCGGCGGCGGGCGCGGCGGCGCCGACGGCGAGTGCCGCCGCCACGCACAGGGCGGCGAAGGCGCCGCGTCGCGGCAGGGGGGCAGAACGGGTCATCTCGACTCCTGTGTGGGAAGGAACGAACCTTGCGAGCCCGCAGAGTGGACCCGCAGCGCATCGACGCCGCGCCGGCCACGACGGCACGCGGCGTGCATGCGCAGTTGTATGCAAACGATGTGCCAGCGTGGACGCCCTGTGGTGCACCTTTGCAGCGCACGCCCGTCGATCGGCGGACGTTTTTGTATGCAAAATGCACCATGAGAATGCCACAGCGCCCCATGAAGATCCTGCTCGTCAACCCCAATACGTCGGCGCCGATGACCGCGTCGATCGCCGCCGCGGCGCGCGAGGTGGCGGCTGCGGGCACCGAGATCGTGCCGGTGCAACCCAGCTTCGGGCCGCTGTCGATCGAGGGCCACTACGACGAGGCGTTCGCTGCCGCCGGCGTCGCCGAGCAGGTGCGCCTGGCCGCGTCCTGGCAGCCGTCGGCGGTCGTTGTCGCGTGTTTCGGGGACCCCGGCCTCGACGCCGCGCGCGAGGCGGTCGACGCGCCGGTGCTCGGCATCGCCGAGGCCGCGTTCCACGCGGCGTCGTTCGTGGCCACCGGCTTCTCCGTCGTCACGACGATGACGCGCACCTGCGTCATCGCCGAGCGGCTCGTGCAGCGCTACGGCTTCGAGCGCCAGTGCCGCGGCATCCACGGCACCGACATCCCGGTGCTCGAGCTCGAGGCGTGCGGGCCGGCGACCGTCGGCGCGATCGAAGGCGCCGCCGCCGCAGCGCTCGAGCGCGACGGCAGCGGGGCGATCGTGCTCGGCTGCGCCGGCATGGCGCCGCTGTGCCGCGCGCTCGAGCAGCGCCTCGGCGTGCCGGTGATCGACGGTGTGGCGGTGGCGGTCAAGTTCGCCGAGGCCCTCGCGGCGCTGGGGATGCGCACGTCCAAGCGCGGCGACTACGCAGCGCCGCTGCCGAAGGGCTACACCGGCTGGGCGGCGCCGCTGGGCTGGCCACCTGCCGACGCCGCGCGCTGAGTTCCCCGGGGCGGGCTGCGCCCGGCCCGCGACCGAGGGGTCAAGGCAACTTGGGGCGGCCGGGCGCTTCCTTGGCCACGGCGCCCACGTGCGTCTTCGTCGGGCGGCGCGCGAGCCGCGGCCTCAGGCGGTCACGACGCGCAGCGCCGCCGGCCACACGTCGACCTCGACGTGGCGCGCCGCGCGCATTGGCTCGCCGTCGGCGGCCAGCGGCAGCGGCGCGTCGGCGCTCACGCGCAGCGACGCGAGGCGCGCGTGCTGCACGCGCGGGTGGCCGAGGTGGCGGCCGAGCAGCAGGCGCGGCAGCATCGCGAGCGCGCCGAGGCGCCCGAACCGCCCGGCGACGACGACGTCGAGCCGGCCGTCGTCGATCGTCGCGGCGGGCATCACCGGCATGCCGCCGCCGTAGGTGGGCGTGTTCAGCGCCGACGCGAACAGTGCGTCGCCGTCGTGCAGCAGGCGTGCGTCGGCGCTGACGCGCACCCGGTACGGGCGCAGGTGCGCGATCTCGGCCAAGGTCGCGAGCAGATAGCGCGCGAGCCCGCCGAGAACGCGCGGGCCGCGGCGTGCGCGCTCGGCGATCGCGGCGTCGAAGCCGATGCACAGGCTCGAGACGACCAGTGCCCGTTCGTGCTCGGTGCGCACGCGCGCGAGGTCGATCGGACGTGCCGCCCCGTGCAGGCCGACGCGCAGCGCGTCGGCCCAGGCGAGTGCCCTCACGCCGAAGGCGCGCGCGGTGTCGCTGCCGCTGCCGGCGGCCACCAGCGCGAGCTCGTGACTACCCGCGACCAGGGCCGGCAGCAGGGCGTGCACCGTGCCGTCCCCCCCGGCGACGACGATGCGCGTGCCCGCCGCCAGGGCCTCGACGCGCCGGCGCGCCTCGTCGATCGTCGAGGTGGCTGCGAACGCCGCTGCGGGTGCCAGGCGGCGCGTGGCGTCGCGCATCGAGGCTTCCAGCCGCGCCGCGCGGCCTCCGCCGGCGGCGCGGTTGAGCAGCACCAGCGCGCCCGGCGCCGCGTCGCGCTCCACGGCCCGACGTCAGTCCTTCTTCGCCTTCGGCGCGCGTCCCATCAGGTAGAACTCGTCGTTCGGCCGCATGCCGGTGACGTTGGCCATGCGGTTCGACAGGCCGAAGAACGCCGTGATCGCGGCGATGTCCCAGGCGTCCTCGTCGTCGTAGCCGTGCGCGCGCAGCGCGTCGAAGTCGGCGTCGTCGACCTCGTGCGAGCGCAGGCACACCTTGAGCGCGAAGTCGAGCATCGCGCGCTGCCGCGGCGTGATGTCGGCCTTGCGGTGGTTCACGGCCACCTGGTCGGCCACCAGCGGCTTCTTCTCGTAGATGCGCAGGATGGCGCCGTGCGCGACGACGCAGTACAGGCAGTGGTTGGCGGCGCTGGTCGCGGTGACGATCATCTCGCGGTCGCCCTTGGTCAGCGAGCCGGTGTCCTTGAGCATCAGCGCGTCGTGGTAGGCGAAGAAGGCGCGCCACTCGGCCGGGCGGTGCGCGAGCGCCAGGAACACGTTGGGCACGAAGCCGGCCTTCGACTGCACCTCGAGGATGCGCTCGCGGATGTCGTCGGGCAGGTCCTTCAGCTCGGGCACGGGGTAGCGGCTGATGGTCGTGTTCATGGTCGTCTCCAGGGGGCGGGTTCAGGTGCGGAACTGCATGCCGTGCAGCCGCGCGTAAAGGCCACCGGCGGCGAGCAGCGCGGCCGGCGCGCCCTGCTCGACAACGCGGCCGGCGTCCATCGCGACGATGCGGTCGGCGTGCTCGATCGTGCTCAGACGGTGCGCGATCACGATCGTCGTGCGCCCGCGCATCAGCGCGTCGAGCGCCTCCTGCACCGCGCGCTCGGACTCGGAGTCGAGCGCCGACGTCGCCTCGTCGAGGATCAGCACCGGCGCGTCCTTGTAGATCGCGCGCGCGATCGCAAGACGCTGCCGCTGCCCGCCCGAGAGCTGGCTGCCGTTGTGGCCGACCAGGCTGTCGATGCCCTGCGGCAGCGTGTCGACGAAGTCGAGCAGGTGCGCGCTCTTCAGCGCCGTGCGCACGCGTTCGCGGTCGAGCGTGCCGCCGAGCGCGACGTTGGCCGCCACCGAGTCGTTGAACAGCACGACGTCCTGGCTCACGAGCGCGAACTGCCGCCGCAGCGCGTCGATGTTCCACTGCGGCAGCGGCACGCCGTCCAGCAGCAGCTCGCCCGCGGTCGGGTCGAGGAAGCGCGGCAGCAGGTGGATCAGGCTCGACTTGCCGGCCCCCGACGGGCCGACGAGCGCGACCGTCTCGCCGGCGCGCAGCGTCAGGTCGACGCGGTCGAGCGCCGGCGCCTGGTCGTCGCGGTAGCGCAGGGTGACGCCGCGCAGCGTGATTTCGCCGCGTGCGCGCTGCGGCGCCGGGTCGAAGCTGCCGCCTTGCTCGCGCGGCTCGTCCTCGATCAGCGCGATGCAGCGCTCGAGCGCGGTCAGCCCGCGCGTGATCGGCCCGGCAACGTCCGACAGGTGCTTGATCGGCATCAGCATCATCAGCATCGCGGTGACGAAGGCGACGAAGCTGCCCACCGTCACGCCACCGGTGGTGCTCTGCCACAGCGCCACCGTGATCACGGCCGACAGCGCGCAGGCGGCGAGGAACTGCGTGATCGGCGACATCGTCGCCCCCGCCGCCACCGACTTGATCAGCAGCCGGCGCAGGCGCTCGCTCAGCGTCGCGAAACGTTCGCTCTGGTCGGGACCGGCGCCGTGCAGGCGCACGATGCGCCACGCGAGTACGTTCTCCTCGACGATGTAGGCGAGCTCGTCGTTGGCCGCGAGCACGTCGCGCGTGACCTTGCGCAGCCGCTTCGTCGCGACGCGTACGACGATCGCGATTGCCGGCGCGAGGATCGCGACGAACACCGTCAGCTTCCAGTTCAGGTACAGCAGGTAGCCGAGGAGGGCGACGAGCGTCAGCGAGTCGCGCAGCACCGTCAGCAGCGCGCCGACGAGTTGGTTCGCGCCCTGCGTCACCTCGTAGACGACGGTGTTGGTCAGGCTCGTGGCCGACTGCTGCGTGAACAGCGCCGGCGTGGCCTGCAGCAGCTGCGTGAACATCGCCTGGCGCAGCGCGAGCACGCCGCGCGTCGTCGCCCATGCGAGCGAGTACTGGGTGATGAACTGCGAGGTGCCGCGGATCACGAACACGCCGATGATCGCCAGCGGCACGACCCAAAGCGGGATGCCGCCGCCGGCGAAGCCCTGATCGAGCAGCGGCTTCATCAAGGCCGGCACCAGAGGCTCGGTGGCTGCGGCGACGCTCGCGGCCGCGACCGCGGCAATGAAGCCCTTGCGGCCCGAAGCGAAGTACGGCGCGATACGCGCCAGGCGTTGGCGAAACGTGGACATGGGGCTCGTGGGGCGCGATGATTATCGCGGCAGGCCGTGCCTACAATGCCGACCTCGTGCGCCGAACAGCGCGCTCGCCCGCGACGCCGATGCCTTCCGAAACCGATCGAGTGAACCTAATACGCGCCGGCGAATCATTGAGCGCCATGTGGACCCGAAGAGCCTGGATCGGTGCGCTCGGCGGTTCGGCCGTCGCTCCTGCGCTCGCGCAGCTGCGCGTCGAGATAAGCGGCGTCGGCGCGACGCAGGTGCCGATCGCGATCGGGCGCTTCCGCGACGAGGCCCTCGGCGGCCAGGCGATCGGTGCCATCGTGCGCGCGGACCTTGAGCGCAGCGGCCTGTTCCGCGGCGTCGACGCCCCCGGCGGTCTCGACGAGACCTCGCTGCCCGTGATGGCCGAATGGCGCGGTCGCGCCGTCGACGCGCTCGTCGTCGGCTCGGTCACGCGGCTGGCCGACGGGCGCTTCGACGTGCGCTACAAGCTGTGGGATGTGCTCAAGGGCGAGGACCTCGGCGGCCAGAGCCAGGTCGTCGTCGCCGGCGACCTGCGCCTGGCGGCGCACCGCGTCGCCGACGCCGTCTACCGCCAGCTCACCGGCGAGCCGGGCGTGTTCGCCACCCGCATCGCGTTCGTCACGCGCAGCGGCAACCGGTACACGATCAACGTGGCCGACGCCGACGGCGAGGGCGTGCAGGTGGCGCTCGCGAGCCCCGAGCCCATCATCTCGCCGGCCTGGTCGCCCGACGGCAAGCAGCTCGCCTACGTGTCGTTCGAGTCGCAGAAGGCCGTGGTCTGGGTGCAGGAGGTGGGCACCGGCGTGCGCCGCGCGGTGGCCAACTTCCGCGGCAGCAACAGCGCGCCGGCGTGGTCGCCCGACGGACGCACGCTCGCGGTAACGCTGTCGCTGCAGGGTGGCTCGCAGCTGTTCCTGATGCCTGCGGCCGGCGGCGAGCCGCGCCGGCTGACGCAGGGCAGTGCGATCGACACCGAGCCGGCGTTCACGGCCGATGGGCGCACGTTGTACTTCGTCAGCGACCGCGGCGGCAGTCCGCAGATCTACCGCATGCCGGTGGCCGGTGGTGCCGCCGAGCGCGTGACCTTCGGCGGCAGCTACAACATTAGCCCGGCGGTGAGCGCCGACGGCCGCTCGCTCGCCTACGTGACGCGCAACGGCGGCGCGTTCAAGCTCATGCTGATGGACCTTGCGTCGGGGAACATCCGCGCGCTGACCGACACCAACGACGACGAGAGCCCGAGCTTCGCCCCGAACAGCCGTCTGATCATCTACGCGACGCGCGCCGCCGGGCGCGACGTGCTGATGACGACGACGCTCGACGGCCGCATCAAGACGCGGCTGCTGTCCAGTGGCGTCGACGTGCGCGAGCCCGTCTGGGGACCGTTCGGGCGTTGAACCTCTCGCTCGTGCCCTGCGTCGCAGCGGACCGAATGCTTCTTCCTCTTTACTGACCTCCGGAGATCGATGATGTTGAATTGGCGTGGAACGATGACAGGTTGGCTCGTGGCGCTGGCGGCGCTGGGCCTGGCGGGCTGTGCGTCGCCGGTCAAGCTCGACGAGGGCGCGCCGGTGGAGTCGCGCGATGCGACGCCGACCGACGCAGCGGCGGCCGGTGCCGGCGCGGCGGGTGCCGGCAGCGCTGCCGCGGGCCAGTCAGGCGTCGCCAGCGTCGACCTCGGCAAGACGGCCGCACCGGCGGCCACGCTCGATCGCCTCGTCTTGTTCGACTTCGACAGCTACGTCGTCAAGAGCGAGTTCGCGCCGGTGATCGAGACGCACGCGAAGCGGCTCACGGCCGACCGCAACCTGCGCATCGTCGTCGAGGGCCACACCGACGAACGCGGCGGGCGCGAGTACAACCTCGCGCTCGGCCAGCGCCGCGCCGAGGCCGTGGTGCGCTCGCTGACGCTGCTCGGCGCCAGCGCGAACCAGCTCGAGGCGGTGAGCTTCGGCAAGGAGCGCCCGGCGGTGGCCGCGAGCAACGAGGACGCGTGGGCGCAGAACCGCCGCGCCGAGCTGAAGGACCGCTGACGTGCGGCCGCTGCGCCCGCTCCCGCGCGCCATCGCGCTCGCGCTCGTCGTGGCCGGCGCGTTGCCGGCGCAGGCGCAGATGTTCCCCGACAACGAGGCGCGGCGTGCGATCGTCGACCTGCGCGCGAAGGTCGACGCCGAGGGCGAGCGCACGCGCGCCGCGCTCACCGAGTCGGCGCAGGCCAACGCCGCGCTCGCCGAAACGGTGCGCACGCTGCAGCGCTCGCTCGTCGAGCTGAACGCCGAGATCGAATCCCTGCGCGGCGAGGTGGCGCGGCTGCGCGGCAGCAACGAGCAGCTTGCGCGCGACCTGGCCGAGGTGCAGCGCCGCCAGGCCGACCTCGGCCAGTCGCTCGACGAGCGGCTGCGCCGCTTCGAGCCGCAGAAGGTCAGCGTCGACGGCATCGAGTTCGCGGCCGAGCCGGGCGAGAAACGCGCCTACGACGAGGCGATGGCGACGCTGCGCGGCGGCGACTTCGCGGCCGCGGCCACGGCGTTCACCGGTTTCCTGAAGGATCATCCGGCGAGCGGCTACGCGCCGAGCGCGCGCTTCTGGCTCGGCAACGCGCTGTACGGCAAGAAGGACTACGCCAACGCGATCACCGTGCTGCGCGAGTTCGTCGCCAAGTCGCCCACGCACCCGCGGGCGCCGGAGGCGATGCTCGCGGTGGCCAACTCGCAGGTCGAAATGAAGGACGCGAAGGCCGCGCGCACGACGTTGACCGACCTGCAGAAGGTCTACCCGAAGTCCGAAGCCGCGGCGGCCGCGAAGGAACGACTCGCGTCGCTGCGCTGACGCGGCGCGTCGCGGCGCTGGAACATGCCCCGACGAGGCGGTGCCGCTGTGGCAGACATCGTCAACATCGGCGACTGGTCGCGCATGCGCATGTGGGCGCTGGCGATCGGCACCGCCATCGTCGGATTCAACGCGATGGTGGCGCTCGGCTGGATCGAGGCGCGCCACAGCGTCTACGCCGCCGAGGAATTGATCTGGCTGTCGAACGCGCTCGGCGGCCTCGTGTTCGGCTTCGGCATGGTGCTCGCCTCGGGCTGCGGCAGCAAGACGCTGGTGCGCGTCGGCGGCGGCAACCTGAAGGCGCTCGTCGTGCTGCTCGTGCTCGCCGCGAGCGGCTTCGCGACGATGCGCGGCGTGGCCGCGGTGTGGCGCGTCGAGACCGTGGACCGCGCGGCCGTCACTCTCGAAGGCGGGCAGGACCTGCCTTCGCTGCTCGCTTCGGTGACCGCGCTGCCGGTGCCTGCGCTCGCCGCCGTGCTCGGCCTCGTGATCGGCGGTGCGCTGGTCGGCTGGGCGCTGATGCGCCAGGAAGGGCGCTCGGCCGACGTGCTCGTCGGCGGCTTCGGCATCGGCCTCGTCGTCGTCGCCGTGTGGTGGGTCTCGGGGCAGCTCGGCTTCGTGCCCGAGCACCCTGACACGCTCGAGCCGACGTTCCTCGCGACCAACACCCGCCACATGGAGTCGCTGAGCTTCATCGCGCCGGCGGGCTACGCGCTGGACTGGCTGCTGTACTACAGCGACGCGAACAAGCGGCTGACGCTCGGCGTCGTGTCGGTGGCCGGCGTGATCGCCGGCTCGGCAGCGTGGGCGTTGGTCAGCGGGCGCTTCCGATGGGAGGGCTTCGCGAGCGTCGAAGACCTCGCCAACCACCTCGTCGGCGCGGTGCTGATGGGCGTGGGTGGCGTCACTGCGTTCGGCTGCACGATCGGGCAGGGCATCACCGGCGTGTCGACGCTCGCGCTCGGCAGCTTCATTGCACTCGCCGGCATTCTCGCCGGCGCCGTGCTCGGCGTGCGCTACCAGGCGTGGCGCCTCGAGCGCCTGGTCTGACGCGGCTCGGGCATGGGCGCGATCGACGCTTTCGACGCCGACCTCGAGCGCCGCTTCGGCGGCCTGCGGCGCCTGTACGGCGACGACGGGTACGCGCACCTGCGGCGCCTGCGCGCCGCGGTGGTCGGCGTCGGCGGCGTCGGCTCGTGGGCGGCCGAGGCGCTGGCGCGCAGCGGCGTGGCCGAGCTGACGCTGATCGACCTCGACCACGTCGCCGAGTCGAACGTCAACCGCCAGGTGCAGGCGCTCGGCGCCACGCTCGGGCAGGCCAAGGTGCTGGCGCTGCGCGAGCGCGTGGCCGACATCCACCCCGGCTGTCGCGTGCATGCAGTGGAGGAGTTCGTCGAGCCCGGCAACTGGCCGGCGCTGCTGCCGCGGTCGGTCGATGTCGTGATCGACGCCTGCGACCAGGTCGCGGCCAAGCTGACGCTGGCGGCGTGGGCGCTGGAGCAGCAGATGCCGTTCGTCGCCGTCGGTGCCGCCGGCGGCAAGGCTCAAGCGCAGGCGGTGGCCGTCGACGACCTCGCGCACGTCACGCACGACCCGCTGCTCGCGTCGCTGCGCCAGCGCCTGCGCCGCCAGGGCGCACCGCGCGGCGGGCTGCACATGGGTTTGCGCTGCGTCTACTCGAAGGAGACCGTGCGCCGACCCGACGGCACCTGCGAAGTCGAAGGCAGCCTGAACTGCCGCGGCTACGGCTCGAGCGTGACGGTGACGGCCACCTTTGGGATGGTCGCCGCCGGCGAGGCGGTGCGCCAGGTGCTGCAGCGCGCGCCGGGCCAGCACGCCAGGCGGCTATAATTCTTCAGTCGGTAGAGCAGCGGACTTTTAATCCGTTGGTCGCAGGTTCGAATCCTGCACGACCCACCAAAAGTCCTGTCGTGACGGGCACTTGCCAACTCTCCACCTAGTCCGCCGGTGAAAAAGGCGGGCGAACTTGGAAGGGGTCGCAAATGCAAGTCGCAACACAGTCCGCCGGGGATGTAACGGCGCCCGCCAGCGCCGACGAAGCCGGAAAAATCGCAGCCGCAGTGCTGCGAGGCGCAGCCGTGCGCGATGGATCAATCACCATCGGTCGATTGATTGACCTGTACATGGACGCCTACGAAGGGCGCGACACGACACGCGCGCAGCGTCTGGACTTCTGGCGCGTTCGTATTGGCAATCTCGCGCTCGCCGCGGTTGATGACGACACGATATTCGCGTGCATGGAAGACCTTGCGGCGCAGCGCGGCGCCTATTTCGCCGGGCGCGACGTGCACGGCCGGCCGATCTTCAAAGCCAAGCGCAAGCCCCTAGCGCCGGCGACGCTCAACCGCTACCACGCGGCGCTTGCGGCGGTGTTCACCTGGGCGCAGCGCCGGCGCATGACGCCTAAGAACTGGGCGAGCCCGTGCCGCACGGTCGAGATGCGCCGCGAGCGCAATTCGCGGGTTCGTTTCCTCGCCGACGACGAGCGCGCGCGGCTGCTCGAGGCGTGCCGAAAGAGCCGACAGCCGAAGCTGTACCTATTCGTGCTGCTCGCGCTCACGACCGGCGCGCGGCGCGGCGAAATCGAGGGCTTGCGCTGGGCCGATATCGACTTTGATCGCGGCGAGGCG
>JALOSD010000311.1 GCA_025458585.1 Burkholderiaceae bacterium | reverse complement strand
CTCCTCAGTTCAGTTGTCCAGGCCGCCCGGGCGGCGCCCCCGACCTACAGGTCGCGAGGTGCCAGGCGACCGCCGCGGATCCGGCTTCGCCGGTCCGCTGGCGGTGCCCCAAGGGGCCAACAGGGCCCCTTCGTGGCCCATGGGGAGGCGCCGAAGGCGCTTCGGGGGGGTCATGTCAAAGGGCGATGCGGCGGAAGTCCGCCAGCAGCGACGAGAAATGAACGTTGAAGCGCGCCGCGGCGGCGCCGTCGATCACGCGGTGGTCCCACGACAGCGACAGCGGCAGCATCAGGCGCGGCACGAACGCCTTGCCATCCCACTTCGGCTCCCAGCTGCTCTTGCACACGCCCATGATCGCGACCTCGGGCGCGTTGATGATCGGCGTGAAGTAGCGCCCGCCGATGCCGCCGAGCGAGCTGATCGAGAAGCAGCCGCCGCTCATCTCGCCCGGGCTCAGCTTGCCGTCGCGCGCCTTCTTCGCGAGCTCGCTCATCTCCTGGCTGATCTGCAGGATGCCCTTGCGGTCGGCGTCCTTGATCACCGGCACGACGAGACCGTTCGGCGTGTCGGCGGCGAAGCCGATGTGGAAGTACTTCTTCAGCACCAGCTGATCGCCGTCCAGGCTCGCGTTGAACTCGGGGAACTTCTTCAGTGACGCGACGGCGGCCTTGATCATGAAGGCCAGCATCGTCACCTTGACGCCGCTCTTCTCGTGCTCCTTGTTGAGCTGGACGCGGAACGCCTCGAGGTCGGTGATGTCGGCGTCGTCGTGGTTCGTGACGTGCGGGATCACGACCCAGTTGCGGTGCAGGTTGGCGCCGCTGATCTTCCTGATGCGCGAGAGGTCCTTGCGCTCGACCTCGCCGAACTTCGCGAAGTCGACCTGCGGCCACGGCAGCAGGCCCGGGAACGCGCCGCCCGCCGCGGCCGGTGCAGCGGCCGGCGCCTTCTTCGCCGCCGCGGCGGTCTGCGCGTCGCCGGCCATCACGCGCTTGACGAAGGCCTGCACGTCGTCGTGCGTGATGCGTCCTTTCGGCCCGCTGGCCGGCACCTCGTCGAGCGGCACGCCGAGCTCGCGTGCGAGCTTGCGCACCGACGGCGACGCATGCGGCAGCTTGCCGGCGCCCGCGCTCGGCTCGTGGGCGGGCAACGCCGGCGCCGCGACGGGTGCCGCGGGCGGCGGCATTGCCGGCGCCGGGGCCGGCACCGCGGCGGGCGCCGCCGGTGCGGCAGCGGCCGGCGCGGGCGCCGATGCAGCGCCGGCGGCGTCGAGCACGAGGACCGGCGAGCCCTTCGAGACCCTGTCGCCGAGCGCGACCTTCAGCTCGCGCACGACGCCCGCGTGCGACGACGGGATCTCCATCGACGCCTTGTCGCTTTCCACCGTGATCAGGCTCTGCTCGGCCTTCACCGTGTCGCCGGGCTTGACGAAGAGCTCGATCACCGCGACGTCGGCGAAGTCGCCGATGTCGGGCACGACGACCGTCACCGCGGAGGCACCGGCAGGCGCCGCGGCAGCAGGCGCCGGCGAAGGAGATGCCACCGCCGCCGCGGGCGCCGGTGCCGGTGCCGGTGCCGTGACAGGAGCGGACGACGCGGCGCCCTCGGCCTCTAGCAGCAGGATCACTGAGCCCTCGTTGACCTTGTCGCCGAGCGCGAGCTTCAGCTCCTTGACCACCCCCGCCGCCGCCGACGGAATCTCCATCGACGCCTTGTCGCTCTCCACCGTGATCAGGCTCTGCTCGGCTTTCACCGTGTCGCCGGGCTTGACCAGCACCTCGATCACCGCGACGTCCTTGAAGTCGCCGATGTCGGGCACCTTCACTTCGACCAATGCCATCGTCTTGTCTCCTTCTTCGCGGCGTCGTCGCCCGCGCCGGCCGTATCGCATCCCGATGCGGCCGGCGGGCCGGTCAACCGCGCAGCGCGCTCACGCGTACAGGGGGTTGATCTTGTCGGCGTCGATGCCGTACTTGGCGATCGCCTCGGCGGCCTTCGCTGCCGGCAGCGCGCCGTCGTCGGCGAGCGCCTTCAGCGCGGCGACGACGATGTAGTGGCGATTGATCTCGAAATGCTCGCTGCGCCCAAACCCGTCGGTGCCGAGCACCTTGTAGCTGCGGCCCTTCGGTACAAAGGCGCGGATCTGCTCGGCGTAGTTCTTCATGTAGTCCGTCGACGCGACGACCGGCCCGGTGTGCGGCTCCAGCTGCCGGGTGACGAACGGCACGCGCGGCGTCTCGCCGGGGTGCAGCAGGTTCCAGCGCTCGCAGTCCTGGCCGTCGCGCGTGAGCTCGTTGAAGCTCGGGCAGCTCCAGACGTTGGCCGCGACGCCCCAGTCCGCAGCGAGCAGCACGCGCGCAGCCATCGACTCGCGCAGGATCGACCCGCTGCCCAGCAGGTTGACCGTCGGCGCACCCTTGTTCGCCGCCCGACCCTGCTCGAGCAGGTACATGCCCTGGATGATCTGCTCCTCGGTGCCGGGCTTCAGGCCGGGCATCGGGTAGTTCTCGTTGAGCAGCGTGACGTAGTAGAAGACGTTGTCCTGCTTCTCGACCATGCGCCTCAGGCCGTGGTGCAGGATCACCCCGACCTCGTGGGCAAAGCTGGGGTCGTAGCTCACGCAGTTCGGGATCGTGCTGGCCAGGATGTGGCTGTGCCCGTCCTCGTGCTGCAGGCCCTCGCCGTTGAGCGTCGTGCGCCCCGAGGTGCCGCCGAGCAGGAAGCCGCGCGCCTGCATGTCGCCGGCGGCCCAGGCGAGGTCGCCCACGCGCTGCAGGCCGAACATCGAGTAGTAGATGTAGAACGGCACCATGATGCGGTTGTTCGTCGAGTACGACGTCGCCGCGGCGATCCAGCTCGACATGCCGCCCGCCTCGTTGATGCCCTCCTGCAGGATCTGGCCGGCCTTGTCCTCGCGGTAGTACATGACCTGGTCCTTGTCGACCGGCGTGTACTTCTGGCCCTCGGGGTTGTAGATGCCGATCTGGCGGAACAGCCCCTCCATGCCGAAGGTGCGCGCCTCGTCGACGAGGATCGGCACGACGCGCGGGCCGAGCGCCTGGTCGCGCAGCAGCTGCGTCAGGAAGCGCACGTAGGCCTGCGTCGTCGAGATCTCGCGTCCCTCGGCCGTGGGCTCGAGCACGGCCTTGAAGGTCTCGAGCGACGGCACGGTGAAGTGCTCGTCGGCCTTCGTGCGGCGCCACGGCAGGTAGCCGCCCAGCGCCTGGCGCCGCTCGTGCAGGTACTTCATCTCCGGCGTGTCGTCGGCCGGCTTGTAGAACGGGATCTTCGGCAGCTCCGAGTCCGGGATCGGGATGTTGAAGCGGTCGCGCATGTAGCGGATGTCGTCGTCGGCCAGCTTCTTCGTCTGGTGCGCGGTGTTCTTGCCTTCGCCGGCCTTGCCCATGCCCCAGCCCTTGACGGTCTTCACGAGCACGACGGTGGGCTGGCCAACGTGGCTGTTGGCCTTGTGGAACGCGGCGTAGACCTTGTTCGCGTCGTGGCCGCCGCGGCGCAGGTTCCACACGTCGTCGTCGCTCATCTTCGCGACGAGCTCGAGCAGGCGCGGGTCGCGGCCGAAGAAGTGCTTGCGCACGAAGGCGCCGTCGTTGGCCTTGAACGCCTGGTAGTCGCCGTCGAGCGTGTCCATCATCACGCGGCGCAGCGCGCCGGTCTTGTCGCGCGCGAGCAGCGGGTCCCAGTTGCCGCCCCACAGCAGCTTGAGCACGTTCCAGCCGGCGCCGCGGAAATCGCCCTCGAGCTCCTGGATGATCTTGCCGTTGCCGCGCACCGGGCCGTCGAGGCGCTGCAGGTTGCAGTTGATGACGAAGATCAGGTTGTCGAGCTTCTCGCGCGCGGCCAG
>JALOSD010000076.1 GCA_025458585.1 Burkholderiaceae bacterium | reverse complement strand
GGCCGTCTCGGTGATGCGTGGCGTGAGCTTGGTGTCCTTCAGCGGGCCGGCGGCCTCGGCGCGGAACAGCTGGCTGCCGCCGACGCCGAGCATCGGCAGGATCGCCACCGCGAGGATCAGGATGCCCAGGCCGCCGAGCCACTGCAGGAAGGTGCGCCAGATGTTGATCGACGCCGGCAGGTCGTCGAGCCCGACGAGCACCGTGGCGCCGGTCGTCGTCAGCCCCGAGACGGCCTCGAAACGCCCTCGAAGTACGCGAGCAGCGGCAGCGCGCCGAACACCGGCAGCACGCTCCACGCGAGCACGACGAGCAGCACGCCGTCGCGCGCCTGCAGCTCGCGTCGGAAGCGGCGCGTGAGCCCCCACAGCGCGGCGCCGGCGACGATCGTCAGCGCCATCTCGGGCGCGAAGGCGCGGTGGGCACCGTCGCCGACGCCGAGCGAGACGCCCAGCGGCACCGCGAACGTGGTGCCGAAGACGACCAGGATGATCCCCAGCAGCCCGAGGACCGGCAGCAGGGTCTGCATCAGAAGAACGTCGCGCCGACCTGGAACAGCTTCTCGACGTCGCGCACCATGCGCTTGCGCGGCATGAACACGATCACGTGGTCGTTCGCCTGGATCACGGTGTCGTGGTGCGGCATGATGACCTCGGGCTCGCGCTCGTCGTCACCGTCACCGCCGCGCACGATCGCGCCGATCTCGGCGCCGCGCGGCAGCGCCAGCTCCTCGATGCGCCGGCCGACGACGCGCGACGTGCGCCGGTCGCCGCGCGCCACCGCCTCGAGCGCCTCGCTCGCGCCGCGTCGCAGGCTGTGCACCGCCTCGACGTCGCCGCGGCGCACGAACGCGAGCAGCTCGCCGATCACCGCCTGCGCCGGCGAGATCGCGATGTCGATCGCGGTGCCCTGCACGAGGTCGGCGTAGGCACGGCGGTTGATCAGCGCGAGCACGCGCCGCGCGCCGAGGCGCTTGGCGAGCAGGCACGACATGATGTTGTCCTCGTCGTCGCTCGTGATGGAGAGGAACAGGTCCATCTCGTGGACGTTCTCGCTTTCCATCAGCTCCTCGTCGGTCGAGTCGGCGTTGAGCACGAGCACGCTCGACGGCAGCTGGGTCGCGAGGTAGTCGCAGCGCCGGCGGTCGCTCTCGATGATCTTCAGCTCGTGCTTGCCGTGGATCTCGCGCGCCAGCCGCAGCCCCACCTTGCCGCCGCCGGCGATCATCACGCGCTTCACGGGCCGGTCCATCTGGCGCAGCGCGCCGAGCACGCGGCGGATGTCCTTCGTCGCCGCGAGCACGAAGACCTCGTCGTCGGGCTCGATGCGCGTCGCGCCCTCGGCCGGCAGGCGCTCGTTGCCGCGGTAGATCGCGACGATGCGCATCGCCGTGTCGGGCACGAGCTGCGGGATCTCCGACAGCGCGTGCCGCACGAGCGGGCCACCCGCCACCGCGCGCACCGCGATCAGGCTGACGACGCCGTTGGCGAACTCGAGCACCTGCAGCGCCTCCGGGTACTCGATGAGCTTGCGGATGTACGCGGTCACCGACTGCTCAGGGCAGATCACCTCGTCGACGGCGAAGCCCGACTCCTTGCTCAGCAGCTGCTGCGCCTCGATCAGCTCGGGCGAGCGCAGGCGCGCGATCGTCGTCGGCACGTTGAACACGTCGTGCGCGATCTTGCAGACGACGAGGTTCGTCTCGTCCTGCGGCGCGCACGCGATCAGCATGTCGCAGTCCTCGATGCCGGCCTCGCGCAGCACCGACGGCTGGATGCCGTTGCCCGGCACGCCGCGCAGGTCGATGCGGTCCTGCAGCACGTGCAGCCGCAGCGGGTCGGTGTCGACGACCGTGATGTCGTTCTTCTCCGACACCAGGCTCTCGGCGACGCTCTCGCCGACGCGCCCCGCGCCGATGATGATGATGTTCACGCCGCCAGTGTATGCGGCACGTGCTGCACCGCGGCAGGGTACAGGCGCCGCAGCAGGTCGGCGGTGGCGGCCGCGAGACGCGGCTGCAGCTCGGCGGCCAGGCGCGGGGCCGCGTCGGCGTCGTCCGCGGCGCCGGCCGGCCGGCTCGCCCACAGCGCGGCCAGCGCCTCGCGGTGCGGCGCCAGCGCCTCGTGCACCGCCTCGGGCCAGTGCGGCGGCGCCTCCGACTGCGCCCACTCGCCGCGGCCGCGGCCGAAGTGCGCGACGGCGAGGTAGCGCAGCAGCGCCGCGTCGACGAGGCCGTCGAGCACGGCGGCGTCCCAGCCGATCCACGAGGTCTCGGTTCCGCGCACGACGTTGACGAGCCTGGCGACGCCTGCCGCGCCGAGCGCGCCGAGCAGGCCGCCGGCGATCATGCCGCCGCCGAGCGTCAGCCCGCCGGTGGCGAGGTCGGCCTTCAGCCCGGCGAGCGCGCCGGTGACGACGCCGCCGAGCACCGCCGCCTTGCCCTCGTCGACGCGCAGCCGCATGTCGTAGTGCGTCGCCAGCCGCTCGAGGATCGCGCCTTCGGCCTGGCCGTCGAGGCCGTGCAGCGCGATCAGTCGGCCGGTACTGTCGCGCACCTCGCGGTCGAGCGCCTCGGCGAGCGCCTGCTGCGCCACGGCCACCGGCCCCGCCGGGCCCGCCGCACCGCGCAGCCGGCTGCCGAGCTCGCGCAGCTGCGTGCGCAGTTCGCCGGCCACGCCGCCGCCCTCGCCGACCGTGACGCGCGCGGTCGCGATGCGTGCGAGGCTCGCGGCGAGCACCTGCATGCTGTCGTCGAATACTGCCTGGTGGCGCGCGTGCCACGCGGCGCGCAGGCGCGCCATCGGCGCACGCCGCGAAGCCGGCAGCGCGGCCTCGACGGCGGCGAGCAGCACGCCCTCCTGCACCCAGCAGCGCGCGAAGGCGTCGAGCGGCAGCACCTGGCGCACGAGCGCGCGGTCGGCCAGGTGCAGCCGCCAGCGCTCGACGTCGGCCGCCTCGTGCGCCGCGTCCTGCGGCGCGCCGAGCTGGTTCAGCAGCACGACGACGGGCTTGCCGACCCAGTCGAGCAGGTCCATCTCGGGACGCACGTAGGCCGCGGCCGCCGGCGCCTCGGACGCGTTGACGAGGTAGAGCACGACGTCGGCCTGCTCGCGCACGTTGCGCAGCGCCTGCTGCGTGCCCCAGAACGGGCGGTCGGTGAAGCGGTCCCAGACCTGCGTCAGGAACCAGCCGAGCGGCTGGTCGGCCTGGCGCATGCGGCGCGCGAGGCGCACGCTGTCGCCGAAGCCGGGCGTGTCCCACAGCCGCAGCTCGTCGCCGGCGTCGCTCGCGAGCAGGCGGTGCGCCTCGGCGAAGTCGGTGACGTGCGGCGCGTCGCGCACCTCGCCGACGTCGCGCCCGAGCAGCGTGCGCGCGAGCGTCGTCTTGCCGACGTTGGTGTGCGAGATCAGGCTGAGCGTGATCGTCGCCGTAGCGTCAGCGTCCATCGGGGCTCAGGCTCGCTGGACGGGCCGCTCGAGCGCGGCCTGCAGCAGACGGTCGGCGACCGCGAGGTCGGGCGCCGAGAGGTCGAGCACGACGGCGGCGGTGCCGAAGCCGCGTGCGAACGCGGCCCAGGCGGCGCGGCGCTGCGTCATGCGCTGCTCGAGCGTCGCGAAGCGCGCGCCGAAGCCGGCCTCGTCGACGACGAGCAGCAGCGGCACCGACGGCGGAAGCGCGGCGACGAGGCGGCGCACGAAGCGGCCCTGCTGCTCGTCCTCGGGCGTCGCCGCCATGTCGAACAGCGCGATCACGGCGTCGGGCTCGGCGCCGGCGGCGGGGTGCGGCGCCTGCTCCTCGTCGCCGTAGCCGGCGACCGGATCGACGTCGAGCTGCACGCTCTCGCCCCACACGCGCGCGCAAATGCTGCGCAGCGCGAGCGTGGCCTGCGCCTGCGGCGCCTGCGCGTGCGGCGCGAGGCGCACGCGCGCCGGGCCGCTGCGCAGGTGGCGCAGCTGCTGCTGGAAGTACGGCTCGTGGAGTGGCAGCGGAAAGCGCCGCGCGAGCCGCCGCGCGCGGCCGAGCGACCACAGCGCGAGCAACGTGCGCGGCAGCACGACGGCCAGACCGAGCGTCCACGCGTAGAGGTGGATCCACGGCGCCGCGCTGCCTCCCACGTCCCCGGCAGCGCCCGGCGCCACGCGCAGCGCCTCGACGCCGGCGAGGTCGGGCAGCGGCACCCCCGACAGCTGCGACGCCGGCGCGAACAGCGTGCCCAGCAGCGTCTGCACCGCCGCCGGGTCGAGGAACGTGCTCTGCCAGCCGGCGCGGTAGTCGAGCACCAGGCCGCGCAGGTACAGCCCCGCCAGCAGTCCGAGCGCGAGCGCAGCGGCCGCCGCGTGCAGCACCGCCGATGCGCGCGCGGCCACCAGCGGCGCGCTCGCCTCGAGCCAGTCGGCCGCGTAGTCGGGCCACACGCGCGCGAGGCCCAGCTCGTCGAGGCCGCGTGGCGCCCGCGCCTCGCTGCCGCGGCGCACGGCGCGCCGCACGAGGCCGGCAATGGGCCCCGGCGCCGTCGGGCGCCGGCGCACCAGGCCGACGAGGGCGCCGGCGAGCAGCAGCACGTAGACGGCGGCGTTCCAGGCCACCAGCGCCCACACGGGCGGCGCGAGCAGGTTGACGAACTGCGAGCCGCCGACGCGATCGGCGAGCGCCCCGGCGACGAAGGCCACCGCCGTCGCGACGAGTACCCACGACGCGTGCCAGCTCGGCCGCTGCAGCGAGCGCCAGACACCGGCGCTCGCCGCGACGTCGCGCGGCAGCAGCCGCTGCAGCGCCGCGTGCGCGCGGCTGGCGACGAAGGCATCGGGCGTCGCGCCGGTGCCGACCGTCTCGGCCGCGACGCGCGAGGCCCACGCACGGTCGGCCGCGGTCCAGCGCGGCGACTCGGGCTCGGCGCGGTCGAGCGCGCGCACGAGCACCACTTCACGGGCGGCGAGTTCTTCCATCGGGGGCGGATGGTGCCAGATGCGGGTGCGCGCCCGCGAACGCGGTCAGCCGTCGGCGCGGCGCGCTGCGTCGGGTTGCGACGCGTCGGCCGCGCATTGCGTCGGGTCGGCGAAGCGCCACCAGCCGACGACGACGGCGAGCGGCACGGCGACGAATCCCCACGCCGTGCCGGCGAACCGCTCGACCGCGACGCCGATCGCGGCACCGAGCACGAGCGCGCCGACGAGTGCGGCGACGCGCCGCGCGAGCACGCGTCCCGGTGTCGCGCCACCCTGCCCGCTCATCGCCGCCTCGTCGTGCTGCGCGCCACCGGCGTCCCTACGCGAGCGCCCGCCCGATCAGGATCTTCTGCACGTCCGACGTGCCCTCGTGACCGGGAAGTCGCTGACGTAGCCGTAGCCGCCGTGGACCTGGATCGCGGCGCTGCACACGCGCTCGGCCATCTCGCTGGCGTAGAGCTTGGCCATCGCCGCCTCCTTCAGGCACGGCCGCCCGGCATCCTTCAGGCTCGCGGCGTGGTGGATCAGCTGGCGCGCCGCCTCAAGCTGCGTCGCCATGTCGGCCAGGCGGAACTGCACCGCTTGATGCTCGAAGATCGGCTGGCCGAAGGCGACGCGCTGCTTGCTGTACGCGAGCGCCGCCTCGAACGCCGCGCGCGCCATGCCCAGGCTCTGCGCCGCGATGCCGATGCGCCCGCCCTCCAGGCCCGACAGCGCAATCTTCAGCCCCATGCCCTCGTCGCCGAGGCGGTTCGCGGCCGGTACCCGGCAGTCCTCGAACAGGATCTGCGCCGTGTCGCTGCTGTGCTGGCCCATCTTCTCTTCGAGCCGCGCGACGCGGTAGCCGGGCGTGTCGGTGGGCACGACGAAGGCGCTGATGCCCTTCTTGCCGGCGGTGCGGTCGGTCACCGCCATCACGATCGCGACGTCGCCGTGCTTGCCGCTGGTGATGAACTGCTTGACGCCGTTGAGCACGTAGTCGCCGCCGGCGCCATCATTCACACGAACGGCCGTCGTGCGCAGCCCCGCGGCCTCGGAGCCGACGTGCGGCTCGGTCAGGCAGAACGCGCCGAGCATGTCCCCACGCGCCAGCGGCTTCAGGAAGCGCTGCTTCTGCTCCTCGTCGGCCCACGCCATCAGGATCGAGCACACGGGGCAGTTGTTGACGCTCACCACCGTCGAGGTGCCGCCGTCGCCGGCGGCGATCTCCTCGAGGATCACGGCCAGTGCCAGGTAGTCCAGTCCCGCACCGTCGTACTCGGCGGGCACCGCGACGCCGTAGCAGCCCAGCGCCGCCAGGCCCTTCAGCTCGGCGGCGGGGAAGTGGTGCTCGCGGTCCCAGCGCGCGGCCTTCGGCGCGATCTCGGCCTGCACGTAGGCGCGCACCGCGTCCTGCACGGCGAGGTGGTCTTCGGACAGCAGCATCGGCAAGTTCTCCCGCGGCTCACCAGTCGATCGGCGAGCCGTCGTGGTTCAGGAAGCGGCCGGTGTAGGCCGGGGTCAGCGCGGCGATCGTGCGCCGCAGGTCGGCAACGCTGCGCTCGACGCTCAGGTCGGCGCCGGCGCCGCCCATGTCGGTGCGCACCCACCCGGGATGGAACGCGATGCAGGTCGCACGCCCGGCGAGCGCGAGCGCGACGTCCTTCAGCAGCGAGTTCAGCGCCGCCTTCGACGCGCGGTACAGCCAGCCCGAGGTTCCCGTGCGCGAGCCGATCGAGCCCATGCGCGACGACAGCACCGCGAGCTTCGCGCGGTGCGCGGGCCGTAGACGCCGGCGACGTGGATCGCGACGTCGAAGCCCGCGCCGTCGATGCGCCAGCCCAGCCCCGCGGCGCTCACCGGGTCGGCGACGTCGAGCTCGAACGCCTGCGCGCCGAGCGCCTGCAGCGCCGCGACGTCACTGGCACGGCGCGCCGTCGCCGTGACGACCGCGCCGTCGGCGCGGTACTGGCGCACGAACTCGAGGCCCAGTCCGCGCGAGGCGCCGACGACGAGCACCTTCACCCACGCCCCTTCGCCGGCCGGCTGCGCGCGGCGTGCCCGCGCATCAGAGCAGCTCGACAGCCATCGCGGTGGCCTCGCCGCCGCCGATGCACAGCGCCGCGACGCCGCGCTTCTTGCCGACCTTTCGCAGCGCGCCGAGCAGCGTGACGACGATGCGCGCGCCCGACGCGCCGATCGGGTGGCCGAGCGCGCACGCGCCGCCGTGCACGTTGACGATCTCGTGCGCCAGCTTGAACTCGGCCATCGCCGCCATCGTGACCGCGGCGAAGGCCTCGTTGACCTCCCACAGGTCGACGCTCTTCGCGTCCCAGCCGCTCTTCTTCAGCACCTTGTCGATCGCGCCGACCGGGGCGGTCGTGAACCACTCGGGCGCCTGCGCGTGCACCGCGTGGGCGACGATGCGCGCGAGCGGCTGCAGGCCGCGCTGCTTCGCGGTCGACTCGCGCATCAGCACGAGCGCGGCGGCACCGTCGGAGATGCTCGACGCGTTGGCGGCGGTGATCGTGCCGTCCTTCTTGAACGCCGGCTTCAGGCCCGGGATCTTGTCGAGCTTGGCCTTGAACGGCTGCTCGTCGTGCTTGACCAGCGTCTCGCCGCCCTTGCCGGGCAGCGCCACCGGGGCGATCTCCCAGTCGAAGCTGCCGTCCTCGTTGGCCTGCTTGCTGCGCGTCGTCGAGGCGATCGCGAAGGCGTCCTGCGCCTCGCGGCTGAACTGGTACTTGGCGACACACTGCTCGGCGAACACGCCCATCGCCTTGCCGCGGTCGTAGGCATCCTCGAGGCCGTCGAGCGCCATGTGGTCGAACAGCTGCGTGGCGCCGTACTTCACGCCCTTGCGCGCGAACACGAGGTGCGGCGCGTTCGTCATGCTCTCCATGCCGCCGGCGACGATCACGTTCGCGCTGCCCGCCGCGAGCATGTCGTGCGCGAACATCATCGCGCGCATGCCCGAGCCGCACATCTTGGTCAGCGTGACGGCGCCGGTGCTGTCGGGCAGGCCAGCCTTGCGCATCGCCTGGCGCGCCGGCGCCTGGCCCTGACCAGCCATCAGGCAGTTGCCGAGCAGCACCTCGTCGACGGCGTCGCCGGGCACGCCGGCACGCTCGACGGCGGCCTTGACGGCGACGGCGCCGAGCTCCCAGGCCTGCAGCGAGGCGAAGTCGCCGAGCAGCCCTGCGATGGGGGTGCGGGCGGCGGAGACGATGACGATCGGGTCGCTCATGGTGGGGCTCCTTCGTGGGGGTGGGGCGGGGACGCCGGCCGCTCAGGCCGGCTCGAGGCCGGCGGCGCGGCGCTGATTCTTGAACCGCTTGGCCGGATCGTAGGGGAAGACGTCGTGGACGTGGCCGTTCTCGATGCGCTGCTTGTGGCCCTGCCAGAACGCCGCGTCGAGCAGGTCGGCGTGGTGCTTCATGAACACGTCGCGCACGGCGGGGTTGCCGAGCAGGAACGGGCCGAAGGTCTCGGGGAAGACGTCCTTCGGGCCGACGGTGTACCAGACCTCGCCCGACATCTCGTCTTCCTCGCAGCGCGGCTCGGGCACCTTGCGGAAGTGGCAGTCGGTGATGTACTCGATCTCGTCGTAGTCGTAGAACACGACCTTGCCGTGGCGCGTGACGCCGAAGTTCTTCCACAGCATGTCGCCGGGGAAGATGTTGGCCGCCACGAGGTCCTTGATCGCGTTGCCGTACTCGATCACCGCGTGCTCGATCTGCTGCGGGTTCGCGTCCTGCAGGTAGATGTTGAGCGGGATCATCCGCCGCTCGATGTACAGGTGCCTGATGACGAGCATGTCGCCGTCGTCCTCGAGCAGGCTCGGGCAGAAGTGGCGCAGCTCCTGGATCAGCTCGGCCTCGAAGCGCGAGCGCGGGAACGCGACGTTGCTGTACTCGAGCGTGTCGGCCATGCGACCGACGCGGTCGTGCTGCTTGACGACGAGGTACTTGCCCTTGATCTGCTCGCGCGTCGTGTCCTTCTGCGGCGGGTAGAAGTCCTTGATGACCTTGAACACGTACGGGAAGCTCGGCAGGTCGAACACCAGCATCACCATGCCCTTGATGCCCGGCGCGATGCGGAAGCGGTCGCTGCTGTGCCGCAGGTGGTACAGGAAGTCGCGGTAGAACATGTTCTTGCCCTGCTTCTGCAGGCCGAGCGCCGAGTACAGCTCGCTGCGCGGCTTGCGCGGCATCAGGCTGCGCAGGAACTGCACGTAGGCGCTCGGGATCTCCATGTCGACCATGAAGTAGGCACGCGCGAAGCTGAACACGAGCAGCAGGTCGTCCTCGCCGAACAGCACGGTGTCGATCACGAGGCCCTTGCCGCCCGCGGCGTGCAGCACCGGCAGCGCGAACGGCACCTCGTTGAAACCGTTGACGATCCTGCCGACGATGTACGCGCCCTTGTTGCGGTAGAACATCGACGACAGCACCTGGATCTGGAAGTTCGCGCGCAGGCGCACGTTGCCGAACTCGGCCTGCATCGCGGCGAGCACGTGGTCGATGTCGCGCTCGAGGTTCTCGAACGGCACCGCGAGCTGGAAGTTGTGCACGATGCGCAGCAGCGTCTCGCGCATCGTCGCCAGCGTCGGGTAGTAGGCGCGGTAGGTCGGCAGCGCCGCCGGCTCGTCGTTCTCGATGTACTCGGTGCTGACCGCCGGGCGCACGAAGATGAACTCGTTGCGGAAGTAGCTGCGGTGCAGGATCTTCGTCGTCACCGAGTTGAAGAAGGTCTCGGCCAGTTCGGGCTGGTGGTGGTTGACGAGCAGGCCGATGTAGTGCAGCTTGACCTGCTGCCAGGTGTCGGTCGACAGCGTGGCCGCGGCGAACTCGCGCTGCAGGCGCTCGGCGGCTTCGTCGACGCGCTTGTCGTAGAACTCGATGCGCTCGCGCTGCGCGCGCTGCTGGCCGTGCCAGTCGGCGCGCTCGAAGCGCTGCTTCGCGCCGGCGCTCGCCTCGCGGAACAGCCGGTAGTGGCGGTTGAAGCCGTCGAGCAGCGCCTGCGCGATCTCGATGGCGCGGGGGTCGGACAGGCGGGGGAACATCGGCATCGCGGGGTCTCGCGGTCGTGGCGGTCGTGGTCGTGGTCGTGGGCAGGGTCGCGGGGCGTCGGGACAGGCGTCGGGGCAGGCGTCGGGTCAGGTGTCGCCGTCGGGCGCGTCGCCGCGGTCGTCGGCCACGCGCGGGTAGCGCTTGAACGCCTCGGCGAACACCTGCACGACGGTGTCGGGGTTGTCCATCGTCACGTCCAGGTCCTTCAGCAGTCCGTCGCGCAGGCCGTAGACCCAGCCGTGCACCGCGACGTTCTGGCCCCGCGCCCAGGCGTCCTGCAGGACGGTCGACAGCGCCACGTGGCCGACCTGCTCGATGACGTTCATCTCGCACAGGATGTCCTCCTGCTGCTCGGGCGGCAGGTGGTCGAGGCGCTTGCGGTGACGCAGCCGCACGTCGTGCACGTGGCGCAGCCAGTTGTCGGCCAGGCCGACGCGCACGCCGCGCATCGCCGCGCGCACACCGGCGCAGCCGTAGTGGCCGACGACGAAGATGTGCTCGACCTTGAGGTGCTCGACGGCGAACTGGATCGTCGACAGCGCGTTGAGGTCCGAGGGCACCACGACGTTGGCGACGTTGCGGTGCACGAAGACCTCGCCCGGGTCGAGGCCGGTGATCTCGTTGGCCGGCACGCGGCTGTCGGCGCAGCCGATCCACATGTAGCGCGGGTTCTGCTGCTGCGCCAGGCGAGTGAAGAAGCCCGGATCTCGCGCCTTGGTCTGCTCGGCCCAGGCGCGGTTGTTGCTCAGCAGGCGGTGCGGCATCGCGGTGTCACATCGTCTCGGAGAAGAGTTCCCGGCCGATCAGCATGCGCCGGATCTCGGAGCGCCACAGGCGACCGAGCGGGTACTCGTTGATGTAGCCGTTGCCGCCGAAGATCTGGATGCCCTCGCCGGCCATCCAGGTCGCCTTCTCGGCGCACCACAGGATGACGCTCGCGCAGTCCTTGCGCACCTGGCGCACGTGCTCGCTGCCCAGCAGGTCGAGGTTCTTGCCCACGGTGTAGCAGAACGCGCGCGCGGCCTGCAGCACGGTGTACATGTCGGCGACCTTGCCCTGGATCAGCTGGAACTCGCCGATCGACTGGCCGAACTGCTTGCGCTCGTGGATGTACGGCACGACGTTGTCCATCACCGCCTGCATGATGCCGATCGGCCCCGCGGCGAGCACGGCGCGTTCGTAGTCGAGCCCGCTCATCAGCACCCGGGCGCCGCCGTTGACGGCACCGAGGATGTTCTCGGCCGGCACCTCCACGTTCTGGAACACCAGCTCGCCGGTGTGGCTGCCGCGCATGCCGAGCTTGTCGAGCTTCTGCGCAACCGAGAAGCCCTTCATGCCCTTCTCGATCAGGAACGCGGTGACGCCGCGCGCGCCGAGCTGCGGCTCGGTCTTCGCGTAGACCACGAGCGTGTCGGCGTCGGGGCCGTTGGTGATCCACATCTTGGTGCCGTTGAGCACGTAGACGCCGCCCTGGTCGACGGCGCGCAGCTTCATCGAGATCACGTCGCTGCCGGCGCCGGGCTCGCTCATCGCAAGCGCGCCGACGTGCTCGCCGCTGATCAGCTTGGGAAGGTACCTGCGCTTCTGCGCCTCGGTGCCGTTGCGCTTGATCTGGTTGACGCACAGGTTGCTGTGCGCGCCGTAGCTCAGGCCCACGCTGGCGCTGGCGCGGCTGATCTCCTCCATCGCGACCATGTGCGCGAGGTAGCCCATGGCCGCGCCGCCGTACTCCTCCGGCACCGTGATGCCGAGCACGCCGAGCTCGCCCATCTTGCGCCACAGGTCCATCGGGAACTGGTCTGTGGCGTCGATCTCGGCCGCGCGCGGCGCGATCTCGGCCTGCGCGAAGGCGCGCACCGCGTCGCGCAGCGCGTCGATGTCGTCGCCGAGCTGGAAGTTCAGGCCGGGCAGGTTCATGCGGGTCTCCTGGCAGGGGTTCGTCTGTCTCAACCGTCGAGGCCGCGGCCGAGCACGGTCATCACGGTCGCCGTCATCGTCGCGATCAGCGTCTGCTCGTCGCTGCCCGGCGCGTGCTGGAAGGCGCGGCCGTCGACGACGCTGATCGTGCGCCCCGCCTTCGTCACCTGGCCCTCGAAGCGGAACCAGGGGCCGCGCGCCGGCGCGAGCAGGTTGACCTTGAACTCGATCGTCAGCACCGCCGCGTCGGCCGGCATCAGCGAGAACGCGGCGTAGCCGCACGCCGAGTCGAGCGCGGTCGACACGATGCCGGCGTGCACGAAGCCGTGCTGCTGCGTCAGCTCGGGCCTGTGGTGCATCGTGATCACGACGCGCCCGGGCTCGACGGTGTCGAGCACGGCGCCGAGCGTGTGCATGGCCTGCTGGCGCGCGAACGAGTCGCGCAACCGCTGCACGTAGCCGGTGTCGGCGGGGATCGGGTGGCGCATCGCGGGGCTCGGCGAAAGGCGGCGGGGCGGGATTGACGTTTACGTAAACGTCAAGTTTAGCGGCGACCCTCAGGCCGGCTCGCGCGACGGCCGCCGCGGGCGCGCGGCGACGTCGGCGAGCAGCTTCTGGCAGCGCGCCTCGTGCTGCCCGATCTCGTCGAGCGTGACCTTCAGGTCGTCGAGCTGCTGCTCGAGCTGCGCGCGGTGCGCGCGCAGCACCTGCAGGAAGGCCTGCAGCTGCGGCGCGGTGTCGGCCGGCGAGTCGTACATCTCGACGAGCTGCTTGATCTCCGACAGGCTCAGCCCCAGCCGCTTGCCGCGCAGCGTGAGCTTCAGCCGCGTGCGGTCGCGGTGGCTGTAGACGCGGTTGCGTCCGGCGCGCGTCGGCTCGAGCAGCCCCATGTCCTCGTAGAAGCGGATCGCGCGCGGCGTGACGTCGAACTCCTGCGCCAGCTCGGTGATGGTGAAGGTCCGCGCCGGCGAGGCGTGGGAACGGTGAGCGGCGGTCATGGCTACACTCGGTTGACGTTGACGTCAACGTAAATCTAACAGGGTCGCCGCGGCGGCCGGCATGCTTCGATGACCCACCCCGAGACTTCCGCGCTGCACTACCCCTTCGGCCACGCGCTGCCGCCCGCGGGCAGCACGATCGAGGTCGCCCCCGGCGTGCGCTGGCTGCGCATGGCGTTGCCGTTCGCGCTCGACCACATCAACCTGTGGCTGCTGCGCGACCGCGATGACGACGGCCGCGACGGCTGGGCGATCGTCGACTGCGGCATCGCGAACGACGCGACGCGCGCGGCCTGGGAGCAGGTTTTCGCCAGCGAGCTCGGCGGCCTGCCAGTGCTGCGCGTGATCGTCACCCACATGCACCCCGACCACATGGGGCTCGCGCACTGGCTGACCGAACGCTGGCAGTGCCGCCTGTGGATCAGCGCCACCGACTACCACGTCGCGCGCGTCGCGAGCCAGTCGACGACCGGCTTCGGCGGCGACGCCGCCGCCGCCTTCTTCGCCCGCCACGGGCTGACCGACCCCGAGGCGGTCGCGAAGGTGCGCGCAAGGTCGAACTACTACAGCAGCATGGTGCCCGAGGTGCCGCGCCAGTACCGCCGCCTGATGGACGGTGCGACGCTGCACGTGGGCGACCACGCGTGGCGCTGCATCGCCGGCTACGGCCACGCGCCCGAGCACATCGCGCTGCACGGCGAGGCGCTCGGCGTGCTGATCTCGGGCGACATGGTACTGCCGCGCATCAGCACCAACGTCAGCGTCTACGACACCGAGCCCGAGGCGAACCCGCTGCCGCTGTACCTCGCCTCGCTCGACCGCCTGCGCGCGCTGCCCGCCTCGACGCTCGTGCTGCCGTCGCACGGGCGCCCGTTCCTCGGCCTGCACGCGCGCATCGCGCAGCTGCACGCGCACCACGATGCGCGCCTCGCCGAGACGCTCGCCGCCTGCCGCGAGCGGCCGACCAGCGCGCACGAGCTCGTGCCGGTGCTGTTCAAGCGCGAGCTCGACCTGCACCAGACGACGTTCGCGATGGGCGAGTCGATCGCGCACCTGCACACACTGTGGCTCGACGATCGCCTGCAGCGGCGGCTCGGCGACGACGGCGTCTGGCGCTTCGCTGGCGTGCCGGCGTGACGCCGGCCGGCATTCGATCTCAAGACGTCGACGACGTGCAGCGCCCATGCACGGTGCTCGCAGGGGCGTGTGCCGCTGGGTTGCACGGCCTGGCGCCGCGTGTCGCGGCAAGTGCCGCCCACGTTCGCTGAACTGCAACGCTTCAAGCGACCGCCGCGGATCCGGCCGTGCCGGTCCGCCGGCGGTGCCCCCCTTGGGGGGAGGCGCCGAAGGCGCTTCGGGGGGTCACGTCAATCCAGCGGCAACGGATGGTCGCGCAGCGAGCGGCGCACGCGCTCGACGTCGGGGATCACCGAGCGCACGAGGTCCCAGAACACGGGGCCGTGGTTCATCTCGCGCAGGTGCGCCAGTTCGTGCGCGACGACGTAGTCGATGCTCGCCAGCGGCAGGTGGATCAGCCGCCAGTGCAGGCGCACCGACCCGTCGGCGCTCGCGCTGCCCCAGCGCGTGCTCGCGTTGCTCAGCGACAGCCGCGCGACGCGCACGCCCAGCCGCGCCTCGAACAGGCGGCAGCGTTCCTCGAACACGCGCCGCGCCTGCCGCTGCAGCCAGCCGTGGACGGCGTCGCGGATCTGCTCGGGCTGCGCCTGCTGCGGCAGGCTCAGCCGCAGCACCAGCCGCGCGATGCCGGGCAGCGCCTGGCCGCCGGCGTCGAGCACCGCGCCACCGACGCGCGGGTCGAGCAGCAGGATCGCCGGCTCGCCGAGGAAGGGCACGGTGGCGCCGTCGCGCCACTCGATGCGCAGTGCCTGCAGCCGGCGCTGACGCTCGCCCTGCTCGTGCAGCTTGCGCAGCACCCAGCCGGCCTTCGACCGCAGCGCGGCCTCGATCTCGGCCAGCGCCACCCAGCGCGGCGCACTCACGACGAGCCCCTCGGCGCCGACGACGAAACCGATGCTGCGCCGGCTCGAACGGCGCAGCGCATAGCCGACACGGTGCGCGCCGAGTTCGACCTCGCGCCGCGCCTGCGGATGGCGCAGCAGCGGCGGCGGGGTCGCGACCGCCCCGGGCGGCGCCGGCCTGGCAGGCGGCGTCGTGACAGGCGGCGTCGTGGCTGGCGGCGTCGTGGCCGGCGGCGTCGCGGCGGGCGGCGCGCCGGGGGACCGCGCGGCGGGCGTGGCGGCGTCGTCGAACAGCGACAGCTGGCTCGGCTCGGAGGCGGTGGGACGCGGCATCGCGCGTGATTGTGGATCGTCGGGCTGGTGCCGGCAGCGTCAGCCGGCGTAGGCCTCGGGGTCGAGGCGGCGCATCTCGGCCTCGACCCACTGCTCGACTTCGCGCATCAGCTCGTCGGGCTCGCGCCCGGCGACCGGGATCGGCCGGCCGATCGACACGTCGACGACGCCCGGACGCAGCAGGAAGCTCTTGCGCGGCCAGCAGCGCGCCGACGTGACGGCGATCGGCACGATCGGCGTGCCGGTGACGATCGCGAGCCTCGCCGCGCCGCTCTTGTACGTGCCCTGGCTGCCGCGCGGCGTGCGCGTGCCTTCCGGGAACATGATGACCCAGATGCCGCGCGCCATCAGCTCGCGCCCCTGCTGCGCGACCCTGTTCCACGCCTCGGTGCGCTTGCTGCGGTCGATGTGCACCATGTCGAGCCGTCCCATCGCCCAGCCGAAGAACGGGATCCACAGCAGCTCGCGCTTGAACACGTAGGCCAGCGGATGCGGCATCAGCGTCGGCAGCGCGAACGTCTCCCACGTCGACTGGTGCTTCGGCGCCAGCAGCACCGCCTCGCGCCCCTGCGCCGCGGTCGGCAGGTGTTCCATGCCCTGGACGCGGTGGCGCACGCCGCAGATCGCGCGCGAACCCCACATCGCGACGCGCAGCCAGCCGACGCACATCCAGTACAGCCGGTCGCCGCGCACGACGATCGACGCGGCGAGCACGGCGATCGCCCACGGGACCACGGTGACGGCCATCCAGGTGACGAACAGCAGCGAGCGCAGCGCCGCCAGCGCCGACGCCATCAGGCGAGACCTCCGGGGCCGGAATCGGGTGCGTCGGGGTGCGCGCGGTGGAGCAGGTCGTCGGCGAACGCGCCGAGGTCGGCGTGGATGCGCGTGTCCGGCACCAGTTCGACGATGCGCGCGAGCTGCACCTCGTCGAGGCGAGCGGCGCGCCCCGTCAGCACGAGGTGCGGCTCGCAGCCTGCCGCCTGCGCGGCCTGCAGGTCGCGCAGCGTGTCGCCGACCATCGGCACCCGGCGCAGGTCGACGCCGTAGCGGCGCGCGATGTCGTGCATCATGCCCGGCTGCGGCTTGCGGCAGTCGCAGTGCTCTTCGGGCGCGTGCGGGCAGAAGAACACGGCGTCGACGCGGCCGCCCTGTGCCGCGAGCAGCTTCATCATCTGCGCGTGCACGGCGTTGAGCGACGCCATGTCGAACATGCCGCGGCCGATGCCGGCCTGGTTCGTCGCGACGACGACGTGCCAGCCGTCCTGGTTCAGCCGCGCCACCGCCTCGAGTGCGCCCGGCACCGTCCGCCACTCGTGCGGCTCCTTGACGTGGTCCTCGCGGTAGACGTTCAGGATGCCGTCGCGGCCGAGGATCACCAGGCGCGGCGCCGAGTTCACGCGTGCCCCCTTGCTCAGACCGCCAGGCGCGACAGGTCGGCCACGCGGTTCATCGCCGCGTGCAGCGACGCCAGCAGCGACAGCCGGTTGGCGCGCAGCGCGGCGTCGTCGGCGTTGACCATCACGTGGTCGAAGAACGCGTCGACCGGCTCGCGCAGCGCCGCCAGCCGCTGCAGCGACTCGGTGTAGACGCCGGCCTCGTAAAGGCGGTCGGCCTCGGGCCGCACGGCGTCGATCGCCGCCGCGAGCGCACGCTCGGCCGGCTCGCGCAGCAGCGCCGCGTCGACCGCGCCGGGCGCGCTGGGCGCGCCGGCGTCGGACTTGCGCAGGATGTTGCCGACGCGCTTGTTCGCCGCCGCCAGCGCCTGCGCCTCCGGCAACGCGGCGAAGGCGCGCACCGCCGCGAGCCGGCGCGGGACCTCGGCCCAGCGCTCGGGCCGCGCGTCGAGCACCGCCTCGACCTCCTGCGCACTCCAGCCCTGTTCGCGCAGCCAGCCGGCCAGGCGCTCGCGCAGGAAAAAGCCGACCTCGGCCTGCGCCTGCCCGTGGCTCGTCGCGAAGGCGGCGAACGCCTGCGCGACGAGGCGGTGCACGTCGAGCGGCAGCTCGCGCTCGACCAGCATGCGGATCACGCCGAGCGCGTGGCGGCGCAGGGCGAACGGGTCCTTGTCGCCGGTGGGCACCTGGCCGACGCCGAACAGGCCGGCGAGCGTCTCGAGCTTGTCGGCGAGCGCGACGACGATGCCCACGCGCTGGCGCGGCAGCGCGTCGCCGGCGAAGCGCGGCTTGTAGTGATCCTCGATCGCGAACGCGACCTCCTCGCTCTCGCCGTCGTGCCGCGCGTAGTAGCCGCCCATGATGCCCTGCAGCTCGGGGAACTCGCCGACCATGTCGGTCAGCAGGTCGGCCTTCGCGAGCAGCGCGGCGCGGTCGGCGGCGGCGGCGAGCGCGGCGTCGCCGAGGTCCTCGGCGATCGCGCGCGCGATCGCGCCGACGCGCTCGACGCGCTCGCCCTGCGTGCCGAGCTTGCCGTGGTAGACGACGCGCGCCAGCCCGAGCACGCGGCTTTCGAGCGTGCGTTTGCGGTCCTGGTCGAAGAAGAACTTCGCGTCGGCCAGCCGCGGGCGCACGACGCGCTCGTTGCCGCCGACCACCGCGCTCGCGTCGGCCGGGCGGATGTTGCTGACGATCAGGAACCGGTTCGTCAGCCGCCCGTCGGCGTCGAGCAGCGGGAAGTACTTCTGGTTCGCCTTCATCGTCAGGATGAGGCACTCGGGCGGCACGGCGAGGAAGGCCTCGTCGAAGCGGCCGACGAGCACGTTCGGCCGCTCGACGAGCGCCGTCACCTCGTCGAGCAGCGCGTCGTCTTGCACCGGCCGCAGGCCTTCGGTCGCGGCGACGACCGCGAGCTGGCGCGCGACCTCGGCGCGACGCGCCTCGAAACCCGCGATCACCGCGCCCTCGTGCAGCAGCTGCTCGGCGTAGGCGTCGGCGTCGCGAAGCACGATGGGGTCGACCGCGGCCTCGAAGCGATGACCGCGCGTCGTGCGACCAGCCTCGAGGCCGAGTGCGCGCACCGGCACGACGTCGGCACCGTGCAGCGCCACGAGCCCGTGCGCCGGGCGCACGAAGTGCACCGTCGTCCAGCCCGGCTCGACGCCCTCGCCCTGCTCGAGCTGGTAACTCATCACCTTGGGGATCGGCAGCTTCGCGATCGCCTCGTCGAGCGCGCGCTGCAGCCCCTGCGCCAGCGTCGCGCCAGGCACGACGGTGTCGAGCATGAGCACCTCGGCCTTGCCGTCGACGCGGCGCGCGAGCGCGGGCACGGCCGACGCG
>JALOSD010000075.1 GCA_025458585.1 Burkholderiaceae bacterium | reverse complement strand
CCTTCGCCTCGTCGCCGAACTTGTTCATCGCGCGCTTCATGTAGCGCAGGTAGGCGCCGCCGTGGCGAGCCTCGTCGCGCGCGAGCGTCTCGTAGATCGTCTTGATCACCGGCTCGGTGTGCCACTCGGCGGCGCAGCGGTACCAGTGGTTGAGCCGCACCTCGCCGCAGAAGTGCAGCATCAGCGTCTCCAGCGGCGGGGCCGGGTCGAACTCGAAGCGCACGGCGTGCAGCTCGTCCTCGGTCGGCACGAGGTCGGGACGGAAGCGCTTGAGGTACTCGATCAGGACGAGCGAGTGCTTCTGCTCCTCGAAGAACCACACGCTCATGAACGCCGAGAAGTCGCTGTCGTCGCGGTTGTCGCGCAGGAACATCTCGGTGGCCGGCAGCGCCGCCCACTCGGTGATCGCGTTCATCTTGATCGTGTGCGCCTGCTCGTCGCTCAGCCGCGAGGCGTCGAAGCGGTCCCATGGAATGTCGGTGTCCATGTTCCAGCGCACGGCCTCGAGTTGCTTGAACAGTTCGGGGTAGAGCATCGCAATCCTTTGGCGGGCCCGACGGCGGGCCTTGCGACCCACGGCACACAGGCGTCGGCAAACAAGCGTTACCGATTCTAGGCGCGCGCTGCGTCGCCGCGGCGCCCGCGGGGCGATCGGCGCCGGCCGTTGCCGCGGCAGCACCGAGGTTGTCCGGGCTGCCCCTGAGGCCCCACGGGCCGTCTCGGGCAGACTTCGCACCGGCTTCGATGCCCCACTGCCGAGATCGCCATGACGCTTCGCCAGGACTGCCGCCCGCTCTCACGACGCCGCGCCGCCACGCGGCTGGTCGGTGCCGCTTTGGCTGCACTGACGATCGCCGCCAGCACCGCAGCGGCCGCCGCCTGCCCCAAGGTGCTGACCCACACCCAGCCACGCCTGCAGGACGAGCGGCCGATCGACCTGTGCGGCTACGCCGGCCAGGTGGTGCTCGTCGTCAACACGGCGAGCTTCTGCGGCTACACGAAGCAGTACCAGGGCCTCGAGGAACTGAACCGCAGGTACGGCGGGCGCGGGCTCGTCGTGCTCGGTTTCCCGTCGAACGACTTCGGCCGTCAGGAGCCGGGCAGCGCCGCGCAGATCGCCGAGTTCTGCGAAAGCACGTTCGGCGTGCGCTTTCCGATGTTCGCGAAATCGGCCGTCGTCGGCCCGACGGCGAACCCGGTGTTCAAGGGGCTCGCCGAGCGCACCGGCGAGGTGCCGGGCTGGAACTTCCACAAGTACCTGATCTCGCGCGATGGCAACGAGGTGCTCAGCTTCGCGAGCGCCGTCGATCCACAATCCCGACAATTCACGAGGGAGATCGAGCGGTTGCTTTCTAAGAAATGAACTTAATAGCAAAATATTGAACTAAATAGTTCACTTGAATCCATGCGAGTCTCATCCTTCCCGCCGTCCAGCCCCGATACGAATTCTTTCGATCACGGCGGAACTCGCGTGCCGTCCTGCTTTCAAAGTCGGGGTGGGGTGAGTGGCGAAGGCGGCACTCCCGAGGTTTTTCTGCTGTGTAGCCCGCCGGCAACGCCGGTCGTAATCCCGAAGCGTCTCTCCTCCTCCCTCCTCCCTCCCTCCTTCGCTCCGGGGCGGTACACGGCAGCTTTTATTCGACGGGACACCCGCACGGGTGTCCCGTTTGCATGTCGGGGAGCCTGAACGATGCGCCGCGTTGCCGTCGTCGGGTCGGGCATCTCGGGTCTTGCGGTCGCGTGGCACCTCGCGCGTGAAGCCCAGGTCACGCTGTTCGAGGCCGGGCCGTGGTTCGGCGGCCACACGAATACGGTCGACGTGACGCTCGACGGCATCACGCACGGCGTCGACACCGGCTTTCTCGTCCTGAACGAACGCACCTACCCGAACCTGCTCGCGCTTTTCGCCGAGCTCGGCGTGCCGATCGCGCCGTCGGACATGTCGTTCTCGGTGCAGGTGCCCGACCTGCCGCTCGAGTGGAGCGGCTCGGACCTGAACACCGTGTTCGCCCAGCGCAGCAACCTCCTTCGTCCGCGCTTCTGGCGCCTGCTCGCCGAGATCGTGCGCTTCAACCGGCTGACGACGGCGATCGCCGAGCGCGGCGCCGAGGAGGAGCAACGGCAGTCGATCGGCGACTTCCTGCGCGAGCACCGCTTCGGCGACGAGTTCCGCGACTGGTACTTCCTGCCGATGATCGGCTGCATCTGGTCGTGCCCGACCGACCAGATGCTGCGCTTCCCGATCGCGACGATGATCCGCTTCTGCCACAACCACGGCCTGATCCAGGTCGCGAACCGGCCGCAGTGGTTCACCGTGCGCGGCGGCGCGCGGCAGTACGTGGCGAAGATGCTCGAGCGCATCGGCGACGCGAGACTGAACACGCCGGTGCGCAGCGTTCGCCGCATCCCGCCGGGCAGCGGCGAGTATGGCGTGATCGTCGCGACCGACCACGGCGCCGAGCGCTTCGACGACGTCGTGCTCGCGAGCCACAGCGACCAGAGCCTCGCGCTGCTCGCCGACGCGACCGACGCCGAGCGCGCCGTGCTCGGCGCGATCCGCTACCAGCCCAACCGCGCCGTGCTGCACACCGACACGGCGATGCTGCCGCGGCGCCGGCTGGCGTGGGCGGCGTGGAACTACGAGCGCGCAGTGCACGACGACCGCGAGCAAGCGCAGGTGTGCCTGCACTACCTGCTGAACAAGCTGCAGCCGCTGCCGTGGACGACGCCGGTCGTCGTCTCGCTGAATCCCGTGCGCGAGCCCGAGGCCGGCCGCGTGATCGCCGAGTTCGACTACGCGCATCCGGTGTTCGACCGGGCCGCGATCGACGCCCAGCGCCGCGTCGGCGAGATCCAGGGCCGCGCGCACACGTGGTTCTGCGGCGCGTGGACGCGCTACGGCTTCCACGAGGACGGATTGATGTCGGGGCTCGCCGTCGTCGACGGGCTGCGCGCAGCGTGGGCGCGCAGCGAGGCGGCGACGCCGGAGGCCGCGTGAGCAACGAGTCGCACGCGGGCCAGGCGCGGCCGCTGCCGGGCATCGGCGAGGAGCAGAAGGCGCGGCCACTGCTCGGCATCGGCGAGGAGCAGAAGGCGCGGCCACTGCTCGGCATCGGCCGGGTGCGCCACCAGCGCCTTCGCCCGGCGCGCCACGGCTTCGACTACCCGACGTATTTCCTGCTGCTGCCGATGCGCACGCTGCGCGCGTCGCCGCACGCCGCACTGCGGCGCAACCGCTTCGGCCTCGTGAGCTTCGACGACCGCGACCACGGCGACGGCCGCGCCGACGCGCTGGCGTGGCTCGAGGAACTGCTCGCGCGCGAGGGCATCGCCGACGCCGACGGCGAGGTCTGGCTGCACTGCTACCCGCGCGTGCTCGGCGTCGTGTTCAAGCCGGTGAGCTTCTGGTACTGCCACCGGCGCGACGGCTCGCTCGCGGCCGTCGTCGCCGAGGTCAACAACACGTTCGGCGAGCGCCACTGCTACCTGCTCGCCGGTGCCGACCTGCACTTCGGCCGCGAACTGAGCGCGCGCAAGGTGTTCCACGTCTCGCCGTTCTGCCGCGTCGAGGGCGACTACCGTTTCCGCTTCATGCGCACCGACCTCGGCGAAAGCGCGCACGCGCCGCGCACCGTCGTGCGCATCGACCACCACGACGCCGACGGCCCGCTGCTGCTGACCAGCGTCAGCGGCACGCTCGAGCCCGTGACGCCGCGCGCGCTGCGGCGCGCCTTCTTCGGCATGCCGATGATGACGCTCGGCGTCATCGGCCGCATCCACTGGCAGGCGCTTCGACTGGCGCTCAAGCGCGTGCCGTTCTTCTCCAAGCCCTCGCCACCCGAGGCCTTCGTGACCCGCTGATCGCTTCCTGCCCGACACGATGACGACGACCACCACCGCCTCGTTCACGCTGCCCGCCTCGGCGCCGGCAGCCGCCCGCGCGATCTTCCGCCTGCTTCAGGGGCTGCAGCGCGGCACGCTCGACGTGCAGCTGCCCGACGGCACGCAGGCGCGCTTCGGCAATCCCGCCGACCCCGAGCCGCGCGGCGCAATCCGGCTGCGCACCTGGGACGTCTGCAGCGCGGCGCTGAAGTCCGGCGACATCGGTTTCGCCGAGGCCTACATCAACGGCACGTGGAACAGCCCCGACCTCGCCGCGCTGCTGAAGCTGTTCATCGCCAACCGCGAGGCGGCGGAGTCGATCATCTACGGTTCGTGGTGGGGCTCGCTCGCCTACCGCCTCAAGCACCTGCTGAACCGCAACTCTCGGCGCGGCAGCCGCAAGAACATCCACGCCCACTACGACATCGGCAACTCGTTCTACACGCTGTGGCTCGACGAGACGCTGAACTACTCGAGCGCGTGGTTCGACGGCGACGTCTCGCGCTCGCTGCCCGACGCCCAGCAGGCCAAGGTGCGGCGCGCGCTCGTCGAGTCGGGCATCGAGGCCGGCGGGCGGCTGCTCGAGATCGGCTGCGGCTGGGGCGCGCTCGCCGAGATGGCGGTGCGCGACTTCGACGCGCGCGTCACCGGCCTGACGCTGTCGACCGAGCAGCTCGCGCACGCGACGAAGCGCCTGGCCGACGCCGGCCTCGCCGAGCGCGCCGACTTCAGGCTGCAGGACTACCGCGATGTCGCCGACGGTGCGTTCGACGCGATCTGCTCGATCGAGATGTTCGAGGCCGTTGGCCGCGAGTACTGGCCGAGCTACTTCCGCACCGTGCACGACAAGCTCAAGCCGGGAGGGCGCGCGTGCATCCAGACAATCACGATCCGCGACGACCTGTTCCCGCGCTACGTGCGCTCGACCGACTTCATCCAGCAGTACATCTTCCCCGGCGGCCTGCTGCCGAGCCGCTCGGTGTTCCGCGACGAGGCGGCGAAGGCGGGCCTCGCGGTGGTCGACGAGCTCGCGTTCGGCAGCGACTACGCCGAGACGCTCGCGCGCTGGCGCAGCGCGTTCCTGCAGCGCGAGCCGCAGGTGCGCAAGCTCGGCTTCGACACGCGCTTCATGCGCACGTGGGAGTTCTACCTCGCGTACTGCGAGGCCGCCTTCGCGACCGGCAACACCGACGTCGTGCAGTTCACGCTGAAGCGCGAGTGAGAGTGGCCATGCACCCAATTGCGCTGACGCGCCGCACGCTGCTGCTCGCGACGCTCGCCGCCGCGGCGGGTGGCGCGCGGGCGTCGGTCGCGCCGCCCGAGGTCGCGGCCGAGCTGCCCGACGCGCGCCTGGTCGGCAGCGGGCGGCTGCGCTTCCTCGGCCTGTCGGTCTACGACGCCAGGCTGTGGGCGGCGCGCACCCCGGCAGCCGACGACTGGGCGGCGCTGCCGCTCGCGCTCGAGCTGGAGTACGCGCGCGCCCTCGTCGGCCGGCTGATCGCCGAGCGCTCGATCGCCGAGATGCGCCGTGTCGGCCCCTTCGACGACGCGCGCGCGCAGCGCTGGCAGGGGCAGCTCACGGGCATCATCCCCGACGTGCAGGCCGGCGACCGCGTCACCGGCGTGCAGCGCCCGGGCGAGGCGACGCGCTTCTTCGTCAACGCGCGACCCGTCGGCGAGGTACGCGACGCCGAGTTCACGCGCCTGTTCTTCGGCATCTGGCTCGCGCCGCAGACCTCGGAGCCCCGGCTGCGCGACGCGCTGCTCGGCAGCGGCCGGGCCTGACGATGACGCCCCCGAGCCCCGCGGCGGCGATGCCTTCGCTGCCCTCGACGACGCCCGCCGCAACGGGTGCGCTGGGCGCCGGCTGGCGCGCGGGCGTCACCTACGGCGGGCTCGGGCTGCCGCTGGCCTTCGTGGCGCTGCCGCTGTACGTGATGCTGCCGAACCACTACGCGACCGTGTTCGGCGTGCCGCTGGCGCTGCTCGGCGCGGTGCTGCTCGGCGCGCGCCTGTTCGACGCCGTGACCGACCCGTGGATCGGCCGCTTCGTCGACCGCTGGTTCGCGCATTCGAGCGCGCGCGTGCTCGTCGCCGCGGCGATCGCGGCGGTCGTCGCCGCGATCGGTTTCCGGGCGCTGTTCTTCCCGGCCGTCGAGGGCACCGCGGCGCTGCTGTGGTGGTGCGCCGGCGGCCTCGCCGTGACCTACCTGGCCTACAGCGTGCTCGCGGTGCTGCACCAGGCGTGGGGCGCGCGCCTGGGCGGGGACGCGCCGCAGCGTGCACGCGTCGTCGCGTGGCGCGAGGGCTTCGCACTCGCCGGCGTGCTCGTCGCGAGCGTGCTGCCGGCGCTGGCCGGCATGGGCGCGGCAACGATCGTGTTCGCCGTGGCGCTCGCCGCCGGCGTCGCGCTGCTCGCGCGCGCGCCGCGGGCGAGCACGCCGGCGTCGACGGCGGCGCCGCTGCCGATGACGCTGCCGCTCGCCGACGCGGCGTTTCGCCGCCTGCTCGCGATCTTCCTCGTCAACGGCATCGCGAGCGCGGTGCCGGCGACGCTGGTGCTGTTCTTCATCCGCGACCGCCTGCAGGCACCGCAGTTCGAGCCCCTGTTCCTCGCCAGCTACTTCGCCGCCGGCGCGCTGTCGATGCCGCTGTGGGTGCGCGTCGTGCGCCGGCTCGGGCTGGCGCGCGCGTGGCTCGCCGGCATGCTGCTGGCCGTCGTCGCGTTCGTCTGGGCGGCGCTGCTCGGCCCGGGCGACGTCGTCGGCTACACCGCGGTGTGCATCGCCAGCGGCCTCGCGCTCGGCGCCGACCTCGCGCTGCCGGGCGCGCTGCTCGCCGGCGTGATCCAGCGCGCCGGCCGCAGCGGCCAGGCCGAGGGCGCGTACTTCGGCTGGTGGAACTTCGCGACCAAGCTCAATCTCGCGCTCGCCGCTGGCCTCGCGCTGCCGCTGCTGCAGTGGTTCGGCTACAGCCCCGGCAGCCAGGACGAGGCGGCGCTTCGCGCGCTGGTGATCGCCTACTGCGCGCTGCCGTGCGCGCTCAAGCTCGCCGCTGCGGCGCTGCTCGTCACGCGCTGGCTGCGCCACCCCGAAGGAGCCCCCGAATGAATCGACGCCTCTGGCTCGCCGGCGGCCTCGCCGCCGCGCTCGCCACGGCCGGCTGCGCCGGCCCGACACCGGCCGACTACGCCGCCGAGCGCCCGCTGCTCGACCTGCGCGAATACTTCAACGGCGATGTGACGGCGCACGGCATCTTCACCGACCGCAGCGGCAAGGTCGTGCGCCGCTTCACCGTGCTGATGAAGAACAGCTGGGACGGCGACAACGGCGTGCTCGACGAGTACTTCACCTACAGCGACGGCGAGACCCAGCGCCGCGTGTGGCGGCTGAAGAAACTGCCCGACGGCCGCTACACCGGCACCGCCGACGACGTGATCGGCGAGGCCAGCGGCCAGGCCGCCGGCAACGCCTTCAACTGGCGCTACACGCTCGCGCTGCCGGTCGACGGCAAGGTCTACCACGTCCAGTTCGACGACTGGATGTACCTCGTCGACGAACGCGTGATGCTGAACAAGGCGGTGATGAGCAAGTTCGGCATCAAGCTCGGCGAGGTCACGCTCGCCTTCACCAAACCCTGACCGATTTCGTGTGCCCCGTACGATGCCCCTGAACCCCCCGATCCGCGACTGGGCGAACCAGGTCGTCTGGCTCGTCGGCGCCTCGACCGGCATCGGCCGCGCGACGGCCGAGCGCCTGCACGC
>JALOSD010000310.1 GCA_025458585.1 Burkholderiaceae bacterium | reverse complement strand
CCGCCGGTGCTCGTGTTCTCGTACACGCCGGTCGAGGATCCGGCGGTGTACGCCAAGGTGTGGGACGGCTTCGTGCAGCACCTGGCCCAGGTCACCGGCAAGCGCGTGCAGTTCTTCCCGGTGCAGAGCAACGCCGCGCAGATCGAGGCGATGCGCGCCGGCCGCCTGCACGTGGCCGGCTTCAACACCGGCTCGAACCCGCTGGCGGTCAACTGCGCCGGCTTCGTGCCGTTCGCGATGATGGCGAGCAAGGACAACCGCTTCGGCTACGAGAGGCAAGAAGATGGCGTTCACCGCCGAGACGTCAAACTCGGGCTACAAGGCGCCGTCGGCGCTGCTGCGCGACCAGTTCAAGATGGAGGCCGGCAAGGACCACACCCCGGTGTTCAGCGGCAAGCACGACAACTCGATCCTCGGTGTCGCGAACAAGGACTACCCGGCCGCGGCGATCGCGAACTCGGTCAAGGAGCGCATGATCGCGCGTGGCGCGGTCAAGCCCGAGCAGACGCGCGTGATCTACACCTCACAGACCTTCCCGACGACCGGCTACGGCTACGCCTACAACCTCAAGCCCGAGCTCGCGGCCAAGGTCAAGGAGGCGTTCTTTTCGTTCAACTGGGAGGGCTCCGAGCTGCTGAAGGAATTCAGCAAGTCCGAGCCGCCGCAGGAGAAGTTCATGGCGATCACGTACAAGCAGCACTGGGCGGTCGTGCGCGACATCGACAAGGCGATGAACGTCAGCTACGCCTGCAAGTGAGACGCGTGGCGTGCTCGAGATCGAGGGGCTGACGAAGCGCTACCCGACCGGCGACCTCGCCCTGAAGGGGGTGTCGCTCGCCGTCGGCGCCGGCGAGGTGCTGGGGCTGATCGGGCCCTCGGGTGCCGGCAAGTCGACGCTGATCCGCTGCGTCAACCGCCTCGTCGAGCCCACGAGCGGACGCATCCGGCTCGACGGCGTCGATCTCGCCGCACTGCGCGGCGCGAGGCTGCGCGGCGCGCGGCGGCGCATCGGCATGATCTTCCAGGAGTTCGCCCTCGTCGAACGGCTGACGGTGATGGAGAACCTGCTGTCCGGCCGGCTCGGCTACAACGGCTTCTGGGCGAGCTGGTTCCGGCGCTTCCCGGCCGCGGACGTCGCGCGTGCCTACGAATTGCTTGAGCGCGTCGGCCTGGCCGGCATGGAGAACAAGCGCGCTCGAGCGCGTCGGCCTGGCCGGCATGGAGAACAAGCGCGCCGACGCGCTGTCGGGCGGGCAGCGCCAACGGGTGGGCATCGCGCGCGCGCTGATGCAAGACCCGAAGCTGCTGCTGGTCGACGAGCCGACTGCCAGCCTCGACCCGAAGACGTCGCGCCAGATCATGCGGCTGATCCTCGACCTGTGCCGCGAGCGCGGCCTGGCGGCGATCGTCAACATCCACGACGTCGTGCTCGCCACCGAGTTCCTGCCGCGCATCGTCGGCCTGCGCGCGGGCGAGGTCGTCTACGACGGCCGCGCGGCGCAGGTCGACCACGCGGTGCTCACGCGCATCTACGGCGCCGAGGACTGGACCGCGATCACGCAGCGGATGCACGCGCAGCGCCAGGCTCACGCCGCGGGCCTCGATACGGGGCTCGAAGTCGAGGCGGCGTGACGGCGCCGGCTGCCGCTGCGGTGCGCGCTTGGCGGCGCCCGCCTTTCATCGCCGACGCGCGCTGGCGCTGGGCGCTGATCCTCGGCGCGCTGGCCTACCTCGTCGTCGGCGTCGGCTCGCTCGAGGTCAACTGGGAGCGCGTCGTGCTGGGGCTCGAGCGTGGCGCGGCCTTCGTCGCCGCGTTCGCGCAGCCTGACTTCGTATCGCGCTGGGACGACATCCAGCGCGGCTTCGTCGAGAGCCTGACGATGACGGTGACGTCGACCGCCGTCGGCGTGCTGCTGTCGATCCCGGTGGCGGTCGGCGCGGCGACGAATCTCGCGCCGCGGTGGATCTACTTCGCGTGTCGCGGCTTCATCGCCGTCTCGCGCACGCTCAACGAGATCATCGTCGCGATCCTGCTGGTGGCGATGTTCGGCTTCGGTCCGTTCGCCGGTTTCCTGACGCTGACGTTCGCGACGATCGGCTTCATGGCCAAGCTGCTCGCCGAAGACATCGAGGAGATCGACCCCGACCAGCTCGACGCGCTGCGCGCCACCGGCGCGACGTTCTGGCAGCGGCTCGACTACGGCGTGCTGTCGCAGGTGACGCCGCGGCTCGTGGGACTGTCGATGTACCGGCTCGACATCAACTTCCGCGAGTCGGCCGTGATCGGCATCGTCGGCGCCGGCGGCGTCGGCGACACGCTCAACACGGCGATGGACCGCTACGAGTACGGCTCGGCGGCGGCCGTCATCCTGATCATCATCGCCATCGTGATGGTGGCCGAGTACACCTCGGGGCTGCTGCGAAAGCGGATCCAGTGAGCGACTCGGCCACAGCCTGCGTCGCCGCCGTCTGGCGCCGGCGCGCGCCGCGCGCCGAGCTGGCGATCTTCGCCGGCTGGGTGGTCGCGCTCGCCTTCGTGTCCTGGTGCTTCCAGGTCATGACGGCCGATACGATCTGGGCCTTCGTCGCCGACGCGCCGAAGCAGGCCGCCGACATCGGCTCGCGCATGGTGCCGCCCGACTGGGCGTTCACGCGCGAGTTGCTGTGGCCGCTGTGGGAGACGATCAACATCGCGACGCTGGGCACGCTGATCGGCGTCGTGGTCGCGACGCCGGTGGCGTTCCTCGCCGCGCGCAACACGACGCCGAGCGCGGCCTTCGTGCGCCCGCTGGCGCTGCTGGTGATCGTCGCGTCGCGTTCGATCAATTCGCTCATCTGGGCGCTGCTGCTGGTGGCCATCGTCGGACCGGGACCGCTGGCGGGCATCTTCGCGATCGCGCTGCGCTCGATCGGCTTCGTCGGCAAGCTGCTGTACGAGGCGATCGAGGAGATCGACGCGAAGCAGGTCGAGGCGGTCGAGGCCACCGGCGCGGCACCGGCGCAGGTGATGGCCTACGGCATCGTGCCGCAGGTGGCGCCGACGCTGGCCGGCATCACGGTGTTCCGCTGGGACATCAACATCCGCGAATCGACGGTGCTCGGGCTCGTGGGCGCCGGCGGCATCGGCGTCAAGCTCGAGGCGGCGCTGGGCGTGCTGGCGTGGCCGAAGGTCACGATGCTGCTGATCGCGATCCTCGCCACCGTCGTCGTCAGCGAGTGGGTGTCGGCGCGCGTGCGGCGGCAGCTGATCTGATCGCGGACCCGGCCCATGCTCACGTTGCGTACAGCGCCAGCGCGGTGACGTTGAGCGCGTACAGCGCCACGAGCCCGATGCTGACCCAGCCCACCGCGCGCAGCAGGCGCTGCCACCAGGTCGTCGATCGCGAGGATCGCGACGTTGAACAGGTTGCTGCCCAGCAGGTTGCCGATCGCCAGGTCGAGCGCGCCGATGCGGATCGCCGACACCGTGACCGTCATCTCGGGCAGCGTGGTCACCGCGGCGATGAACACGGTGCCCACGAGGCTGCGGCTCCAGCCCATCGCCTGCGCGATCTCGGTGGCGACGAAGGGCAGGCGCATGCCCGCGAGCAGCACGACGAGCGCGGCGAACGCGAAGCGCAGCGCGTGCCGGCGCAGCCGCGCGCGCTGCCGGGCGTCGGCGGGCGGCGCCGCGGCGCCGCCCGCGAGG
>JALOSD010000074.1 GCA_025458585.1 Burkholderiaceae bacterium | reverse complement strand
CCTCGCGCCGGTCGCCGGGCCAGCGCGATTCCGCGTCACTTGAGCGCGCGAAAGCGCAACCGGTGCGGCCGCGCGCCTTCCTCGCCCAGGCGCCTGACCTTGTCGGCTTCGTACTCCTGGTAGTTGCCGTCGAAGAACACCCACTGGCTGTCGCCCTCGCAGGCGAGGATGTGGGTGGCGATGCGGTCGAGGAACCAGCGGTCGTGGCTGATCACGAGCACGCTGCCGGCGAATTCGAGCAGAGCGTCCTCGAGCGCGCGCAGCGTCTCGACGTCGAGGTCGTTGGAGGGCTCGTCGAGCAGCAGCACGTTGCCGCCGCGCGCCAGCGTCTTGGCCAGGTGCAGCCGCCCGCGCTCGCCGCCCGAGAGGTTCTTCACCAGCTTCTGCTGGTCGTTGCCCTTGAAGTTGAAGCGGCCGAGGTAGGCGCGGCTGGGCATCACGAACTTGCCGACCGTGATGTTGTCGAGCCCGCCCGAGACGTCCTCCCACACCGTCTTGTCGCCTTCCAGCGCCTCGCGCGTCTGGTCGACGAAGGCCATTTTGACGGTCTGGCCGACCTTGATCGTGCCGCTGTCGGGCTGCTCCTTGCCCTGGATCATGCGAAACAGCGTCGACTTGCCGGCGCCGTTGGGGCCGATGATGCCCACGATCGCGCCGGCCGGGATCTTGAAGCTCAGGTTGTCGATGAGCAGCCGGTCGCCGAAGCTCTTGCTGACGCCGGCGAACTCGATCACCTCGTGGCCCAGACGCTCGGCCACCGGGATGAAGATCTCGTTGGTCTCGTTGCGCTTCTGGTAGTCGAAGTCCGACAGTTCCTCGAAGCGCGCCAGGCGCGCCTTGCTCTTGGCCTGGCGGCCCTTGGGGTTCTTGCGCACCCACTCGAGCTCGCGCTTCATCGCCTTCGTGCGCGCGTCCTCGGTGCGCTGCTCGAGCTCAAGGCGCTTTTCCTTCTGGTCGAGCCAGACGCTGTAGTTGCCGTGGTACGGGATGCCGCGGCCGCGGTCGAGCTCGAGGATCCACTCGGCGGCGTTGTCGAGGAAGTAGCGGTCGTGCGTGATGGCCACCACCGTGCCCGGGAAGCGGCGCAGGAACTGCTCGAGCCAGTCGACCGACTCGGCGTCGAGGTGGTTGGTGGGCTCGTCGAGCAGCAACATGTCGGGCTTCGAGAGCAGCAGCCGGCACAGCGCGACGCGGCGCTTCTCGCCGCCCGAGAGCTGGCCGATCTGCGCGTCCCACGGCGGCAGGCGCAGCGCGTCGGCGGCGATCTCGAGCTGCAGGTCGGTGTTCTCGCTGCCGGCGGCGGCGATCAGCGCCTCGAGCTCGGCCTGCTCGGCGGCGAGCGCGTCGAAGTCGGCGTCGGGCTCGGCGTAGGCGGCGTAGACCTCGTCGAGCCGCTTCTTGGCCGCGAGCACGCCACCGATGCCCTCCTCGACCGACTCGCGCACGGTCTGGTCGGGGTTCATCTGCGGCTCCTGCGGCAGGTAGCCGATCTTGATGCCGGGCATCGGGATCGCCTCGCCCTCGATCTCCCTGTCGACGCCGGCCATGATCTTCAGCAGCGTGCTCTTGCCCGCGCCGTTCAGGCCGAGCACGCCGATCTTGGCGCCGGGGAAGAAGGACAGCGAGATGTCCTTCAGGATCTCCCGCTTGGGCGGGACGATCTTGCTGACGCGGTTCATCGTGTAGACGTATTGGGCCATCGGCTTGCCTCGGTGGTCGTGGCGCGTGCGGCGCGCCCAGAAAAGCGAAACGGCAGGTCGCACCTGCCATCCAAGTATTGTCGCCCGAGCGGGCGACGGGCATCGGCCTGCGGGGCGCTCAGGCCCGGGCGGACAGTCGCGCGATCAGCTCGCGCGTCGCCACCTCGGCGCGCGCCGCCGCCATCAGCGGCTCGCAGCACAGGCCGGCGTGGGCGTAGTGCAGGTTCTCGTAGACCTCGGCCACCGCCGGCATCGCCGCCATCAGCGCCTGCAGCGCGCGCCGCGACTCGCGCTCGGCGGGGACCTCGGCCAGCGCCTGCGCCAGGCGCCGCGCGACGGCGCGGTACTGCTCCGCGGCGAAGCCGCGTGGCTGCTGCTCGAGTCGCTGCAGCAGCTTGCCGAGCAGTGCCACCACACCCAGCTGGGCGGGCATCGCCCTCGAGCCATGAGCGTCGTTCGTCGCGGAGTGATCCATGGATGTTCAGCATGCCGGCACCGGGCCGACCCTGCTCGTGCGAAATATGAGGCACGACGCCGGGTTTTCAAGGGCAGCTCGCGCGCACCGCCGCGGTTAAGAATTCCCTAAGAGGCGGGGGCCACGATGTCGACCATCGAAGTCGCCTGGAGCCCCGCCATGAACCCCGTCGTCGCCCTCGCCCTCGCCGGCCTTGCGGCAACGCTCGGCCTGGCGGGCAACGCCGCCGCCGCCACCCCGGCCGAACTGCTGAGCGGCTTGCAGGCCGCCGCCGGCGCGCCGGGCGCCGGCGACCGGGGCCAGCGGCTGTTCACGACGACCCACGGCCGCGAGTGGAGCTGTGCCTCGTGCCACGGCTCCACGCCCACGACCGTCGGCAAGCACGCCTCGACCGGCAAGGCGATTCAGCCGCTGGCCCCGGCGTTCAACGCCGAGCGCTTCACCGACCCCGCGAAGGTCGAGAAGTGGTTCCGCCGCAACTGCAACGACGTGATGGGCCGCGAGTGCACCGCCGGCGAGAAGGCCGACATGCTGGCCTGGCTGCTGTCGCTCAAGCCTTGAACGACCCCACCACCGAACGGAGTTCGACGATGACCAACCCCCGACCGACCCCCCGCCGCCGCGGCGCGTGGATCGGCCTTGCCGCGCTCGCGCTGGCCACCGCGGTGCAGGCCGACGACGACGGGCGCGCCGCGCGCGTGCCGCTGCTGCCGAAGTACCAGCAGGAGTGCGGCTCGTGCCACACCGCCTACCCGCCCGGGATGCTGCCGGCCGCGTCGTGGCACCGGCTGATGAACGGCCTGCCGCAGCACTTCGGCACCGACGCGTCGCTCGACGCGGCGACGCTGGCCGACCTCGGCGCCTGGCTCGAGCGCCACGCCGGCACCTACCGCAAGGTCCAGCGCGACCCCGCCCCGCCACCGCAGGACCGCATCACGCGCGCGGCGTGGTTCGTGCGCGAGCACCGCGAGGTGAAGGCGGCGACCTGGACGTCGCCGGCCGTCAAGAGTGCTTCCAACTGCGCGGCCTGCCATACCCAGGCCGATCAAGGTGACTACAGTGAACGCAACATCCGCATTCCGCGCTGAAGCCGGTACCGCCCCCGCCGCGGCCTCGGGCCGTCGCATCCTCGTGTGGGACGTGCCCGTGCGCGTGTTCCACTGGCTGATGGTGGCGAGCTTCGCCGGCGCCTGGATCACCGCCGAGAGCGAACGCTGGCGCCTGATGCACGTCACGCTCGGCTACACGATGGCCGGCCTCGTAGCCTTCCGCCTGCTGTGGGGCCTGGTCGGCACGAAGCACGCGCGCTTCGCCGACTTCGTACGCGGCCCGCGCGCTGTGGCGCGCTACCTCGGCGCGCTGCTGAGCGGCCGGCCCGAGCACCACGTCGGCCACAACCCGGCCGGCGCGCTCGCGATCGTGGCCATGCTCGCGCTGGGCGCGCTGCTGACCTTCTCCGGCTGGGCGACGTACAACGAGGTGTTCGGCGAAGCCTTCGAGGACCTGCACGAAGGCGTCGCCAACGCGATGATGGCCGTGGTGCTGGTGCACGTCGCCGGCGTCATGCTTGCGAGCTGGATGCACCGCGAGAACCTCGTCGGCTCGATGGTCACCGGCACCAAGCTCGGCGACCCTCGCGAGGGCATCCGCCGTGCCTGGACCGGCGTCGGCGCGCTGATGCTGGCCGCCGTGATGGGGTTCTGGGCGCTGCAGTGGCAATCGGCGCCGGCGGCAGGCGCGGCCGGCGGACAGCCCGCGGCCCTCGAGCGCGCCGGCCACGATCGCGACCGCGACCGCGACGACGACTGACGGCCACGACGCAGAATCGGTGTCCATGCGCGTCCTGCTGGCCGAAGACGACCCGCTGCTCGGCGACGGGCTGCGCGCCGGCCTTCGCCAGCACGGCTTCCAGGTCGACTGGGTGCGCAGCGGCGACGCCGCCGAGCGCGAGCTGCGCACCGAACCCTACGCGGCGGCGGTGCTCGACCTGGGACTGCCGATGAAGGACGGCCTTGACGTGCTCGCCGCGGTGCGCCGCGCTGGCGTGACGCTGCCCGTGCTCGTGCTGACGGCGCGCGACGCCGTGCCCGACCGCGTGCGCGGGCTCGACGTCGGCGCCGACGACTACGTCGTCAAGCCGGTCGACCTCGACGAGCTCGCCGCGCGCCTGCGCGCCCTCGTGCGGCGCGCGCACGGCGTCGCGCAGCAGCAGCTCGCCGTGCACGACGTCGTGCTCGACCCGGCGGCGCGCACCGTGACGCGCGCCGGCGAGCCGGTGGCGCTGTCGACGCGCGAGTTCGACCTGCTGCACGCGCTGCTGCTCAACGCCGGGCGCGTGCTCACGCGCGAGCAGCTCGAGCAGCACCTGTACGCCTGGGGCCAGGAGGTCGAGAGCAACGCCGTCGAGGTCCACGTGCACCACCTGCGCCGCAAGCTCGGCGCCGGGCTGATCCAGACCGTGCGTGGCGTGGGCTACCTGCTGCCCCGCGAGGCGGCTGGCGCGTGAGGCTGCCGCGCTCGCTGCAGGGGCGGCTGCTCGGGCTGATGCTCGCCGTCGTCGCGACGGTGTGGGTCGCGGCCGCGGCGACGACCTGGGTCGACGTGCGCGACGAACTCGACGAGCTGCTCGACGCGCACCTCGCGCAGGCGGCGGCGCTGCTCGTCGTGCAGCAGGCCGGCGAGATCGAGCACGACGACGACCGGCTGCTCGACGCGCCGACGCTGCACAAGTACGCGCCGAAGGTCGCGTTCCAGGTCTTCCACGAAGGCCAGCTCGTGCTGCGTTCGGCCAACGCGCCGCTGCAGCCGCTGCTGCGCGAGGGCCGCCGCGCGCGCGACGGCTTCGCGACCGTGCACCTCGACGGCGTCGCCTGGCGCGTGTTCTCGGCCCACGGCGGCGAGCGCGACGTGCGCGTCTTCGTGGGCGAGCAGCTGCGCTCGCGCGACGAGATCGCGTGGACGGTGCTGCGCGACACGCTGTGGCCGATGGCGCTCGCGCTGCCGCTGCTCGGCCTCGCCGCGTGGTGGGCGATCCGCCAGGGCCTGCGCCCGCTGCGCCAGCTCGGCCAGGCGCTGGCCGCGCGGACACCGACCGACCTGCAGCCGTTGCGCCTGGATGGCGCGCCGACCGAGATCGCGCCGATCGTCGACGCGCTCGACGGACTGTTCGGTCGCATCGGCTCGCTGCTCGAAACGGAGCGACGCTTCACGGCCGACGCGGCGCACGAGCTGCGCACGCCGATCGCCGCGATCCGCGCGCAGGCGCAGGTCGCGCTCGCCGAAGCCGACGACGCCCGACGCCGTCACGCGCTGCAGGCGACGCTCGAAGGCTGCGACCGCGCGACACGCCTCGTCGAGCAGCTGCTCACGCTCGCGCGGCTCGAGGCCGACGCGATGCCGTCGACGCAGGTGGTCGACCTCGCGGCCGTCGCGCGCGACGTCGTCGCGGCGGCGGCGCCGCGCTCGCTCGCGCGCCGGCAGGACCTCGAACTGGACGCCCCGGCACCCTGCCGCGTGCGCGCCGACGCGACGCTGCTCGCCGTGCTCGTGCGCAACCTCGTCGACAACGCGGTGCGCTACAGCCCGGACGGCGCGCGCATCCGCGTGGGCGTGCGGCGCGCCGGCATGCGCGCCGAGCTTGCCGTCGAGGACGGCGGGCCCGGACTCGCGCCCGAGCAGCTCGCACGCCTGGGCGAGCGCTTCTTCCGCGTCACCGGCAGCAGCGCCAGCGGCAGCGGCCTCGGCTGGTCGATCGTGCGCCGCATCGCCGCCGCGCACGGCATGAGCGTCGACGTCGCCCGCAGCGCCGAGCTCGGCGGGCTCGCGGTGCGTGTCGGCACGGCGGCGGCCGACGCGGCGTCGCGCTGAGCGTCGCAACCTTGGCAAGACCGAGGGCAGACCGAGGGCAACGCGCGACGTCGGCTACACTTGCGGTCATCCGTCGCGCCTTCCAGTCGCCGCGACGCCAGCGTCACCGCACGCTTTCCCAACCCCGCGCCTGCAGACTGGCGCATCCGCCCGGGTGCCGCAGGCCGCGACCGAGCCCTCCACGGGCCCCTCATCGATGAAGTTCACCGACCTCGGCCTGGCCGAGCCGCTCCTGCGCGCCGTGCGCGAGCAGGGCTACGAGACCCCGACCCCGATCCAGGCGCAGGCCATCCCCGCGGTGCTGAAAGGCGGCGACCTCCTGGCCGGCGCACAGACCGGCACCGGCAAGACCGCCGGCTTCACGCTGCCGATGCTGCAGCGCCTGTCCAGCGAACCGCCCAAGCGCGACGCGCGCGGACGCGTCGTGATCCGCGCCCTCATCCTCACCCCCACGCGCGAGCTCGCGGCCCAGGTCGAGGAGAGCGTGCGCACCTACGGCAAGTACCTGAAGCTCTCCAGCATGGTGATGTTCGGCGGCGTGGGCATGCAGCCGCAGATCGATCGCCTGCGCCAGGGCGTCGACATCCTGGTGGCCACGCCCGGGCGCCTGCTCGACCACCACCAGCAGGGCACGCTCGACCTGAGCCATGTGCAGATCTTCGTGCTCGACGAAGCCGACCGCATGCTCGACATGGGCTTCATCCACGACATCAAGAAGGTGCTCGCGATCGTGCCGGCGAAGAAGCAGAGCCTGCTCTTCTCGGCGACCTTCAGCGACGAGATCAAGGCGCTGGCCGACCGGCTGCTGAACCAGCCGGCGCTGATCGAGGTCGCGCGCCGCAACGCCACCGCCGACCTGATCGAGCAGAAGGCGATCCCGGTCGGACGCGACAAGAAGAAGGACCTGCTCGCGCACCTGATCCGCCAGGGCGACTGGCACCAGGTGCTCGTCTTCACGCGCATGAAGCACGGCGCGAACCGCCTGGCCGAGTACCTGAACACGCACGGCATCAGCGCGATGGCGATCCACGGCAACAAGAGCCAGGGCGCGCGCACGAAGGCGCTCGCCGAGTTCAAGGCCGGCACGCTGCAGGTGCTGGTGGCCACCGACATCGCCGCGCGCGGGATCGACATCGACCAGCTGCCGCACGTCGTCAACTTCGAAATGCCGAACGTGCCCGAGGACTACGTGCACCGCATCGGGCGCACCGGCCGCGCCGGCGCGCAGGGCGAGGCGGTGAGCCTGGTGTGCCTCGACGAGGAGATCTTCCTCGCCGACATCGAGAAGCTGATCAAGCGCAGCATCCCGCGCGAGACCGTGGCCGGCTTCGAGCCGCCGCCGGGCGAACGCGCCGAGCCGATCGTGCTCGGCCGCATGACGATCGGCGTCGGCGGCACCAAGCGGGGTGGCGGTGGCAGCCGGCCCGGCGGCAGCCGCCCCGACGCCCGCCCCGACGCCCGCCGCGACGCGCCGCGCAGCCAACCGCAGTCGCATCAGCCGCCGCGGCGCGACGCCGGCACGCCGCAAGGCCAGCCGTCGCGCCACGGCAGCGCGCCGCGGCACGACCGCGTCGGCGCCGGCCACGCGACGCAGCCGGCGCCGCACGGCCAGCCCCACGGCAGGCGCGACGCGCCGCGGCCGCAGGCGCGCCTGACGCAGCCGAAGCGCTGAGACCCC
>JALOSD010000073.1 GCA_025458585.1 Burkholderiaceae bacterium | reverse complement strand
GCGGACGATGACGCCGCGCTGCGCGCCTGCGGCTCCTCGCTCGCCTTCGGCAACCCGGCGCCAGCCTGCGCGCCGAGCTTCACGCGCACCGGCTTGCCGCCCCAGATCTCCTCGAGGTGGTAGTACTCGCGGATCGCCGGCTGCATGATGTGCGCGACGGCGGCGCCGCAGTCGACGATGATCCACTCGCCGTTGTCCTCGCCCTCGGTGCGCAGCACCGGCAGGCCGCGGGCCTTGACCGATTCGCGCACGCTGCTGGCGAGCGCCTTGGTCTGCCGGTTGCTCGTGCCCGACGCGATGATCACGCGCTCGAACAGCGGCGACAGGTGCTCGGTGTTCAAGACGACGATGTCCTGGGCCTTGACGTCTTCGAGACCGTCGACGATGGCGCGTTGCAGCTTGCGGATGTCCATTCAGCTCCTGGTCAGGCGGGGGATGGGGCGCGGTACAGACCGCGGCGGGCAATATAGCCGGCGACCGCCGGGCCGACCAGCGCTTGCAGGTCGGCGCCGGCCGCCGCCGCGGCACGCACTGCGGTCGACGACACCGGTACCGGCGGCAGGTCGAGCACGACGACGCGGTGCGGCCGTGCCGCGAGTTCGGGCGCGGGCCGCGGCGCCTCGCCGGCGCGGCCGGCCACCGCGAGCGTCACCGCGTCGACGAGGTCGCGCCAGCGGTGCCAGGTCGGCAGGCCGGCGTACTGGTCCTGGCCGACGACGAGGACCAGCGCGGCGCCGGGGCATTCGGCACGCAGGTCGTCGACGGTGTCGATCGTGTAGCTGGGCCCGGCACGGCGCGTCTCGCGCTCGTCGAGCACCATGCCGTGCTCGCCGGCGATCGCGAGCGCGACCATCGCGACGCGGTCGGCAGCCGCCGCGACCACGCGGCCGGCCTTCTGCCACGGCTCGCCGGCGGGCAGCCAGCGCACCTCGTCGAGCGCGAGCTGGTCGCGCGCCTGCCGCGCGAGTGCGACGTGGCCGAGATGCGGCGGGTCGAAGCTGCCGCCGAACAGACCGATCGTCGGGCCGGTCGTCACGCGGTGGCGGCGCGCGTCACGCGGCGCACCAGTCGCGCGGACGCAGGAAGTCGGTGTACAGGCGCGCCTCCGGCGTGCCGGGCTCGGGTCGCCAGTCGTAGCGCCACTTCACGACCGGCGGCATCGACATCAGGATGCTCTCGGTGCGCCCGCCCGACTGCAGGCCGAACAGCGTGCCGCGGTCGAACACGAGGTTGAACTCGACGTAGCGCCCGCGCCGGTAGGCCTGGAAGTCGCGCTCGCGCTCGCCGTACGGGGTGTCGCGGCGCGCGCGGGCGATCGGCAGGTAGGCGTCGACGAAGGCGTCGCCCACCGCGCGCATCATCGCGAAGCTGCGCTCGAAGCCGAGCTCGGCGAAGTCGTCGAAGAACACCCCGCCTATGCCGCGCGGCTCGCCGCGGTGCTTGAGGAAGAAGTACTCGTCGCACCACTGCTTGAAGCGCGGGTACTTGTCGTCGCCGAAGGCGCCGAGCGCGTCGCGGCAGGTGCGGTGGAAGTGGCGCGCGTCGTCCTCGACGCCGTAGTACGGCGTCAGGTCCATGCCGCCGCCGAACCAGAACACCGGCTCGCGCCCCGCCGGCAGCGCGGCGAACATGCGCACGTTCATGTGCACCGTGGGCACGTGCGGGTTGCGCGGGTGGAACACGAGCGACACGCCGAGGGCCTCGAACGGTGCGCCGGCCATCTCGGGGCGGTGCGCGCTCGCCGACGGCGGCAGCGACGCGCCCTTGACGTGGCTGAAGTTGCAGCCGGCGCGCTCGAACAGGTGCCCCTCCTCGACCAGCCTCGACAGCCCGTCGCCTTCGAGCCGCCCGCCGGGCTCGCGCGTCCAGCCGTCGCTGACGAAGGCCTTGCCGTCCTCGGCCTGGAAGGTGGTGATGATGCGCTCCTGCAGACCGAGCAGGTAAGAACGAACGGCGGGGATGTCCATGGGCGAGCTCAGCGCTTGATCGCGCGGTATCCGATGTCGCCGCGCCACTGCGCGCCGTCGAAGGCGATCGGCTGCAGCACCTCGTAGGCACGCTGCTGTGCCGTCTTCACCGACTCGCCAAGCGCGGTCACGCACAGCACGCGTCCGCCAGCGGTGACGACCTGGCCGTCGACCATCGCGGTGCCGGCGTGGAACACCATGTGGTCGGTCTCGGCGTGCGCATGCGCCGCAGGTGGCAGGCCGGTGATCGCGTCGCCCTTGCGCGGGTTCAACGGGTAGCCGTACGCGGCCATCACGACGCCGAGCGCGGTGCGGCGATCCCACTGCAGTTCGAGCTTGTCGAGCGTACCCTCGGCGGCGTGCATCAGCACGTCGAACAGGTCGCTCTTCAGGCGCATCAGGATGACCTCGGCCTCGGGGTCGCCGAGGCGGGCGTTGAACTCGACCGTCTTCGGCCGGCCCTGCGCGTCGATCATCAGCCCGGCGTAGAGGAAGCCGGTGAACGGCATGCCGTCGCGCAGCATGCCGGCGATCGTCGGCTGCACAATCTCGTGCATCACCTTCGCGTGCACGTTCGGCGTGACCACCGGCGCCGGCGAGTACGCGCCCATGCCGCCGGTGTTCGGCCCGCGGTCGCCGTCGAGCAGACGCTTGTGGTCCTGGCTGGTGGCCAGCGGCACGACGCTGCGCCCGTCGGTGAGCACGATGAAGCTCGCCTCCTCGCCCGCGAGGAACTCCTCGATCACGACACGCGCGCCCTCGGCGTTGTGCTGCACGCCGAGGCGGTTGTCGAGCAGCATGAAGTCGATCGCCTCGTGCGCCTCGGCGAGCGTCGCCGCGACGACGACGCCCTTGCCCGCCGCGAGCCCGTCGGCCTTGATCACGATCGGCGCGCCCTGGCGCTCGACGTAGGCGTGCGCCGCGGCAGCGTCGTCGAACGTCTCGTAGGCCGCGGTCGGGATGCCGTGGCGCCTCATGAAGTCCTTCGCGAACGCCTTCGAGCTCTCGAGCTGCGCGGCGGCCTTCGTCGGCCCGACGATGCGCAGCCCCTTCGCGCGGAACGCGTCGACCACGCCGGCGGCCAGCGGCGCCTCGGGACCGACGACGGTGAGGCCGATCTTGTGCGCGAGCGCGTGGTCGGCGAGCGCCTGCACGTCGGTCAGCGCGACGTTGTGCAGCCGGTTGTCGAGCGCGGTGCCGCCGTTGCCCGGCGCCACCAGCACCTGCTGCACCTTCGGCGACTGCGCCAGCTTCCACGCCAGCGCGTGCTCGCGGCCACCGCCGCCGATCACGAGGACCTTCATGCCGGTCTCAAGCTTCCTCGCCGAGGTCGGCGTTGTGATAGACGTCCTGCACGTCGTCGAGGTCCTCGATCACGTCGAGCAGCTTGCGCATGCGCACCGCGTCGTCGCCCGCGAGCTCGACGGTGTTTTCGGCGCGCATCGTCACCTCGGCGACCTCGGGCTTCAGCCCCGCGACCTCGAGCGCGTCGCGCACGGCCTCGAACGCGGCGGGCGCCGTCAGCACCTCGATCGAACCGTCCTCGCCGGCGATCACGTCGTCGGCGCCCGAGTCGAGCGCGACTTCCATCACCTGGTCCTCGCTCGTGCCGGGGGCGAAGATCAGCTGCCCGCAGTGCTTGAACTGGAACGCCACCGAGCCCTCGGTGCCGAGGTTGCCGCCGTACTTGCTGAACGCGTGCCGAACCTCGGCCACGGTGCGCACGCGGTTGTCGGTCATGCAGTCGACGATGATCGCCGCGCCGCCGATGCCGTAGCCCTCGTAGCGGATCTCCTCGTAGCTGACGCCCTCGAGCGCGCCGGTGGCCTTGTCGATGTTGCGCTTGACCGTGTCGGCGGGCAGGTTGACCGCCTTCGCCTTCTCGATCGCCAGGCGCAACCGCGGGTTGGCCGACGGGTCACCGCCACCCTGGCGCGCGGCGACCATGATCTCGCGGATCACGCGCGTCCACGCCTTGCCGCGCTTTTCGTCCTGGCGGCCCTTGCGGTGCTGGATGTTGGCCCACTTGGAATGCCCGGCCATCGGAAGAACTCCTGCGCGGCGTCGCCGGCGGCGCGCCGCGATCGTTTGTATAGACTGATCCCCAAGTTTACCGGGCGCCCCAGGAGTCACCGCATGGCCGAGCCGATCCTCGTCGCGAAACACGGCGACACCGAATGCCACCTGCTGCCGGCGCTCGCCAACCGCCACGGCCTGATCACCGGCGCCACCGGTACCGGCAAGACGGTGACGCTGCAGACGATGGCCGAAGGCTTCAGCGCCATCGGCGTGCCGGTGTTCATGGCCGACGTCAAGGGCGACCTGACGGGCATCAGCCAGACGGGCAAGCTGCCCGACAAGGTCGCGAAGATCCTCGCCGACCGCGGGCTGCCGGCGCCTGCGCCCACGTCGTGCCCGACGACGCTGTGGGACGTGTTCGGCGAGCAGGGCCACCCGGTGCGCGCCACCGTGTCCGACATGGGGCCGCTGCTGCTCGCGCGCATGCTCGGTCTGAACGACACGCAGTCGGGCGTGCTGAACATCGTGTTCAAGATCGCCGACGACAACGGCCTGCTGCTGCTCGACCTGAAGGACCTGCGCGCGATGCTGCAGCACGTGGGCGACAACGCGAAGCAGTTCACCACCGCCTACGGCAACATCAGCGCGGCGAGCGTCGGCGCCATCCAGCGCGGGCTGCTGCAGCTCGAGGAACAGGGCGGCGACAGGTTCTTCGGCGAGCCGATGCTCGACATCGGCGACCTGATCCAGACCGACGGCGGCCAGGGCGTCGTCAACATCCTCGCCGCCGACAAGCTGATGACGGCGCCGCGGCTGTACGCCACGTTCTTGCTGTGGATGCTGTCGGAGGTGTTCGAGACGCTGCCCGAGGTCGGCGACCTCGACAAGCCGAAGCTCGTGTACTTCTTCGACGAGGCGCACCTGCTGTTCGCCGACGCGCCGAAGGCGCTCGTCGAGCGCATCGAGCTCGTCGTGCGGCTCGTGCGCAGCAAGGGCGTGGGCGTGTACTTCGTGACGCAGAACCCGCTCGACATCCCCGACACCGTGCTGGCGCAGCTCGGCAACCGCGTGCAGCACGCGCTGCGCGCCTTCACGCCGCGGGACCAGAAGGCGGTAAAGGCGGCGGCCAGCACGATGCGCGCGAATCCGAAGCTGAACGTCGAGCAGGCGATCACCGAACTCGCGGTCGGCGAGGCGCTCGTGAGCCTGCTCGACGACAAGGGCCGCCCCGGCGTGACCGAGCGCGTCTACGTGCTGCCGCCGGGCAGCCGCATCGGGCCGATCGACGATGCCGAGCGCCGTTCGGTGGTCGCGAAGTCGCTCGTGGCCGGCGTCTACGAGAAGACGGTCGACCGCGAGTCGGCGTACGAGATGCTGCGCCTGAAGGCGCAGGCGTCGACCGCCGCGGCCGCGCAGGCGCAGCCGGCCGGCGCCGCGGACGGGGCGCTCGGCGGCCTCGGCGACGTGCTGTTCGGCAGCACCGGCCCGCGCGGCGGCCGCCGCCCCGGCATGCTCGAAACCGCCGCCACCTCGGCCGTGCGCACGATGGGCACGACGGTCGGGCGCGAGATCATCCGCGGCGTGCTCGGCGGCCTGTTCGGCGGCTCGAAGCGGCGCTGAGCCGACGGGGACCCGCGCATGCGCCTGCTGCGCTGGCTCGCCGCCGTCCTGCTCGGCGGCGCGCTGCTGTTGCTCGCTGCCGGCCAGGCGGGCCTTTTGCGCGGCACGCCGCCGGGCGACCCCGGCGTGCGCGACGGGCGGCTGAAGCCGCCGTCGGCGACGCCGAACAGCGTGAGCAGCCAGGCCGCGCTGTATCCCGACCACCCGCAGCGCACGTACGCTCAGATCGACCCGCTGCCGGCCACCGACGGCGACCCGCGGGCGACGATCGCGCGGCTGGCCACGCTGCTCGCCGAGCGGCCCGACGCGCGCATCGTCGAGCAGCGCCCGGACTACCTGCGCGTCGAGTTCACGACGCGCTGGCTGAAGTTCGTCGACGACGCCGAGTTCTGGGCCGACCCTACCGGCGTCGTGCAGGTGCGCTCGGCGTCGCGGCTCGGCGAGAGCGACCTCGGCGTCAACCGCGAACGCGTCGAGGCGCTGCGCGCTCAGCTGGCCCAACGCTGACACCATCAGCCATGGGTTCGCAGCCGAGGCCGCGACGCGCTACCGCTGCCCCACCCTGCGTCCTCGCGAGACGATCGACCGCCAGCCGACCGACGACCCGGTCGGCCGGGCCGGCGGCAGCTGCACCGGTCAGTAGGCGAGCTGCCCCTTGGTGGTGAAGGATCCGATGTTCGTGAAGACCGATGCGCTGCCCTGGGTGACGGCGCGTCCCGACGCGTTGGCGAAGCGGCCAGTGCCGCCCTGGTACGTCTCGGTGCCGACAAACGTGACCTCACCGGTCACCGTATCGAGTTGGCCGGTGCCGAGGAACGACATGTGCAGCTCGTCGCCGTTGGCCGCCCGGTAGACCGTCGTGTTCGTGATCAGCAGCGGGATCGTCACGCCAGGTTGCCCCGCGGGTACCACGTACTGCGTCGACTGCCCCGACGCGCGGCCCAGATGCGTCAGGCGGCAGTCGGAGGCAATGTGCAACTCCTGCGGGAAGACGCCCGGTGCGGAGACGGGCGTCACGACCGTCGAGCACCTGCCGCCGTAAGGCCGCTGCGGTTCTGCGGCCTGCAGGGTCGCAGGCAGCAACAGCCCGAGCGTCGCCGCACCCGCAGCAGCGATCCGGGTCGTGGTCCGGGTTCTCTTCGACATGATGATCTCCTTCCGACTGCTTGACGTCGCCGGGCGGCATCGACTACGGCTCGCGCCGACCCGCAGCGCTGAGGCCGGCACGACGGATGGCGACCAGCGCCAGTGCGCCGAGCCTGGGGTCGCGCCCACGAATGCCCGCCCATCCTCGTGTCGACAAGTCTCCGGGCACCGGCAAGAATCGCTTACACCAATTTATGGGGCGTCGGTGGAATTGACACTCGCCCGGCCCCAACCCGCCAAGAGCTACGCCATGCAGTTCCGGGAGGCGACCGAGTCCGACGCCGAGGCCATCGCGGCCACGTTCGATGGGCGCAACGCCCTGCCGCTCGAGCCGCGCGTGCGGGCGGCGATTCCTGCGCTCCTGCGGCAACTGCTCGCGAGCCCGGCGTGCACGCTCACGGTGTTCGTGGAGAGCGACTGGGCGCAGTCGCGCGTCGTGTCATTCGTCGGCGGCCTGTTCCTGCGCGAGTCGGTCGTCGAGGACTACCTGGCGGCCCCGTATCCGGGCCTCGTCTCGCACGTCCTCGCGCAACTGCTGGACGGCGGGCGCCCGCTGCTCACGCTCGACGAGATCCGCCGTGCCAACTCGGGCGACGGCCTCACCTTCGCCGTGTTTCCCATCCCGCTAGGCCATCACGCGTGGGACGCCACCGAAGTGGCCCAATTCCGCAGGCTGGCGCCGCAGGCGCTGGTGCGCGCGGTCGGCGGCTACCGGCTGCGCGCGATCTACTACGAGGTCTTCGCCGACGACGTTGCCCAGTACCTCCAGGGCGGTGGCTACCGGCTGCTGCACGACTTCTCCGCGCAGGCCGGCACGGGCTTCCTGCGGCCGGACGCGCGGCCGCGCATGCTGCGGCTGACGCGAGCCGAACCGCCGCCGGGCGCCATGAGCGTGGCGTCGCAGATGTTCGACCCGCCGCGGCCCGTGCTGGGCCTGACGCCGGCCGAGCAGCGCGTCGCGCTGAAGGCGCTCGACGGCGCATCGGATCGCGCGCTGGCCGAGACGCTGGGCCTGTCGCCCGAGACGGTGCACGCGCGGTGGCGTTCGATCTACGAACGCCTGTCGCGCGTGATGCCC
>JALOSD010000309.1 GCA_025458585.1 Burkholderiaceae bacterium | reverse complement strand
GGCGTGCCGGGCGTGCCGGAGCCGGTGCCGAGCGACGAGAAGAATCCGTTTCTCGTCGCGCTCGGCGAACGTGTGCGCGCACTTCGATCACGCCGGGGCATGACGCGCAAACAGGTCGCGCTCGCGGCCGACGTGTCGGAGCGTCACCTCGCCAACCTCGAGTATGGCGTCGGCAACGCGTCGATCCTGATCCTGCTGCAGGTCGCGCAGGCACTGCAGTGCTCGCTGGCCGAGCTGATCGGCGACGTGACGACGTCGTCGCCCGAGTGGCTGCTGATCCGCGAGCTGCTCGAGGGCCGCGACGAGGCGACGCTGCACGGCGTGCGTGTCGCGATCGGCGAGATGCTCGGCACCGGCGGGGCCAATGCGCAGGCCGCGCGCAGCCCGCGCGTGGCGCTCGTCGGGCTGCGCGGCGCGGGCAAGTCGACGCTCGGGCAACGCCTGGCCGACGACCTCGGCTTCCCGTTCGTCGAGCTCAGCCGCGAGATCGAGAAGTTCGCCGGCTGCAGCGTCGCCGAGATCCAGGCGCTGTACGGGCAGAACGCGTACCGCCGCTACGAGCGTCGCGCGCTCGAGGAGGCGATCCAGATCTACCCCGAGGCGGTGATCGCCACGCCGGGCGGCATCGTGTCGGACGCCGCCACGTTCAACCTGCTGCTCGCGCACTGCACGACGGTGTGGCTGCAGGCAAGCCCGGAAGACCACATGAAGCGCGTCGTCGCGCAGGGCGACCTGCGCCCGATGGCCGCCAGCCGCGAAGCGATGGAAGACCTCAAGGGCATCCTCGCCGGCCGCGCCGCGTTCTATTCGAAGGCCGACTTCCAGCTCGACACCAGCGCACAGCCGTTCGACGAGACGCTTGCGGCGCTGCGCCGCATCGTGCGCGAAGCACTTCGTCTCGGCGATTCAACGACGACAAGAGAAATGCACTAAAGTGCTTGACATGGTTTCGAGATGCAGTCCCGTGAGCACCACCCCCCGCGTCGACTACCAGACCGACCCGTCGCAGTACAAGCACTGGACGCTGAAGTTCGAGGGGCCGGTGGCGACGCTCGTCGCCGACTTCGACGAGAACGCCGGCCTGCGCCCCGGCTACAAGCTCAAGCTCAACAGCTACGACCTCGGCGTGGACATCGAGCTCAACGACGCCGTCAACCGCATCCGCTTCGAGCACCCCGAGGTGCGCACGGTGGTCGTCACGAGCGCGAAGGACAAGGTGTTCTGCTCGGGCGCCAACATCTTCATGCTCGGCGTGTCGAGCCACGCGTGGAAGGTGAATTTCTGCAAGTTCACCAACGAGACGCGCAACGGGCTCGAGGACTCGTCGCAGCATTCGGGGCTGAAGTTCCTCGCCGCCGTCAACGGCGCGTGTGCCGGCGGCGGCTACGAGCTCGCGCTGGCGTGCGACGAGATCATCCTGGTGGACGACCGCAGCAGCGCCGTCAGCCTGCCCGAGGTGCCGCTGCTCGGCGTGCTGCCCGGCACGGGCGGCCTGACGCGCGTCACCGACAAGCGCAAGGTGCGCCACGACCTGGCCGACGTCTTCTGCACGACGACGGAAGGCGTTCGCGGCCAGAAGGCCAAGGACTGGCGGCTCGTCGACGACATCGCCAAGCCGGCGCAGTTCGCGGCCAAGGTGCAGGAGCGCGCGCTCGAACTGGCCCAGCTCAGCGATCGCCCCGCCGGCGCGAAGGGCGTCGCGCTGACGCCGCTTGCGCGCACGATCGACGAGAACGCGCTGCGCTACCCGAACGTCACGGTCGAGATCGACCGCGCCAAGCGCACCGCGACCTGGACCGTGAAGGGTCCCGCCGGCGCGCAGCCAAGCGACGCCGCCGGCATCGAAGCCGCCGGCGCCGCCTGGTACCCGCTGGCGCTCGCCCGCGAGCTGGAAGACGCGATCCTGTCGATGCGCACCAACGAGCTCGACATCGGCACCTGGCTGTTCAAGACCGAAGGCGACGCCGCGGCGGTGCAGGCGATGGACGCCGTGCTGCTCGCCCACCAGGATCACTGGTTCGTTCGCGAGACGATCGGCCTGCTGCGCCGCACGTTCAGCCGCCTCGACGTGTCGTCGCGCAGCCTGTTCGCGCTGATCGAGCCGGGCTCGTGCTTCGCCGGCACCTTCCTCGAACTCGCGCTGGCGTGCGACCGCAGCTACATGCTCGCGCTGCCCGACGACGCCGCCCGCGCGCCGAGGATCGCCGCCGGCGAGGTCAACTTCGGCCTGTATCCGATGGCCACCGGCCAGAGTCGCCTCGGCCGCCGCTTCTACGACGAGCAGCCCGCGCTCGACGCCGTGCGCGCCAGGCTCGGCCAGCCGCTCGACGCCGACGCCGCGTTCGCGCTGGGCCTGGTCACGAGCAACCCCGACGACATCGACTGGGCCGACGAGACGCGCATCGCGATCGAGGAGCGCGTGTCGATGAGTCCCGACGCGTTGACCGGCATGGAAGCCAACCTGCGCTTCAACGGCCCGGAAACGATGTGGACCCGCGTCTTCGGCCGCCTCACCGCGTGGCAGAACTGGATCTTCCAGCGCCCCAACGCCGTCGGCGACAAGGGCGCGCTGAAGGTCTACGGCAAGGGCGACAAGGCCCAGTTCGATTGGAATAGGGTTTGACCCACCCCCGCAGCGCCTTCGGCGCTTCCCCCTCGAGGGGGCGCCGCCAGCGGACCGGCGAAGCCGGATTCGCGGCGGCCGCTGGAACACCTTCCCCAACGTAACGTGCACCGACACCTGGAGACCACGATGTCCGCGATCAACTACAGCGAGAAGATCCCCAACAACGTCAACCTGAGCGAGGATCGCGCGCTGCAGCGCGCGCTCGAGCAGTGGCAGCCGAACTACCTGCAGTGGTGGCAGGACATGGGCCCCGAGGGCACGACCGACTACGACGTCTACCTGCGCACGGCGGTCAGCGTCGACCCGCAGGGCTGGGCGCAGTTCGGTCACGTCAAGATGCCCGACTACCGCTGGGGCATCTTCCTGAATCCGGCCGAGCAGGGCCGCAAGATCCACTTCGGCGACCACAAGGGCGAGGACGCGTGGCAGGACGTGCCCGGCGAATACCGCGCCAACCTGCGCCGCATCATCGTCACGCAGGGCGACACCGAGCCGGCGAGCGTCGAGCAGCAGCGCCACCTCGGCCTGACGGCGCCGAGCCAGTACGACCTGCGCAACCTGTTCCAGGTCAACGTCGAGGAAGGCCGCCACCTGTGGGCGATGGTCTACCTGCTGCACAAGTACTTCGGCCGC
>JALOSD010000308.1 GCA_025458585.1 Burkholderiaceae bacterium | reverse complement strand
TCCTGGATGTCGTCGAGTTCGCCGGTGAAGTCCAGGTTCACGTCCGGAAACTGCGGCTGCAGCTTCTCCCAGGCCTCGACGACGAGGCGATTGGCGGCCACGGTATCGGTCTGTTCCCTGTCGAGGTTGGCCTCCAGCGTTATCGTGCGGCGGAAGTTGTAGCGCTTGATGTTGCCCTTGCTGGTGGTCGACTCCATCTGCACCAGGATGCCGGCCACGCGGACCTCGACCTTCTCGCCGCGGTCGCGAACCGTCTGCACGATCTCGCCGTCGACCTGCAGCCGCACCAGCCGCGCCACGGTGGCCGCGTCCAGACCGCTGCGCACCACCGCCTCGCGGTCGAGCCGCAGGCGCAGCTCGGCGCGGCCCGGCCGATCGTCGTCGACGATGTCCTTCGCGCCGGGAATGCCCTTGACCACGGCGTGCAGCGCGTCGACGGCGCGGCGCAGCTCGCCGTAGTCCTCGCCGCGTACCTTCACGTTGATCGGCTTGGCCGTAGGCGGACCGCCGGACAGCACGGTGAAGCTCTTTCGGCCCGGGCCGGGCAGCGCCTCGATCTGCGCGCGCAGGTCCTCGACGATCTGCTGCACCTCGCGACCATCCTCGGCGCGGGGCAGCAGCGAGACGATCAGCTGCCCGTAGGACGGGCCGTACAGCGGCTCGGTCTCGGTGAACTTCACGCCTGCGTTGGCGACGACGGCGCGCGATTCGCCTTCGCGCAGCAGCGGGCGCACCGCGCGCTCGACCGCCTCGACCTCGCGCAGCGTCTCGTCCACCGGCGTGCCCTGCGGCATGTCGACGTTGACGTAGAAGATGCGGATCGGGTCGGAGGCGAAGAACTGGATCCGCACCATGCCGGCGGCGAAGGTGCCCGCCGCCGCGCCCAGCACCAGCATGCAGCCGATCGCGAACCACACCCGGTGCCGCATCGCGAAGATCAGCGCCCGCGAGTAGCCGGCGCGGATCCTGGCGTTGAAGCGGTTGCGCAGCCTCTGCATGCGCGATGTCGCCGGCTTGAAGCGCAGTGCACTCACGTGGGTGGGCAGCATCCAGAACGCCTCGACCAGCGAGAACAGCAGGGCGAGCGTGACCACGAACGGGATCACGAACATGAACTCGCCGACGATGCCCGGCAGCAGCATCAGCGGCAGGAAGGCGGCCAGCGTGGTGAAGATCGAGGAGGTCACCGGCGCGAACACCTCGCGCAGCGCGTCGAGCGAGGCGGCAAGCGCCTGCGCGCCGCGCTGCACGCGGTAGTAGATCGCCTCGACCACGACCACGGCGTCGTCGACGATCATGCCGAGCGCAATCACCACGCCGAGCAGCACCGAGATGTTCAGCGTGTAGCCGAAGGCGTACAGCAGCGCAAAGGTGCCGGCCAGCGAGAACGGGATGCCGATGCCGACCAGCAGCGAGATGCGGGTGCCGAGAAAGACCCAGCACACGAGAATCACCAGCAACAGCCCTAGCAGGGCGTTGTTCTGCATGACGCGGATCGCCTCGGTGGTCGGCACCGTCTGGTCGTCGGTCAGGACGAGCGTCAGGCCCTGCGCCGCCAGCGTCGCGTTGCGCGTGTCGATGTACTGGCGCAGCCGGTCGACCAGCTCGATCGTGTTGGTGTAGCTCTTCTTGTTCACCGCCAGCGAGATCGCCGGCCGGCCATCGGACGACGAGAGCTCGGTCGCCTTCGCGCCGGTGCGGCTCACATGCGCCACCGCGTCGAGCGTGACGCCGGGCGCGGCGTCGCCGCGGCGCGGCACCGGGATGCGGGCGAGAAAGTCGGGGTCGGCGTCGGCACCGACCACGCGCACGATCCACTCCGAGCTCGCCGTGCGCCCCGTTCCCGCCGAGGTGTCGCGGAACCACGCCGCCACCGCGTCGGCGACGTCGGCCGCGGTGAGACCTCGAGAGGCCAGCCGCGCGGCGTCGAACTCGACGCGCAGCTCCGGCTTGCGCAGGCCGGAGGCGATCACCTGGTCGACGCCGGCGATGCGCTCCAGGTCGTCCTTGATCTGGACGGCGGCGTAGCGCAGCGTCTCGTCGTCGGCCTGCCCGAGCAGCAGGAGCTGCGCGGTGGGAAAGCCGTTGCTGGTGGTGATCTCGACGATGTCGGGCGGCTCGGCGTCGCGCGGCAGCTCGCGGTTGGCCTGGGCCTGGATCTCGCGCCGCAGGTCGGTGACGCGCTTGTCGAACGTGCGCGCGTCCAGTTCGCGGAAGCGCACCAGGATGCTGGAGACGCTCTCGCGCGACGTCGAGGTGACGAAGCGCAGGTCGGCGAGATTCTTCAGCGAGTCCTCGAGCGGGCCGGTGACCAGCTTCTCGACGTCCTCCGCCGAGGCGCCGGGCAGCACGGTGACGATCGCCACCCAGTTGAAGTTGATCTCGGGGTCCTGCTCGCGCGGCATCGCGAGATAACCGGCCACGCCCAGCGCGATCACCAGCGCGAACAGCACGTTCGCCAGCGGGTGGTTGCGGATCAGCGCTTCGAGCCAGCGCATCGTGGCGG
>JALOSD010000072.1 GCA_025458585.1 Burkholderiaceae bacterium | reverse complement strand
GAACACACCAGGATGCCGCCGAGGCCGACGAACACGCCGATCTCGAACGCCAGGCCCGACAGTCGCGCCGTGATCAGGCCCACGCCGTAGATCTGCGCCACGACGTAGACGAACGACACCAGGATCGCAATCAGGATGCCGACGAAGCGCGGCAGGTTGCCCTCGTAGCGAGCGCCGAGGAAGTCGGGGATCGTGAACTGGCCGAACTTGCGCAGGTACGGCGCCAGGAACAGCGCCACCAGGCAGTAGCCTCCGGTCCAGCCCATGATGAAGGCCAGACCGCCGTAGCCGGTGAGGTACAGCGTGCCGGCCATGCCGATGAACGACGCCGCGCTCATCCAGTCGGCGCCCACCGCCATGCCGTTGTAGACGGCAGGCACGCGGCGCCCCGCGACGTAGTACTCGGCCGCGTCGGTCGTGCGGCTCATGATGCCGATGCCCGCGTACAGCGCGATCGTCGCGAGCAGGAACGTCATCCCGATCACGGTCCGCGGCAGGCCCATCTGCTCGAGGATCGCGAGGACGATGATGAAGGCGAAGAAGCCGCCGGTGTAGAAGCCGTAGACCTTGTTCAGCTGCTTCTTGAAGGCCTTGTTCGAGCCGGCGCTGAAGACGCCGCCGCCCGGGGTGTCGGGGGTCATGCCAGCCATGTCATTCCTCCTCGGCCTCGGCCACGCCGTACTCGCGGTCGAGGTTGTTCATGTAGCGGGCGTAGATGCCGATCAGCAGCACGTAGACGACCAGCGCGCCCTGCGCGCCGACCCAGAAGCTGAACGGCCAGCCGAAGAAGTTGAAGTTCAGGTCGCGGGCGAAGAAGCCCACGACGAACGTCACCACGAACCAGATGGCCATCAGAATCGAGGTGATCCTCAGATTCTTCGACCAGTACTGGCGGTGCTTTTCCGTCATCTGCATCGCATTGCCTCCATCGTTGCCATACCTCCGGTCGGTCCGGAGCCCCTTCTTCACCCGTGCCGCAGCGGGGTCTGCGCCCCGCTCACGGCTTCAGTCCGGTCTCGCGCTGCAGCTGCGCGGCCACCTGCGGCTCGAAGCCCTCCAGGTGGCGGATGATCTTGCGTGCCTCGTCGTCGTCTTGGCGGTCGACGTGCACGCGCGCGAGCTGGTACCAGCCGTACGGGCTCATCGGCTGCAGCTCGGTGTTGCGCCTGAGGGCGTCGACCGCCTCGTCGAGCCGGCCCTGGCGGATCAGCACGAGGCCGAGGCCGTACCAGGCGCGGTCGAGCTTGGGGTCGAGCGCGATCGCGCGACGAAAAGCCGGCTCGGCCTCGTCGTTGCGGCCGGCGGCCTCGAGCAGGAACGCGAGGTTGAACCAGTCGCCGGCGCTGCGCGTCGGGTGCAGTTCGGTCAGCCGGCGCGCGTCTGCGATGGCGGCGTCGCGCCGGCCGAGCTGGGCCAGCACGTGCGAGCGGCTGGCCAGCGCGTAGGCGTCGTCGGGCCAGCCCTGCAACATATCGCCGAAGGCGTCGACCGCGGCCTGCTGCCGGCCGAGCAGAAGCCAGAACAGCGCGCGCAGCTTCAGGCGCCAGTAGGTCACGGCAGCCGCATTCATCGCCGGCAGTCCTCGTAGCCCATCTGCACGCACATCAGGTAGCCGCGCTCGGCGAACACGACGAAGCTGACGAGCAGCAGCAGGAAGAACGCGATCCACGGCACGTGCTGGTCGGCGACCTGCGCCGGCGTGAGCTTGCGCACGACGAACGTGACCGGCCGCGCGATCAGCCGCAGCGTCTGGTAGAAGAAGTTCGTCTCGCGCCGCGCGCCGGCGAGCAGGTACAGCGCACCCTGGCCGACCAGCGCGAGCATCGGGATGTACAGCAGCAGTTGCAGCAGTTCGAGCAGCGTCAACATCGGGTCCGGTGGGGTCTCGTCCAGCCGCGCGAACGACCCGTTCGCGTGCGCGGCCCTCGGCTAACTCGCTGGAAGCGAATGGTGTTTGCCGGCGACTTACCGATTTCTGACAAATGCGCCAGGGCTATCGCTAACCCGGCTCGGACTTACCCGCATTCGAGGCCGCCGCCCGGCCCGCCTCGGGGCGCCGGCGCGTCGCGGCGCGCCATGCGAAAATCGCGCGCTTTCGAAGCCGGGACACCATGGACAACGAACAGATCAACGCGATCGGCACGCTGCTGGCCGATCTGAGCGAGCGCACCGAGCAGCTTCGGGGGTATCTTTGACTACGACCGCAAGGCGCTGCGGCTGAGGGAAGTCGACGCCGCGCTCGAGAACCCGGCGATCTGGAACGAGCCCAAGCGGGCGCAGGAGCTCGGGCGCGAGAAGAAGACGCTCGAGACGGTCGTCGCGACGATCGACCACCTGTCACGCAATCTCGCCGACGGCAGCGAGTTGTTCGACCTGAGCAAGGCCGAGGGTGACGACGAAACGCTCGCGGCGATCGCTGCCGACGTCGTCAAGCTGCGCGAGCAGATCGAGGCGCTCGAGTTCCGCCGCATGTTCAACGACCCGGCGGACCCGGGCAACTGCTTCGTCGACATCCAGGCCGGCGCCGGCGGCACCGAGGCGATGGACTGGGCGCAGATGCTGCTGCGACAGTATCTGAAGTACTGCGAGCGCAAGGGCTTCACCGCCGAGGTCCTCGAAGAAACGCCGGGTGACGTTGCCGGCATCCGCAGCGCGACGCTCAAGATCGAGGGCGACTACGCCTACGGCCACCTGCGCAGCGAGACCGGAGTGCACCGGCTGGTGCGCAAGAGCCCGTTCGACAGCGCGGGCGGGCGCCACACCAGCTTCGCCAGCCTGTTCGTGTATCCCGAGGTCGACGACACGATCGAGATCGAGATCAACCCGGCCGACGTGCGCGTGGACACGTTCCGCGCCAGCGGCGCCGGCGGCCAGCACATCAACAAGACCGACTCCGCGGTGCGGCTGACGGGCGCAGCAGAAGCTCGAGGACAGCAAGACCGACGTCGGCTGGGGCCACCAGATCCGCAGCTACGTGCTCGACCAGAGCCGCATCAAGGACCTGCGCACGGGCGTCGAGATCAGCAACACGCAGAAGGTGCTCGACGGCGACCTCGACCCCTTCATCACCGCCAGCCTGAAGCAGGGGTTGTGATGGCGGCCGTGCCCCGGCCACGGCACCAGCCGTCCCTGCGCCCCACCCGATGACGGCCGGCCGCCGCGCCGGCAGCCCAGCGAAGGAGACCCCCGATGCGTGAAGGACCCGCCACCGCCGTGCGGCGCGAGGATTACGCGCCACCCCCATTCTGGATGCGACGCGCCGAGCTCGTGTTCGACCTCGACGCCGCGAAGACGATCGTGTCGAGCCGGCTGCACGTCGAGCGCAACCCCGCACGCGCGGGCGAGCCGCTGCGCCTGCACGGCGACGGCCTGAACCTGCTGCGCGTGCTCGCCGACGGCGAGAGCGTCTCGTTCCGCCACGACGGGGGCGACCTCGTGATCGACCAGCCGCCCGCGGCCGACCAGTTCGTGCTCGAAGTGCGCAACACCTGCGCGCCGGAGCGCAACACGACACTGTCGGGCCTGTACCGCAGCGCGAGCGGCCTGTTCACGCAGTGCGAGGCCGAGGGCTTCCGGCGCATCACCTACTTCCTCGACCGTCCGGACGTCATGGCGGTCTACACCGTGACGCTGCGCGCCGACCAGGCGCGCTACCCGGTGCTGCTGTCCAACGGCAACCTCGTCGAGAAAGGGGAGCTCGACGGCGGGCGCCACTTCGCCACCTGGCACGACCCGTTTCCGAAGCCGAGCTACCTGTTCGCGCTCGTCGCCGGCGACCTCGAGGCGCGCGAGCAGAAGATCGTCAGCCGCGCCGGGCGCGAGCACCTGCTGCAGATCTACGTCAGGCGCGGCGACCTCGCAAAGACCGAGCACGCGATGCGCTCGCTCGTCGCCTCGGTCGTCTGGGACGAAGCGCGCTTCGGCCTGCCGCTGGACCTCGAGCGCTTCATGGTCGTCGCCGTCGACGACTTCAACATGGGCGCGATGGAGAACAAGGGGCTCAACGTCTTCAACACCAAGTACGTGCTGGCGACCCCCGCGACCGCGACCGACGAGGACTTCGCCGGCATCGAGAGCGTCGTCGGCCACGAGTACTTCCACAACTGGACCGGCAACCGCGTGACCTGCCGCGACTGGTTCCAGCTCTCGCTCAAGGAGGGCCTGACGGTCTACCGCGACCAGGAGTTCAGCGCCGACATGACGGCCGACCCGGCGCCGCCCTATCACGGCGCGCCGTCGCCGTCGACGCGCGCCGTGCTGCGCATCGCCGACGTGCGCCAGCTGCGGCAGCACCAGTTCCCCGAGGACGCCGGGCCGATGGCGCACCCGGTGCGCCCCGACAGCTACCTCGAGATCAACAATTTCTACACCGCGACCGTCTACGAGAAAGGCGCTGAAGTCGTGCGCATGATGGCCACGCTCGTCGGCCGAGACGGCTTCGCGCGCGGCCTGCGGCTGTACTTCGACCGCCACGACGGCCAGGCCGTGACCTGCGACGACTTCGCGCAGGCGATCGCCGACGCCAATCCCGGCAGCGCGCTCGCGACACGCCTCGACGCCTTCAAGCGCTGGTACGCCCAGGCGGGCACGCCGCGCGTGACAGCGCGCGGCGTGCACGACGCGCCCACGCGCACCTACACGCTGACGCTCGAACAGCACTGCCCGCCCTCGCCCGGCCAGACGGTCAAGCAGCCGTTCGTGATCCCGGTGGCGATGGGGCTGCTCGGCGCCGACGGCACAGCGCTGCCGCTGCGCTTCGGCGACGAGGCCGACGCGCCGCTCGAACGCCTGCTCGTGCTCGACGACGCACGTGCGAGCTGGACCTTCCACGGCGTCGACGCGCCGCCGGTGCCGTCGCTGCTGCGCGGCTTCTCGGCGCCCGTGCTGCTCGACGACGGCCTCGACGACGCGGCGCTGCTGACGCTACTCGCGCACGACCCCGACCCGTTCAACCGCTGGGAAGCGAGCCAGCGCCTGATGCTCGCGCGGATGCGCTCGGCGGTCGCGAGCCATGGCGTGCCGCACCTCGACGAACCGCTCGCCGATGCGCTGCGGCGCGTGCTGCGCGATGTGCAGCTCGCGCCCGCGCTCAAGGAGCTGGTGCTGACGCCGCCCACCGAGGTCGTCGTCGCCGAGTCGCTCGCCGAAGTCGACCCGCAGCGCGTGCACGCCGTGCACGCGGCACTGCGTTCGCAGCTCGCGACGCGCCTGCACGCCGACTGGGCCTGGGCCTGCGAGGAGCACCAGGTGCACGAGGGCTACCAGCCCGACTTCGCGCAGAGCGGCCGCCGTGCGCTGGCCAACCTCGCGCTCGCGATGCTGTGCCTGCACGCGACCGAGGTCGGCGACCCCGTGTGGCCGGGGCGCGCCTACCAGCGCACGAAGGACGCCGGCAACATGACCGAGCGCTTCGGCGCGCTGAAAGCGCTCGTGCACGCGCACGCGCCGCTGGCCGAGGCCGCGCTCGAGCGCTTCCACGCGAGCTTCCGCGACAACGCGCTCGTGATCGACAAGTGGTTCGCGCTGCAGGCCACCGCGCCCGAGAAGGACGGCGCGGTGTTCGCGCGCGCAAAGGCGCTGCTGCAGCACGCCGACTTCACGCTCGCGAACCCGAACCGCGCGCGCAGCCTGCTGCACGCCCTGTGCCGCGGCAACCCGGCGGCGTTCCACCGCGCCGACGCCGCGGGCTACGTGTTCTGGGCCGACCGCGTCCTCGAGCTCGACGCGCGCAACCCGCAGCTCGCGGGCACGCTCGCGCGCGTGATGGACCGCTGGCGCCACCTCGCCGAGCCGTACCGCGGCGCGGCGCGCGAGGCGATCGCGCGCGTGGCCGCTCGCCCCGACCTGAGCAACGACGTGCGCGAGATCGTGACGCGCGCGCTGGAGGACTGAACGATGAACAAGCGGCGCGTCAGCCTGACGCAGTACCTGGTCGAGCAGCAACGCGACCACGGCCACTTCCCGCCGCCGCTGCGGCTGCTGATCGAGGTCGTCGCGCGCGCGTGCAAGCGCATCGCGATCGCGGTCAACAAGGGCGAGCTCGGCGACGTGCTCGGCAGCACCGACCAGAGCAACGTGCAGGGCGAGATCGTCAAGAAGCTCGACCTGATCGCCAACGAGGTGCTGATCGAGGCCAACGTGTGGGGCGGCCACCTGGCGGCGATGGCGAGCGAGGAGATGGACACGATCCACGTCGTGCCCGACCGCTACCCGCAAGGAGAGTACCTGCTGCTGTTCGACCCGCTCGACGGGTCGAGCAACATCGACGTCAACGTCAGCATCGGCACCATCTTCAGCGTGCTGCGCAAGGTCGGCCACACGCGCGGCGTCGCCGAGGAGGACTTCCTGCAGCCGGGCCGGCAGCAGGCGGCGGCCGGCTACTGCGTCTACGGCCCGCAGACGACGCTCGTGCTGACGGTGGGCAACGGCGTGGCGATGTTCACGCTCGACCGCGAGCAGGGCTCGTGGGTGTTGACGCAGGAGAACGTGCGCATTCCCGAGGAGACAAAGGAATTCGCGATCAACATGAGCAACATGCGCCACTGGGCGCCGCCCGTCAGGCGCTACATCGACGAGTGCCTGGCCGGCAAGGAAGGCCCGCGCGGCAAGGACTTCAACATGCGCTGGGTCGCGAGCATGGTGGCCGACGTGCACCGCATCATGAGCCGCGGCGGCATCTTCCTGTACCCGTGGGACAAGCGCGAACCCGACAAGCCTGGCAAGCTGCGCCTGCTGTACGAGGCCAACCCGATGGCCTTCCTCGTCGAGCAGGCCGGAGGCATGGCGACGAACGGCCAGCAGCGCATCCTCGACCTGCAGCCGAGCAAGCTGCACGAGCGCGTGAGCGTGATCCTCGGCTCGAAGCACGAGGTGCAGCGCGCCACCGACTACCACCGCGAAGCGACCTGAGCGCTTCTTGCCTATAATTCGCGGTTCGCGCCGGTGTAGCTCAGCTGGTAGAGCAGCGCATTCGTAATGCGAAGGTCGGGAGTTCGATTCTCTTCACCGGCACCATCGAAAAGTCCTTGTGCATCAAGGGTTTGCAGTGGAACGAAGGCCCGACACGCGTCGGGCTTTCGCGTTTCTGGCCCCGCCATGTAATCGCTGTGTACGCACGCGTGATCCACGCGCCGCAGCGTCGTCTACGACGTCGCCGCAGGGCCGCACGCCGCCGTAGCGACGCGATCGAGCACGCCGCTGCCGTCGCGCTGCCAGCGTTGACGCCGGCGCTCATCGGCGAGCGGGTGCACGATGCCGGTGCCGGCGCTGCAATCGCTCACGCGCAGCGCCTCGCGCCCGCTGCGCCCGCGCAGCCACTGCACGACGGCCACGCGGTCGTCGCCGAACGGCAGCGCGTCGATCACGTAGGCGCAGGTGTCGTCGACGCAGAGCACGTCGCCCACGGCCGGCGGGCGCTCGACGCGTGCGAACGCGTCGGCGGGGCCGAACCACGGCCCGGGCTCGATCACGCTGCCGGCGAGGCCGATCGCCAGCCCCGCGATCACGCACGCGCCGTAGGCCGCCCACGGGCGCAGCACGCGCCTGCGCCGGCTGCTGTACGTGCGCGCGCTCATCGCTGCACCTGCAAGTCGTCGAGGACGATGCTGTCGCGCGCGTAGCGGTAGCAGGCGAGCGCCATGTCGCCGGGCTCCGGCATCACGTAGGCGAACTGGGCGTTCGGCCGCGTGTGCGCCACGAGCTTGATGCCGTCGCTGGTCGTGAACCAGACGCGGTAGCGCGGGTTGCCGTTCGTGCTGTTCGGCATGCGCTCGATGATGTCGACGCGCACGGTGGCGAGGTAGAGGGGCGCGGCGCGCCCTGTATGCTTGGTGTCGGTCATGCTCTGACTCCTTGGGTCAGGGGTTGGCAAGTCCTCGGCGTCGGCTCCTACCCCGACGCCGGGGGCGATCTGTCGTCACGGCCGCTGTGCTGGCGGCTCGTGCGCACCCTCGATCTGCTCACGCAGCCACGCGGCGCCACCGAGCCGGTCGAGCTTGGCGCGCAGGCCTGCGGGCAGGCGGAAGATCACGCGTTCACCCTTGCGCTCGCTGTCGGGCAGCGGCGGGCGTCCGATGCGCTTGGTCGTGTCGTTCATCGCGTCACCTCCAGCCGAGCGCACGCGACGCGTTGCCGGGCAGGTAGCCGAGTTGCGTGCCCTCGCCGATGTAGACCACGACCGGCGTGTCGTCGTCGTCGCGCTGTGCGCCGCCCTCGCGCGGGTCGTCGTCCCCGTCGTCGTCGTCACCTTCGCTGCCCGCGACGACCTCGCCAATGCCGTACTCGAAAGGCCACGAGGGTTGATGCGCGATGCGCACCTCCGTGTTCTCGCCATACGTGTCGGCCATGTCCTGAAGCTGCTCGATCAAGTACCGCAACGTCGTCTTGCTCATGCTGTTCCCCTTCGCTGTTGCCGCGTCGCCCCTTGCGACGCGTGCAGGCATTCGATGAGGGTCGCGTCGCGCGTGATGCGTCAGCGGAAACCGTCTGTGCCGCGCTGCGAGCCCGGAGTGCTACCTACCCCTCGACGCCGCGCCGATCGCGCGTCCTGCGTGGACGTCGCTTGTCGCAGGGGGGTATCAGAACTCTAGGGGCCGTCGCCAATGGATCCCGCTAGATCCCCGTCGGGGATTTTTTTCTCCCTAAAAAGGGGCGGGCGGTCGGGCATTGCTGTGCAGGTGCCGGCGTGAGCGCGAAAGGAATCAGCGAAAGCGCCCCCGAGCCGGCCCGCCAGCAGCGCCATCGAGCGCCACTGGCCGGGGCTTCACAACATCAGCCCGCGCGGATGCCGGTGACGACGGCGAACGCCTTCGGGTACAGCACCGCGACATCGGCGCGCACGTGCCCGACGAAGCCGATCTGCCCGTTCTCGGCGTACAGCTCGCGCAGCACGCCGATGCTCACGCTCTCGCGCATCGCGAACAGCACCTTCGTGAAGTCGCCGAGGAAGACCTCGGTGCAGTCGGTCGAGGTGCTGACGGTCAGATTCACCGGGATCTGGCTCGTCGCGAGGAACCGCATGTCGCGCAGCAGGTCGGGCCGCTGGAGCGGCTGGTTCGTGCTGTCGGCCAGCGCGCTGTAGCCGACCAGCGACCTCGGAGCCATGATCGCGGCGGTCGGCAACGGCGCGTCGGCGGCGAGGATCGTGCTGACCGCCTCCAACAGCTTCGTCCACCGCTGCGACGACTGCGTTGCACCCGCCGCGCCGTTCGTCACCGCGCCCACGTTCGTCGTGTTGAGGATGCCGCGCGGCTCCGGCGCGCTGCCGCTGCCGCGCAAGGCGACGCGATCGAGTTCCTTCGCGAACGCCTGCGCGATCGCGACGCGCAACGCGTCCTCGATGCCGACGCCATCGGCCAGCAGTTCGCGGCTGACCTTGAACCGGAACGACAGCGAGCGCGGCGTCATCACGACGCCCCGGAACGCCGGGTCCGACTCGCTGACCGCGCCCGCCTCAGCGCGCCACGCCGCTGTCGGGATCGTGTCGAGGATGACTTGCGTGAAGGTCTTGGCACCATCCTCCAGCGGCAGGATGCCCGCGCCAGCCGTCAGCACGCTCGACGCGGGCACCAGCGCCTCCATGATCTGCGGCATGACGAGGCTCGGCACGCTGAAGCCGCCCGCCGAGTCGGTGCCGACCGACAGCGCAGCGCGCACGTCGGCGGTCGTCGGCAGGTTCGCCACGCCGCGCATGAAGTCGGCGAGCGTCATGTCGCCGCTCGACTGCATCGGCGACGCCATCGACTGCCGCCCGCCGCTGTTCTGGCTCGCGTAGTGCCGGCGGATGTCGGCGATGTTGCGCAGGATGCGCGTGCGCTGGCCGTTCACCGTCACGAACTCGCCGTCGCCGGACTCGACGTCCGAAAGCACGGCTTGGTTGTCGAGCTGGCGCTGCGTGCGGTCGAGGATCGCCTTGATGCTGTCGATCTCGTCGACCGTCCGCTCGGCGGCGGCGTTGTCGCCCGCGTCGATCTGCGCGCGGGCGCGGTCGTTGAGCGTCGACAGCGAGCGGCGCAGGTCGTTGCGCAGGTTGAGCAGGTCGCGGGTGCTCGCGTCGTTGAAGTCGCCGATGGCGTCGAGGTTGACGCCGAGCTTCGCGAGCGACGCCCGCGCGTTCAGGTAGGTGGCCGGATCGCTCGCGTCGTGGACGCGGTGGGTGGTGGTAGGCATCGCGCCTTTCCTTTCATGCTGTGCGGGGCGGCGTGCAATCGCGCAGCGACGCCCCGAGGTTCATTCGGTGGGGTGTTCGCCGCGCGCCTGCCCCGTGGGGGCCAGCCGCTGCCGCATCAGCTTCCGCGCGCCCGTGGGGCGTGCAGCGCGATGTGGCCGCCATTGTGCCGCGCCGCTGGCTGATCGTCACTGCTGCGCCCGCCGCGCCGCCTCGCGCACTCGCTCCACGGTGACCTTCGCGACGTCGCGCGCCATCGTGCGGGTCAGGAGTTGTTCGATCTGGCGCACGCGCTCGTGCTGCTGCCGCGATAAGCCTCCTTTACTCGCCGCGATGTGCTGCAACCGCGCGAACTCGACCCGGCACGCGGCGATCATCGCGTCGTGCTGCGGCGTGCCGAGCTGCGGCGGCGGCATCCCCTGACGCGTTGCCGCCAGCACGAGGTCGAGCAGCTCGGCGGGCGTGGGCTGCGGGTCGGCCGCCGTCTCGCGCTTCACGACGATCTGCACCTGGTCGAAGATCAGCGCGAGCGCGAGCAGGTCGGAGGTGGCGTTGCGGCCAGCGGCGAGCGACGTCCCGGCGAAGCGCTCGGCCGCGCCGTCGAGCCATGCCAGCGCCTCGTCAACGTCGCGCGGCTGGAGCGCGAGCGTCGGCGGCTGGCCGATGTCGACGCCCTGCCTGCGCGCGGCCTCGTGCTCGGCGCAGCGCCCGAGCCAGTGGGCGCAGAAGTTGTGCTCGGTGCCGATGTACTCGGCGAGCGCGGCGAGCGCGTTGTCGCTCAGGCGCGCGAACAGATCGCGGAAGGTGGTCGTGCTCATTCTTCGATCCTCACGTGGAGCGGCATGACGACGCTGTGGCCGCGCGCCGCGAGTTCGCCGGGCGGCAGCGCGCCGCCACCGGGCAGGTGCACGACGGCGACGCCGTGCGCGGTCGCGGAGTAGACGAGGGGCATGCCGTCGACGTAGACGAACTCGTCGGGCTGCCATCGGCGTGTGCGCCGGCACTCGGGGGATCGCTCCCACTCCTTCGCGATCGGGTCGCCCCACTCTCGGGGCGCGGCGACGACGCGGCGCGGCACCGGCAGGTCGGGCGGCGGCGGCGCGTCGCCGGTCAGGGCGTCGAAGGGGTCAAGCATGCTGGCTCCTGTGGTCGTTGGTAGTCGCGGTCGCCGGTACCCGCGACCCATCGCGCGCGGGCGGCCACAGTTCATCGAGCGCATCGAGAAGACGCACGTGTTCGGGGCGCGCCCATACCTTCCGACCGATCTGCTGCTGCCATGACCACCCTTGCGCGTCGTGCTCTCGCAGTCGCTCGAACGCGAACCAGTAGTCGTCACCTGGAGCGTAGGCGTTGCGCATGCTGACGATCAGGCGGCCGTACTCGAAATGGACGGCGGCCTCGATGCCAACGTCGTCGGCGAGCGAGAAGACGATCCGCACGCCCGCCTCGGGGTCGTTGGCCTCAGCCGCCTCGGTCGAGATGCGCCAGTCACCGATACGCGACTGGATGGCGGCCAGAAACTGCGCGGCGGTCTTGGGTTGGGTGGTTCGCGTTTTCAATGGTGGTCCTTTCGTCATTCGTTGCGGGTGTCACGGGCTGGTGTTCGTTCGCTCGTTCTCGCCCGTTTCCCGCGTGCTGGCAGAACGAGCGGAAGTCGGGCGGGGCTCGTGGCCGTTGCATCGCTGCGGCAGTCGCGACAGGTCGAGCCCGAGTTCTGGCGTGCGCAGGCCGGCGCGGCGGTAGTTGCGGCAGACCCGGGTGCTTCGGCGGTAGTGCACGCACGTGGGGCACGTCACGAGGTCGTCACCAGACAGCTTCATGTCCGACCCTCGCGCTGATCGATGCACCCCTCGCCGGGGGCGGGTGCATCGAATGCATCAACCCTAAAGGGTGTTGATGCATTCAATGCACCCCGCACCGTCGCGCATGGGGCAAGGTGCATTGAATGCATCGAATGCACTCGATGCAGGTTGATGCAGTTCATGCACCCTCCTTCGGCAGAACAACCTCGCCGAGGTCGTAGGTCAGGCACTTGTCGCGAATGAGCTTGCCGACCTCGTTGCGCACGCTGTCGAACGTCCACGCGTAAGGCGGCTTACTGAGCATTCCTTGAAGGTCGCTGCGCTTCATGCGCCCGCCGCTCTGGCGCAGAACGACCTCGATCGCACCGGCAATCGCGCTCGGGCGCTTGACCTTGACCGGCCTCGGCGGCGCGTCGGTCGGCTCGACGATGCACGTGGTGCGCTCCTTGTCCCACGCGTTGCGTCCCATCACGACGGTCGACAGCCGGAAGCCGATGCGCTCGCCCTTGCCGGGCAGATCGCGCTGCTTCGTCACCTCGGCGCACCGCTGGCCCTTGTCGTCTACCGTGACCTCAATTTCGGTGTCGATCGCGGCGCGCATCCCCGACCAGCCGCGCATCCCCTTGGCGGCGTCCTTGCCCGTGTGGTGGATCCACATGAACGCGCAGCCCACGGCGGCGCGAATCGCCTGCGCGTTGCGCATCACCGCGCCCATGTCCTCGCCGCTGTTCTCGTTCGCGCCAGCCGAGATCGTCGCGAGGGTGTCGCCGATGGCGAGCGCGACCTTTTCGCCGATGTCTGACTCGACGCGACGCGCCAGCGCGACCACCGCGTCCACGTCGGCGGCGGCGTTGAACAGGTTGATCGGGCTCTGGACGACGACCAGCGTGCCCAGCTGCGCGTCGAATTCGCGCTTGTAGGCGGCCACGCGCAGCTCGACCGACTCGCAAGCCTCGGTGGCGAGGTACAGCACGATCCCGGCATTCGTGTGTCGACCCATCCACTGAATGCCCTGCGCGATCGCGGCGGCGATGTCGATCGCGAGGAACGTCTTGCCGCTGTTCGAGTCGCCGTAGATGACCGAGATGCCGTGCCGCGTCAGCAGCCCCTCCACCAGCTCGTCATCGAACACGCGGTCGCCCGCGTCGATCTGGTCGCCCGTGACGTACTGCAGCTGACGCACGGGCGGCGCGAGCGCGCTGCCGTTGGCCGCGTCGTGCACCTTGTCGGCGATCGCCTGCATCTCTTGCACAAGGTCAAACGCCACGGGCAACCTCCGCTATGCGTTGCAGCCGCGCGGCGGCTTCGATCAGTCGCCCGCGATCAGCGTCGCGCCCGGCGACCAGATCAGCCGTGACGAGCACGACGATCGACGACTCGAACGCGGCGAGGTCGAGCAGCTGCTGTGCGCTGAATGGACGACGTTCGCGCTGCGCGCCGGCGCCGGGTGTCGTGTCGCGCGGCGGGAATAGGTCGGCGATGTCGAGCCCGACAGCGGCGACGATCGCGTGCACGTTGCAGCCGCCGAAGCAGTGCAGCAGGACGCGCCCGTCGTCGAGCTCGCGGATCGACAGGCTGGGGCCGCGATCTTCGTGCGCCGGGCAGCGCGCCGACCACTGGCCGCGACCACGCGCGCGCACCTTGTCGAGCCGGCCGAGTAGTGCGTCAGCGGTCACAGGCGCACTCCCTGCAAGCGCAGCGCCTGCTCCAACTCGTCGACGTCGCCGACTTCGCGGCTGAGGCTCCAGCGCCGAAGGAGAAACGAGCCATCGGCCTGCGGCGTGACGACGATGCCCGCGAGCGCGGCGTGCGCGATCAGGTTGGCCCGACGCTTGCAGGCGGCGTCGTCGCCGGCTACGATCTGGTCCTCCTTCCGCCCTCCTGACGCCTCAGTGGTTGCCGCTGCTGAGGCGTCGTCCTTTCCGGGATCACGCTGCATCGGCATCTCCTGCTGGCGCGTCGCTGCGCAGCGCACGGCGGCCCGCACGTGCTTCGCTGGCGAGCATCGCGAGCACGTCGGCGAGCGCCTGCTGGTCGGGCACCGTGCCCGCCACGGCGTCGAGGTACACGGCAAGCGCGTCGAGGCTCAGCGACACGCGACGCAGCGCGCGGTCTGCTCGATCGACATCGACGAACGGCGCGGCGACGGTCATGCCGCCTCCGTCACTCGCGGCGTGTCGGTCTTGCGCTCGATGCCGAGCAACTGCCGCAGATCGGCGACGCGCCAGAGCAAGCGGCCATTCACGCGCACCGGGCGAATCGGTCCTTCCTCGGTGCACGCCCACAGCCTCAAGGTCTGCGTCTTGCGGTTGAGGTAGATCGCCGCCTCGGCCGTGGACACGACAGTGCGGCGCTCGTACTCAAGCGGCGGCAGCGCGGACAGCGCATGCTCGACGCGTTGGCGCTCGCGTGTGCGACGCGCGACGCGCTCGGCTTCGACCTGCTCGGCAGACTTGTCGGGGAGCGGCCGGAAACGCGTGCGCGGCCGGGGTTGTTGCGTGGTCGTCATCCTGAATCCTTGGGTTCGTTGAACGAGATGCGCTTCTGAACAGCGCAACGAATCGTCAAGGAGGCACGACAACGAAAACGAGAAACGGCCCCGAAGGGCCGTCCGCATCAACGCTAACCCGTTGTCAACGCGAGAAAATCTGCGACCACATGATGTCTTAGATGTTGATGTCGGTCACGGTGTCGAACAGCGCGCAGCGCGTCAGCCGTGCACGACCTCAAGCGCGCCGGGCCGCGCCTTGTCAGCGTCGAACTCGACGCCGGCGCGCGCGAGCACGAACGCCTCGACGCGCGTCAGGTGCTCGCGTAGCTGGTCGACGCTGCGCGGCTTGTAGCCCTCGTGGACGCCGCTGGGGCGGTGGCCCATGATCTGCGCGATGGCACCAGCGGGTGCGCCGGCTGCCTCGCCCAGCAGCGCGAACGAGCGACGCAGCCCGTGGATCGACACGTGAGGCAGGCCGGCATCGGCGAGCACGTCCTCGTGCGGGCCGCGCGGCTCGGCGATGCGCTCGGTCTTGCTGCGTAGGTTCCCGAACACGTAGGGCACGAGCGTGCCGTCGTCGCGCCGCAGCCGTGGCAGCGTCGACAACATCCACGAGAGGTAGGGCGTCAGCGGCACGGTGCGCGTCGCGTCGATCTTGTCGGCGATCGTCACGCGCCGCCAGCGGAAGTCGACGTCGGCCCACTTGAGCGCGGCCATCTCCTCACGGCGTGCGCCCGTCAGCAGCAGCGCGCGCAGGTACAGCGCCGCCGTGCGGTTGCGCGCGGCCAGCTTCTCCGTGCCCGCCCACCACGCGCGCACCTGATCGGGCTCCAGCGCATCGGTGCGACGACGTGCGGCTGGCAGCACGTCGCGCAGTTCGCTCGCGCGCGCCGCATGCGTGTCGACGAGTTCGCGGTACTCGCGGCGCGTGCCGCACCACGACAGGAAGCCGCTCAGCATCGCGACGGCGCGCGCGGCCTGCTGCTTGCCGCGCTCCGATTCCTCGCGGTACCAGTCGCGCACGACGTCCTGCGTGATGTCGCGCAGTGGCCGGCCCATGAGCGGCCACAGGTGCCCGGGCTTCGTCGTGCCCTCGCCTCGCGCCTTCGGCTTGCCGCCCGGCGACGCCGCAGCGTGCAGGTCAGCGACGTAGCGCGGTTTCCACGCGTCCTTGCGCTTGGGCTTGCCCTCGCGCATGTAGACGGCCCACGCGTCGGCGACGGTGAGCGTGTGCGCCTCGCGCTCGGCGCGCGCTGCCGCGTCCGCTGCCGCTGCCTCGGCCTGCACCTCGCGCGGATCACGCCCGACGTCGATGATGCGCTGCAACTCGCGGGCGCGCTCACGCGCGGCATCGATCGACCACGCCTGTGGCGTGCCGATCGTCATGCGCACCGCGTCGCCGCTGCGCAGCCGCGCCTGAAACACATAGGCGCGCGCGCCGTTGCGTGTGACGCGCAGGCCGAGCCCCTTGGCTTCGCTGTCCCACAGGAACGCCTGCGCCTTCGTCACGTCGCACGTGAAGCCGGCGACGCGGCCTGCTGTAAGCTTCGTCCTCATGACAAGTATCCTTACCGGTCGCGCTTACACGGTCGAGCCGTGTAATCACTGTGTAAACAGATTCGACGAATCGCGCCGTATGTCGATCAACGCACGAATCCCCGCCCGACTGCTGTAGGTTGTTGATTTTACGAGACTTTCAGATCAAGGCCCCGTGCTAATCAACGACGACGAATGCCGGGCTCAGCGCATTCGTAATGCGAAGGTCGGGAGTTCGATTCTCTTCACCGGCACCAAGTCTCGCCCTCACGACGAGCAAGAAGGCCGCCCCTCGGGGCGGCCTTTTTCGTTCGACGGCGCGGATCGTTGACACAGATCAGACCGCGGGGGTTTTCATGGAACGATTTCTGAATGTCCTTCGCCGCCTCGCGATCACTGGCCTGGTGGCGATCTTGCCCACGACTGCCTTCGCGACGAAGGATTACACGGATTGGTGGTGGAACCCGTCGCTAAACGGCATGGGTTTCAACATCGGCCAGCAGGAGGGGCTGATGTTCCTGATGTGGTACCTGTACGGCGACGACGGCAAGGCGACGTTCCTTCAACTGGCCGGGCCGATGAGCGGCGACAAGCTCGAGGGCAACCTGTATCGTTCCTCCGGCCCGCCTCCGGGCCCAGGCTACAACCCCGGCAACTTCTCGGTGACGAAGGTCGGCACGGCCTCTGTGCAGTTCGCGGGCGACAACTCGGCCGTGTTCGCCTATAACTATGAAGGCAAGTCCGGCACCATCACTATTCAGCGTTACTCGTACGGTCTGCTGAAGCTCGATGGGCTCTGGCTCTTCACAACCACGGGGATATCGACGTCTTGCCAGTCTCCCGGCGACAACGGTTCGGTCCTTACCGCCGGCGTGCTGACGGTTTCGGCGGAGGGCAACATGTACGAAATGCAGTTGCAATACGGCGATGACGTAGACACGACGTCGGAGTGCCGCTTCAGCCTTCCGCTGGAACGTGCAGGCGCGCTTGCATCGGGTAGCGGGACCTACACCTGCAACACAGGACGCGCCGGTAACGTCGAGGTGAAGGCGTTGCGCCGGATCGACGATGTGATCATGTTCGAGTACGTGCTTCGCGACACCGTCGGCGACTCTTGCGTCACGACCGGCACCCTCAGCGGCCCCAAGCTCTTTGCCATGCCCTGATGCAATCGACGGGGGCGGCATGCGCGCCGCCCCGACACACCGGGCCGCGTCGATCCATCAGCGACAGCGCGTAGGCCCGACCTGCCCGCGCGCGGGGCGGGGTTGGCGTGTGACGTAGCATCTCGTAGTTTCGGGCGCTGTCGCCGCCAACGTCGGCTCTGCGGCCCATTGGGCTATGGGTCTACGAGCGGGCGCAACCGCCCCGTGCCCCGAGGTCCGCTCGCCCCCTTCGATCATGACCGAACTCGCCAAGTCCTTCGACCCGGCCGCCATCGAGGCGCGCTGGAGCGCCGCCTGGGATACCGCCGGCATCGGCGCGCCGACGCTCGACCCCGCGAAGCCGTCGTTCTGCATCCAGCTGCCGCCGCCGAACGTCACCGGCACGCTGCACATGGGCCACGCGTTCAACCAGACGATCATGGACGCGCTGACCCGCTACCACCGCATGCGCGGCTTCAACGCGCTGTGGCTGCCCGGCACCGACCACGCCGGCATCGCGACCCAGATCGTCGTCGAGCGCCAGTTGCAGGACGAAGGCAGGAGCCGCCACGACCTCGGCCGCGCCGCGTTCACCGAGCGCGTGTGGGCGTGGAAGCAGCAAAGCGGCTCGACGATCACGAACCAGATGCGCCGCCTCGGCGACAGCGTCGACTGGTCGCGCGAGTACTTCACGATGGACGAGAAGCTCTCGACCGTCGTCACCGAGACCTTCGTGCGCCTGTACGAGGAAGGCCTGATCTACCGCGGCAAGCGGCTCGTCAACTGGGACCCGGTGCTGATGTCGGCCGTCTCCGACCTCGAGGTCGAGAGCGAGGAGGAGGACGGCTTCCTGTGGCACATCGCCTACCCGCTGGCGGACGGCAGCGGCTCGCTGGTCGTGGCCACGACGCGCCCCGAGACGATGCTCGGCGACACCGCCGTGATGGTGCACCCCGACGACGAGCGCTACGCCGCGTTCGTCGGCAAGACGGTGCGCCTGCCGCTTTGCGACCGCGAGATCCCGGTGATCGCCGACGCCTACGTCGACCGCGAGTTCGGCACCGGCGTGGTCAAGGTCACGCCGGCGCACGACGCGAACGACTACGCGGTGGGCCAGCGCCATGGCCTGCCGATCCTCGGCATCCTGTCGCTCGACGCGAAGGTCAACGACCATGCGCCGGCGCCCTATCGCGGGCTGGACCGCTTCGTCGCGCGCAAGAAGGTCGTCGCCGACCTCGACGCGCTGGGCCTGCTCGTCGAGACGAAGAAGCACCGCCTGATGGTGCCGCGCTGCGCGCGCACCGGGCAGGTGGTCGAGCCGATGCTGACCGACCAGTGGTTCGTCGCCACCACCAAGCCCGGCGCGAACGGCAAGAGCATCGCGCAGCAGGCGATCGACGCGGTGGCCTCGGGCCAGGTCACGTTCGTGCCCGAGCAGTGGGTCAGCACCTACAACCAGTGGATGGTCAACATCCAGGACTGGTGCATCTCGCGGCAGCTGTGGTGGGGGCACCAGATTCCGGCCTGGTACGGCATCGACGGCCAGGTCTACGTCGCGCGCAGCGAGGACGAGGCGCGCGCCAAGGCCACCGACGACGGCTACGCCGGGCCGCTGCAGCGCGACCCCGACGTGCTCGACACGTGGTACTCGTCGGCGCTGGTGCCGTTCTCGACGCTCGGCTGGCCGGCGAAGACCGTCGAGCAGGACCTGTTCCTGCCCTCGACCGTGCTCGTCACAGGCTTCGACATCATCTTCTTCTGGGTCGCCCGGATGATCATGATGACCACGCACTTCACCGGACGGGTTCCGTTCCGCCACGTCTACATCCACGGCCTCGTGCGCGACGCGCAGGGGCGCAAGATGAGCAAGAGCGAGGGCAACGTGCTCGACCCGGTTGACCTCATCGATGGCATCGCGCTCGAGCCGCTGCTGGCCAAGCGCACTACCGGCCTGCGCCGCCC
>JALOSD010000307.1 GCA_025458585.1 Burkholderiaceae bacterium | reverse complement strand
GACCTCGTGTGGCAGCTGCGCGCGCCGCGCACGCTCGGCGCGCTCGCCGTCGGCGCGCTGCTCGGGCTGGCGGGCGCGATCGCGCAGGGGCTGTTTCGCAACCCGCTCGCCGACCCCTACCTGCTCGGCAGCGCCGCCGGCGCGGGGCTCGGCGTCGCCGTCGTGCTCGTCGCCGGCACCGGCGTCGGCTGGACGCTCGCACCCGAGCTCGCGGGCCCGCTCGCGCGCGTGGGCATCGTGGCCGCCGCGTTCGCCGGCGCGCTCGGCGGCGTCGGCCTCGCGCTGCTGCTCGCCGGCGGTGCGACGCGCCCGCTCGTGCTGCTGCTGGCCGGCGTCGTCGTCGGCGTGCTGCTCGGCGCGCTCGCCGACCTGCTGCTGCTCGCCGCCCCCGAGGCGCTGCGCCCGCGCCAGGCGTTCCTGCTCGGCAGCACCGCCTTCCTCGGCTGGGGCAGCGTCGGCGTGCTCGCGGCGGTGCTCGCCGTCGTCCTGGTGCTGGCGCGGCGCCACGCGCGCGCGCTCGATGCGCTCGTGCTCGGCGAGGCGAGCGCCGCGAGCCTGGGCGTGCCGGTCGTGCGCGTGCGCTGGCTGCTGCTCGCGGCGATGGCGCTGGCCACCGGCGCCGCCGTCGCGCAGGCCGGGCTCGTCGCGTTCGTCGGCCTGCTCGCGCGCGTCACCGTCGCGCACGGCGCGCTCGTCGTGCTGTCGGCGCTCGCCGGCGCGGTGCTGCTCGGCGCGGCCGACGTCGTCGCGCGTCTGGCGATCGCGCCGCGCGAACTGCCGGTCGGGCTGCTGACGGCGGTGATCGGCGGCGTCTATCTGCTGGTGCTGCTGCGGCGCCGCCACGGCTCGGGGTCGCTGCGGTGACCACGCGGCTCGAGGCGCACGACGTCGCCGTCGACCTCGGCGGGCGGCGCGTGCTCGACGGCGTCTCGCTCGCGTTGCGCGCCGGTGAGTGGGCGGCGATCGTCGGCCCGAACGGCGCCGGCAAGAGCACGCTGCTCGCCGTGCTCGCCGGGCTGCAGCGGCCGGCGGCCGGGCGGGTCGAGCTCGACGGCCGGCCGATCGACGCCTGGCCGGCGCTCGAGCGCGCGCGGCGCGTCGCCTGGCTGTCGCAGCACGGCGAGGCCGAAGGGGAGATCGGCGTGCGCGACGTCGTGCGGCTGGGCCGTTCGTGCAGCGCCGGCTCGGCGAGCTGTCGGGCGGCGAGCGCCAGCGCGTGCTGATCGCGCGCGCGTTCGCCGTCGGCGCACCGGTGCTGCTGCTCGACGAACCGACGACGCACCTCGACGCGCCGCACCAGCGCGCGCTCGTCGCCGGCCTGCGCTGGCGTGCGCGCGCAGGCGTCGCGGTGGCGGCGGTGCTGCACGACCTCACGCTCGCGCTCGCCGCCGACCGCCTGCTCGTGCTCGCAGGCGGCCGGCTGCGTGCCGACGGCGCGCCCGGTGATCCGGCAGTGCAGGCCGCGCTCGTCGACGTGTTCGGCGGCGCGATCGACGTCGCGCGCCTGCATGGTGACCCATCGTCTGCCTGACCGAAGAGACGACCGAGTGGCTGTACCTGCTCGGCGAGCAGGACCGCATCGTCGGCATCAGCGGCTACACGGTGCGCCCGCGTCGCGCGCGCGACGAAAAGCCCAAGGTCTCGCACTTCCTCGACGGGCGCATCGAGAAGATCGTCGCCCTCGAGCCCGACCTTGTGGTCGGCTTTTCCGACATGCAGGCGGCGCTGGCCGACAAGCTGATCCGCGCCGGGCTGAACGTGCTGGTGACAAACCAGCGCAGCGTGGCCGAGATCGTCGCGACGCTGCGCCTCGTGGCGTCGATGCTCGGTCGGCGCGCACGAACGCGCCGAGCGCTGGATCGCAGGCTGCGAGGCGCGCCACGCGCAGATCGCCGCCGCGGCCGCGCAATGGCCGCGCCGTCCGCGCGTGTACTTCGAGGAGTGGGACGACCCGATGATCAGCGCGATCCGCTGGGTCAGCGAGCTGATCGGCGTGGCCGGCGGCGACGACGTGTTCCCGGAGCTCGCCGCCAAGCCGATGGGGCGCGACCGCGTGATCGCCGACGCGCTCGAGCCGGCGCGGCGCACGCCCGACCTGATCGTCGGCTCGTGGTGCGGCAAGAAGTTCCGCTCCGAGAAGGTCGCCGCCCGGCCCGGCTGGGCCGACGTGACGGCGGTGCGCACCGGCGAGCTGCACGAGATCAAGTCGGCCGACATCCTGCAGCCCGGCCCCGCGGCGCTGACCGACGGCGTCGAGCAGCTGCACCGGCTGTGCGCGGCGTGGGTGCGGCGGCACGGCTGAGTGCCTGCCGCCGCCGGGCTATCCTGCGCGCCCATGTACCAGCGGCACTTCGGACTGAGCGGCGAGCCGTTCTCGATCGCGCCCGATCCGCGCATGCTGTACATGAGCGAGCGCCACCGCGAGGCGCTCGCGCACCTGCTGTACGGCCTGCGTGGCGGCGGCGGCTTCGTCGTGCTGACCGGCGACGTCGGCACCGGCAAGACGACGGTGTGCCGCTGCATGCTGCAGCAGGTGCCGGCGGGGTGCAACGTGGCGTACGTGTTCAACCCGGCGCTCAACGTGATCGAGCTGCTGCGCACGATCTGCGACGAGTTCCACGTGCCGGTGACGCCCGCCGGCCCGGCGCCGACGCGCAAGGACCACGTCGACGCGCTCAACGCGTACCTGCTGCGCACGCACGCGCAAGGCCAGCACAACGTGCTGATCGTCGACGAGGCGCAGAACCTGTCGGTGCCGGTGCTCGAGCAGCTGCGCCTGCTGACCAACCTCGAGACCGACGAGCGCAAGCTGCTGCAGATCGTGCTGATCGGGCAGCCCGAGCTGCGGCGGCTGCTCGCGCGTCCCGAGCTCGAACAGGTGGCGCAGCGCGTGATCGCGCGCTACCACCTCGAGCCGCTCGGCGACGCCGGGACGCAGCAGTACGTCGCGCACCGCCTCGCCGCCGCCGGCCTGCAGGGCCCGCTGCCGTTCGATGGCGCGGCGCTGCGGCGCATCGTGCACCACAGCCGCGGCATCCCGCGGCGCATCAACCTGCTCGCCGACCGCGCGCTGCTCGGCGCGTTCTCGCTCGGGCGCACGCAGGTCGACCGCGGCATCGTCGACCGCGCGGCGGCCGAGGTGTTCGGCGACGGCACCGGCAGCGACGGCGACGCGGCGCGCCGCCGCCGCGTCGCCGCCGGCGTCGCCGCCAGCGTCGCAGCGGTCGTCGGGCTCGCCGGCGTGGCGTTGGCCACGTGGCTCGCCGTCGCCCACGATCGCCAGGCGCCGCGGGCTGCGGCGCCACCGCCCGAGCCGGTCGCCGTCACGGCGTCGGCGCCGGAACTCGCGGCCGCGCCCGCGGCCGACGACGCGAGCGCGCCGGCTGCCGAGCCCGCACCTTTCGCGGCAGCGGCGCTCGACGACACGATCGACGCCCTGCGCCGCCACCTCGCCGACGCGCCGGCCGGCGACGCCGGCGTGTGGCGGCACCTCGCCGAGGCGTGGGGCGTGGCGCTCGACGGCGACGACCCGTGCGCGGCGGCCGAGCGCGCGTTGCTGCGCTGCCACCGCGGCGAGGGCGGCAGCGTCGCGTTGCTGCGCCGGCTCGACCGGCCGGCGGTCGTGACGCTGCGCGACGAGGACGGCCCGCTGCACGTCGCGGCGCTGACCGCGCTCGACGCGCGTCGGGCGACGCTGCAGTTCGCCGACGCGTCGTTCACCGTCCCGATCCCCGTGCTCGCCGGCCTGTGGCGCGGCGAGTTCGCGACGCTGTGGCGGCCGCCGCCGGGCTATCGCGGCGGCGCGCTGAACCCGGCCGACGCCGCGCAGGCACGCTGGCTCGGCGAGCAGCTCGACGGCCTGCGGGCCGACGCGGGGGCGACGGCGGGCGGCAACGTTCGCGAACGCCTGCGCGCTTTCCAGGCCGTGCAGGGGCTGCCGGCCGACGGCCTCGCCGGGCCGCTGACGCTGATGCAGCTCAACCGCGCCGCCGGCATCGACGAGCCGCGGCTCGCCTCCGACTGACGATCGCGATGTCGTACATCCTCGACGCCCTGCGCCGCGCCGACGCCGAACGCCAGCTCGGCCGTGCGCCCGACCTGCATGCGCAGCCGCTGCCGGCCGCCGTGATCGACGCGCGCACCGGGCCGACG
>JALOSD010000306.1 GCA_025458585.1 Burkholderiaceae bacterium | reverse complement strand
CCCGGCCCGCCCGATGCCATGCTGATCGACTTCTTCTTCACGCTGCGCGCCGCCAAGCTGCCGGTGTCGGTCAAGGAGTACCTGACGCTGCTCGAGGCGCTGAAGGCACAGGTCATCGGGCCCTCGCTCGACGAGTTCTACTTCCTCGCCCGCACGACGCTGGTCAAGGACGAGGCGCACTATGACCGCTTCGACCGTGCCTTCGGCGCCTACTTCAAGGGCGTCGAGCTGCGCGCCGACTTCGCGAAGGACGTGCCGCTCGAGTGGCTGCGCAAGACCCTGGAGCTCGAGCTGTCGCCCGAGGAAAAGGCGAAGATCGAGGCGATGGGCTGGGACGAGCTGATGGAGACGCTGAAGAAGCGCTTCGAGGAGCAGAAGGAGCGCCACGAGGGGGGCAGCAAGTGGATCGGCACCGGCGGCACGAGCCCTTTCGGCGCGTACGGCGTCAACCCGCAGGGCATCCGCATCGGCCAGGACAAGGGACGCAACCGCAGCGCCGTCAAGGTCTGGGACCAGCGCGCGTACAAGGACTACGACGACACCAAGGAGCTCGGCACGCGCAACATCAAGGTCGCGCTGCGCCGGCTGCGCCGCTTCGCGCGCGAGGGCGCCGAGGAGGAGCTCGACCTCGACGACACGATCCACAGCACCGCCGCCAATGCCGGCATGCTCGACATCAAGATGGTGCCCGAGCGCCACAACAAGGTGAAGGTGCTGCTGCTGATGGACGTGGGCGGCACCATGGACGAGCACATCCACCGCGTCGAGGAACTGTTCAGCGCCGCCAAGTCCGAGTTCAAGCACCTCGAGTTCTACTACTTCCACAACTGCGTCTACGACTTCGTGTGGAAGAACAACCGGCGGCGCTTCAGCGAGAAGTTCCCGACCTGGGACGTGATCCGCAAGTACAACAAGGACTACAAGCTGATCTTCGTCGGCGACGCGACGATGAGCCCCTACGAGATCCTGCAGCCCGGCGGCAGCGTCGAGTACAACAACGAGGAGCCGGGCGCCGAGTGGCTGCAGCGGCTGACCAACGCGTTCCCGAAGCACGCCTGGATCAACCCCGAGCCGCAGGGCGTGTGGCAGTACCGGCAGAGCATCGCGATCGTGCAGCAGCTGATGAACCAGCGCATGTTCCCGCTGACGCTGGCCGGGCTCGAAGGGGCGATGCGGCTGCTGAGCAAATGACGCTGCCGCGCGCCGCGGCAGCGGCGCTGCTCGCGCTGGCGACCCTGCTGACCGGTGGGTGCAGCACGTTCGACGGCCGGGGACTGCTCGGCGAGACGCCGGCGCCGCCGGCCGTGATCGTCGACATCGACGCGCCCGACGCGCTGCGCGACCTGCTGCGCCAGCACCTCGACCTCGCGCGCCTGCCCGTGCTCGCGCCCGGCGAAGCGGTCGGCGAGCAGGAGCTCGACCGCCTCGTCGCCGCGACGCCGGCGCAGGTGCGCTCACTGCTCGAGACCGAGGGCTACTTCGAGCCGGAGGTCACGGTCGCGCGCGCCGGCGTCGGCGCCGACGGCGTGCCGAAGGTGACAGTGCGCGTCGAACCCGGCGCGCGCGTGCGCATCGGCAGCGTGACGATCGACGTGCAGGGCGAGCTCGACGCGCTCGCCCGCGGCGGCGACGTGCCGGCGCAGGCCACGCTGCGCGCGCTGCGCGACGAGTGGCCGCTGCCCGCAGGCAAGCCGTTTCGCAACGACGCGTGGAGCGGCGCGAAGACGTCGACGCTCGTGCGCCTGCAGCGCGACGGCTACCTCGGCGCGGCGTGGAGCGGCACCGGCGCGCAGATCGACGTCGCCGCCGGCACCGCGCAGCTGTTCGTCGTCGCCGACAGCGGGCCGCTGTTTCGCACCGGCGAGCTGCGCATCGAGGGGCTGGAGCGTTACGGCGAGGCGCCGGTGCGCCACCTCGCCGGCTTCAGGCGCGGCACGGCGGCGACCGAGGAACTGCTGCTCGACTACCAGGAGCGGCTCGTGGAGTCGGGCCTGTTCGCGACCGCCGTCGTCGCCGTCGACGCCGACGCCGAGCGCGCCGACGCCGCGCCGGTGCTCGTGCGCGTGCAGGAGAGGCCGCTCAACGAGGCGACGGTCGGCGTGGGCATCAGCACGAACGTCGGGCCGCGCGCGTCGCTCGACCTCACGAACCGCGAAGTCTTCGACCTGCCGCTGGCCGCGCGCAACGCCTTCGAGGTCGCCGAGAAGCGCCAGTCGTGGAACGGCGAGGTCAGAAGCCGATCGACCGCCTCATCTTCGCCGAGATCACGCAGTCGACGACGACGACCGACTTCGACCCCGGCTCCGACCTGCCGCCGAGCCGCACGGCGACCGCGGTGTCGGGCAACTACCACTACGTCTGGCGCCGCCTCGACGACGTGATCCTGCCCACGCGCGGGCTGTCGATGTCGCTGCAGGGCGGCGCCGGCTACGCCTTCAACGACTTCGCGAGCAACGGCCCGTTCGCGCGCCTGTACGGCCGCTTCACCGGCTACCACCCGCTGCCCGCAGGCTTCTTCGGCCAGGCGCGCATCGAGCTCGGCGACGTCGTGCGCCGCGACGACGCCATCCAGGTGCCCGAGGCGCTGCTGTTCCGCCCCGGCGGCGAGAACTCGGTGCGCGGCTACGACTACCGTTCGCTCGG
>JALOSD010000305.1:2341-3637 GCA_025458585.1 Burkholderiaceae bacterium | reverse complement strand
ACGGCCGACGAGCTGCGGCGATTGAACCCGCGCGCCGAGGTGCGCGCCGTCGCCGGCGACATCACGACCGCCGCCGGCCGCGCGCAGGCGCTCGCGGCGTGCCCGCAGGTCGACATCCTCGTCAACAACGCCGGCGGCCCGCCGCCCGGGGACTTCCGCGACTGGACCCGGGAGACGTGGATCGCCGCCCTCGACGCGAACATGCTGACGCCGATCGAGCTGATCAAGGTCACCATCGACGCGATGGCCGAGCGCGGGTTCGGGCGCATCGTCAACATCACGTCGGGCGCGGTGAAGGCGCCGATCGACATCCTCGGCCTGTCGAACGGGGCGCGCAGCGGGCTCACCGGCTTCGTGGCCGGCCTCGCGCGCCAGCCGCGGCTGGCGTCGCGCAACGTGACGATCAACAACCTGCTGCCGGGCCCGTTCGACACCGACCGCCTGCGCGCGACGATGGCCGGCGCCGCGGCGAAGGGCGGGCGCAGCGTCGACGACGTCATGGACGAGCGGCGGCAACTGAACCCGACGCGCCGCTTCGGCACGGCGCAAGAGTTCGGGGCCTTCTGCGCCTTCGTCTGCAGCGTCCACGCAGGCTACCTCACCGGCCAGAACCTCCTGCTCGACGGCGGCGCCTACCCGGGCACGTTCTGAAGGGCCCCGGAGCCTGGCTGCGCCCGGCGCGCCCCGCAGGTGCCGAGCACAGTCGGGGCGGTGCGGCGTTTGCGCGAGACGGGTCGTCGGGATGCGCAGGCGCGCCCCGACGCCTTCAGCGCGCCGCCGGCGCCGGTTCGGTCGACGCGACGGCGGGTGCGGCGGGCGCGGCCGGGGTGGCCACGGGCCGGTTGGGGTCGATGCCGATGCCCGGCGCCGACGCCATGCTCGCGGCGGCGGCGACCTGGTTGTCGTGCTTGCAGTCGTCGACGACGCGGCGACCCGCCTTGGTGTCGAGCATCATCGACTTGGTCGCGATCTGCACGACGAGCATCTGGCCGCGAACGTCCTCGAGCCGCAGCGCGCCGGTATGCGACAACACCGGCTTCATCGTGTAGGTGCGGTTGCCGAAGCGCACGTCGAGGTAGCCGTCGTGCTTCGGGTTCATGCCGACGACGAGCGTCTGGTTGAACTCGCACTGGTAGTTGCCGTAGTGCGCCATCGAGGCCGCAGCGTTCTGCTCGCCTTCGGCAGGTGGCAGGTCGATCTCGACCGGCGCCGGCGGCGGCGCGGCCTGGCGCGTCGGCCGGTCGGCAATGCGCTTGACCTGCGGCTTCGCGCCGGCCTTCGGCGCCGACGAGGCGC
>JALOSD010000305.1:0-2331 GCA_025458585.1 Burkholderiaceae bacterium | reverse complement strand
CAGGTGAATCCGGATGTTGCCTGGCGGGCACATTCCGCGCCCGCCAGCCGCCAAAAGCGGACGCAGCGCGTCAGAGCAGGTGCTTGACGCCGTCCTGCTCGCTCATCAGCTCGGCAAGGGTCTTGTCGATGCAGCCCTGCGAGAACTCGTCGATCGGCAGGCCCTCGACGATCTTGTAGTCGCCGTTCGCGCAGGTGACCGGGTAGCCGAACACCACGTCCTTCGGGATGCCGTACTCGCCGTTGCTCGGCACGCCCATCGTCACCCACTCGCCGTTCGTGCCCAGCGCCCAGTCGCGCATGTGGTCGATCGCCGCGTTGGCGGCCGACGCCGCCGACGACAGGCCGCGCGCCTCGATGATCGCGGCGCCGCGCTTGCCCACCGTCGGCAGGAACACGTCCTTGTTCCAGCCGTGGTCGTTGATCATGTCCTTGACGCCGGCACCGTCGATCGTCGCGAAGCGGTAGTCGGCGTACATCGTCGGGCTGTGGTTGCCCCAGACGCACAGCTTGCGAATGCTCGCCACCGGCTTGCCGGTCTTGGCGGCGACCTGGCTGAGCGCGCGGTTGTGGTCCAGGCGCAGCATCGCGGTGAAGTTGCGCCGGTCGAGGTCGGGCGCCGACCTCATCGCGATGTAGGCGTTGGTGTTGGCCGGGTTGCCGACGACCAGCACCTTGACGCTGCGCGACGCCGACGCGTTGAGCGCCTTGCCCTGCGCCGTGAAGATCTGCGCGTTGGCGGCGAGCAGGTCGGCGCGTTCCATGCCGGGGCCGCGCGGACGCGCGCCGACGAGCAGCGCGTAATCGGTGTCCTTGAACGCGGCGGTCGCGTCGCTGTGCGCCTGCATCCCGGCGAGCAGCGGGAACGCGCAGTCCTCGAGTTCCATCATCACGCCCCGCAGCGCCTTCTGCGCCTTCTCGTCGGGAATCTCGAGCAGCTGCAGGATCACCGGCTGGTCCTTGCCGAGCATCTCGCCGGAGGCGATGCGGAACAGCAGGGCGTAGCCGATCTGGCCGGCAGCGCCGGTGACCGCCACGCGGACGGGCTTCTTGCTCATGACGGGACTCCGTGTCGTCAACAGGGGGGAGGGGACGCCCGCCGACGCGGCGGGCGCAAGGTGCCAAAGTGTAGGCGATGGCACCTTACGCGCACGCTTACAACACACCGCCGTCGCGCGTCATTTGCCCTATCAGTCATCTTATATAAGACATCGCTTTATGGACGGCGCGCCGGCTCTGTGCTGCAATCGAGGGCATGTCCACGCCAGCCACGTCCGCCGACGCCGGCGCCGCGCCGTCGTTCAGCCCGCTGTACCGTCAGATCAAGGCGTTGATCACGCGCAGCCTCGAGGCGGGTGCCTGGAAGCCGGGCGAGGCGATCCCAAGCGAGGTCGAGCTCGCGCAGCGCTTCAAGGTCAGCCAGGGCACGGTGCGCAAGGCGATCGACGAGCTGGCCACCGACAACCTGCTCGTGCGTCGCCAGGGCAAGGGCACCTTCGTGGCCACGCACGCCGAGGCGCGCGTGCAGTACCGCTTCCTTCGCCTCGTGCCCGACGACGGCAGCGCCGAGCGGATGACGCGCCGCTTCCTCGACTGCCGCCGCCTGCGCGCGCCGGCCGAGGTCACGCGCGCACTCGAGCTGAAGAGCGGCGACGCGGTCGTGCACGTGCGTCGGCTGCTGCACTTCCGCGAACGCCCGGTGGTGCTCGACGACATCTGGCTGCCTGGCGCGCTGTTCCGAGGCCTGACGGCCGAGCGCCTGGACGAGTGGCGCGGGCCGCTGTACGGGCTGTTCGAGAGCGAGTTCGGCGTGAGCATGATTCGCGCCGAGGAGAAGATCCGCGCGGTGGCGGCCGACGAACCCTGCGCCGCGCTGCTCGGCGTGGCGGTCGCCGCGCCGCTGCTCAGCGTCGAGCGGGTCGCCTTCACCTACGGCGATCGTCCGGTCGAGCTGCGGCGCGGCCTGTACGACACGCGCGACCAGTACTACCGCAACGAGCTGAGCTAGCGGGTCCGTCAGGCCCGTGTCGGGCAGGGCGTCTACCCTGCTGCATTGCAATAAACTTGGTCGGTTACGGACCCGTCACCAGCGCGCGAAACGCTGCACCTTCTGCGCCATGCCCAACATCGCCAAACCCCGTCCCGTGTACCGCAACATCCACGTGACGCAGATCCTGAAGTACCGGCTGCCGCCGGCCGGCATCGTCTCGATCCTGCACCGTGTCAGCGGGGCGCTGATGTTCCTGCTGATGCCGTTCGTGATCTGGATGTTCGACGCCAGCGTCACCTCCGAGATCTCGTACGACACCTTCACGAGCGCGTTCACGGCCGG
>JALOSD010000304.1 GCA_025458585.1 Burkholderiaceae bacterium | reverse complement strand
TGGAAACGTGACGATGGCAGCCGGACTGAGGGCCACGGCGAAAGCCGTGGAGCACCCACCGGAGCCTAAGGTCGGCGCGCCAGTCCTCGACCCTACTCAATCGTGAGACGAACTCGAAAGGGCGACGCGGAAGATCGCGCCAGGAGCGACGATCGCCATCTCGCCCGGGGTCGGCTCACTCCCGCAATCGCTCGCCAGCTCAGTCTTCACACAGACTCGACTGCGTTCAGTCGGACGTCAACTTCCGGCGAATGACCGCGGGTGCCGATACCTGACCTTGGTCAGCCTCCTGAGTGGGTGAGTCAACGGCTTGACTACGCCTTCGCTGGGCCTCAATCGCCGCGATGGGCCCAGTTTCGCCCGTCGAGGTGCGCGCGCACGATCATGTCGGGGGTGGCGCGAATGTGGGCCTCCAACGCCAGTGCAGCGCGCGCCTCCTGGCCCGTCATCGCGGCTTCGTAGATCTGACGATGCTCCGCATGCACGTCGCGTGTGCTGCCGGGCAGGTTCATCGCATAGCGCCGGTAGCGCTCGCCGTGGCGGGCGAGCAGGCGCAGCACCTTCGTCGTCCACGGCGACGCGTGGGCCGCTATGAGGGCCTCGTGGAATCGCGTGTTGAGCAGTTCCCAGCGCCGGCGCTGTGCGGGCGCGATCGGCTGCTCCACCGCGCTCAGTTGCGCGAACGCGAGCTCGAGGGCAGCGCGCCAGCGATCGTCGCCGTGGCGGATCGACTGCCGCAGCGCCTCGATTTCGATGTGCACGCGCAGCGTCGTCAGGTCCTGCAGGTCCTCGATGGCGATCGGAGCGACGCGAAAGCCGCGCTGCCCCTCGGCGACGACCAGCGCGTCGCTGACCAGGCGCGTGATGGCCTCGCGCAGCGTGCCCGCGCCGACGCCGTAGCGGTCCTTCAGGTGCTCGACGCGAAGCTTCTCGCCCGGTGCCAGCCGGCCTTCCACGATGTCGTCGCGCAGCCGCGCGTAGGCGCGCTCGATCAGCGTGCGTGCGCCGCCGTCGTCATCCCTGGCGTCGGCGACACCGTCGGCGCCTACCAGGCTGAGCAGGGCACGCTTGGCCATCGCCGTCACTGCTGCGCGCGCTCGCGCAGCTTCTGCAGCCGGTAGCTCAGCTGCGGTCGCGTCATGCCGAGCGCGCGTGCCGCACCGGCGAGATTGCCGCCGGCGCGTGCCACCGCCTCCTGGATCAGCGCGTCCTCGAGCGCCTCCAGGCTCAGGCCGCGGCGCTGCACGTCGTCGTACAGCGTCGCGGCGTCGCTGCAGGGGCGCTTCTCAAGATCCCCCTGTTCGTTGACGACCACAGGCGCGGAGGCCTGCAGCGTCGGGAACAGTTGCTCGAGGTCGATCGGCCCGCCGGCATTGGTCAGGATGACGCCACGCTCGATCAGGTTCTCCAGCTCGCGCACGTTGCCCGGCCACGGGTAGTGGCGCATTGCGTCGAGCGCGCGGTCGCTGAAGCCGGCCACCCGCTTGCCGTGCAGCGCGACGAAGTGCTGCAGCAGGTGCGTGGCCAGCGGCTCGATATCCTCCGCGCGCTCGCGCAGCGGCGGGATGCGGATGGGGTACACGTTGAGGCGGTACATCAGGTCGCGCCGGAAGCGGCCGGCGGCCACGGCGACCTCGAGGTCGACGTTGGTGGCGGCCACCACGCGCACGTCGACCTTGCGCGTCGTCGTCGCGCCCAGGCGCTCGACCTCGCCGCTCTGCAGCACGCGCAGCAGCTTCGCCTGCGCCGGCAGCGGGAGGTCGCCGAGTTCGTCGAGCAGCAGCGTGCCGCCGTCGGCGCGCTCGAAGCGGCCGGGGCGTGCGGCGGCGGCGCCGGTGTAGGCGCCCTTCTCGGCGCCGAAGAGTTCGCTCTCGATCAGCTCGCCCGGCAGCGCGGCGCAGTTGACGGCGACGAACGGCCGTGCCGCGCGCGCGCTCATCGCGTGCAGCGCGCGGGCGAAGCGCTCCTTGCCGACCCCCGTCTCGCCCGTCAGCAGCACCGTGACCTGCGTGCCGGCGGCCTTGCGCAGCAGGTCGACGGCGCCGGCAAAGGCGCGCGAAACGCCCACCAGCGGGCCGTCCTCGTCGGCCGGCTCGAGGGTCGAGCGCAGCGTCTCGACCTGCTGCTGCAGGTCCTCGAGGCGGACCAGCATCGAGTCGGCCGCGTAGTCGTCGGCCATCGTCTCGCCGTCGGGCCAGGCCGCCAGCGGCCGGCCTTCGATGCGGCAGTGCGTCTCGCCGCAGGCTGCGCAGGCGACCTCCTTGTAGAGGATCGGCTGGCCGAAGAAGCGGCTGGTGTAGCCCGAGGCGTAGCCCAGCAGCATCCAGCACACCGGCTCGGACTGCGGGCCGAAGTCGCGCACGTGCGTCTCGACCTCCCAGCTGTGGTCCCAGCGGTAGACGCCCAGGTAGTGCCCGCGCTCGAGGTCGGCTTCGAACCGCTCCGGCGTCACCTGCACCGCGCCTTCGAGCATGTGCAGCTGCGGGCCGACCGAAAAGGTCTCGAACAGGCTCGCGTCGGGGCGCACCTGGCGCGCCAGGCCGGCGTCGCGTTCGCCGGCGGCGTAGCCGGCGCGCAGCAGCAGCCGGCGCGTGCCGTCGCGTCCGAGCGTGGCCATCAGCTCGCGCCGCAG
>JALOSD010000071.1 GCA_025458585.1 Burkholderiaceae bacterium | reverse complement strand
CCGCCCCTGCCGATGACCTCGTTCGCCAAGGAAACGCTGCCGATCTCGCTCGAAGAGGAGATGCGGCGCTCGTACCTCGACTACGCGATGAGCGTGATCGTCGGCCGCGCGCTGCCCGACGCCCGCGACGGCCTCAAGCCCGTGCACCGCCGCGTGCTGTTCGCGATGCACGAGCTCAACAACGACTGGAACCGGCCGTACAAGAAGAGCGCGCGCATCGTCGGCGACGTGATCGGCAAGTATCACCCGCACGGCGACACCGCGGTCTACGACACCATCGTGCGCATGGCGCAGGACTTCAGCCTGCGCCACATGCTCGTCGACGGCCAGGGCAACTTCGGCAGCGTCGACGGCGACAACGCCGCCGCGATGCGCTACACCGAGATCCGGCTGGCCAAGATCGCGCACGAGATGCTGGCCGACATCGACAAGGACACCGTCGATTTCGGACCCAACTACGACGGGTCGGAGAAGGAGCCGCTGGTGCTGCCGACGCGCCTGCCGAACCTGCTCGTCAACGGCAGCGCCGGCATCGCGGTGGGCATGGCCACCAACATCCCGCCGCACAACCTCAACGAGGTCGTCGACGCCTGCCTGCACCTGCTGAAGAACCCGGGCGCGTCGGTCGACGAGTTGATGGAGATCGTGCCCGCACCCGACTTCCCGACCGCCGGGATCATCTACGGTCTCAACGGGGTGCGCGAGGGCTACCGCACCGGCCGCGGCAAGGTCGTGATGCGCGCGAAGTGCCACTTCGAGGACATCGACCGCGGCCAGCGCCAGGCGATCATCGTCGACGAGATCCCCTACCAGGTCAACAAGAAGACGCTGCTCGAGCGCATCGCCGAGCTCGTCAACGAGAAGAAGCTGGAGGGCATCAGCCACATCCAGGACGAGTCCGACAAGTCGGGCATGCGGGTGGTCATCGAACTCAAGCGTGGCGAAGTGCCCGAAGTGGTGCTGAACAACCTGTACAAGCAGACGCAGCTGCAGGATTCGTTCGGCATCAACATGGTCGCGCTGATCGACGGCCAGCCGAAGCTCTGCAACCTCAGGGACCTGGTCGAGATCTTCCTCGAGCACCGGCGCGAGGTCGTCACCCGCCGCACCGTGTTCGAGCTGCGCAAGGCGCGCGAGCGCGGCCACGTGCTCGAGGGCCTGGCGGTGGCGCTGGCCAACATCGACGAATTCATCGCGATCATCAAGAACTCGCCGACGCCGCCGGTGGCCCGGGCCGAGCTGATGGCGCGCGGCTGGGAATCGTCGCTGGTGCGCGAGATGCTCGCGCGCGCCGAGGCCGACACGCCCGGCGGCCGCGCCGCCTACCGTCCCGAGGGGCTGCCGCCGCAGTACGGGCTGCAGGCCGACGGCCTGTACCGCCTGTCCGACGATCAGGCCGGCGAGATCCTGCAGATGCGCCTGCAGCGCCTCACGGGCCTCGAGCAGGACAAGATCGTCGGCGAGTACAAGGACGTGATGGCGCAGATCGCCGACCTGCTCGACATCCTCGCCCGGCCCGAGCGCGTGACGGCGATCATCGCCGACGAACTCACCGCGCTGCGGCAGGAGTTCGGCCAGACGAAGCTCGGCGCGCGGCGCAGCGTGATCGAGCACAACGTGCAGGAGCTCGGCACCGAGGACCTGATCGCGCCGACCGACATGGTCGTCACGCTCAGCCACTCGGGCTACGTCAAGAGCCAGCCGCTCGCCGAGTACCGCGCGCAGCGTCGCGGCGGGCGCGGCAAGCAGGCCACGCAGACGAAGGAAGACGACTGGATCGACCAGCTCTTCATCGCCAACACGCACGACTGGATTCTGTGCTTCTCCGACCGCGGCCGCGTCTACTGGATCAAGGTGTGGGAAGTGCCGCAGGGCGGGCGCGCCAGCCGCGGCAAGCCGATCGTCAACATGTTCCCGCTGCAAAGCGGCGAGAAGATCACCGTCGTGCTGCCGCTCACGGGCGAGTTCCGCAGCTTCCCGGCCGACCACTACGTGTTCATGGCCACCGCGATGGGCACCGTCAAGAAGACGGCGCTCGACGAGTTCGCCAACCCGCGCAAGGCCGGCATCATCGCGGTCGACCTCGACGAGGGTGACTACCTGATCGGCGCCGCGCTGACCGACGGCCACCACGACGTGATGCTGTTCTCCGACGGCGGCAAGGCGGTGCGCTTCGACGAGGACGACGTGCGCGCGATGGGCCGCAACGCGCGTGGCGTGCGCGGCATGATGCTCGAGCCCGGGCAGAGCGTGATCGCCATGCTGGTGGCCGAGGACGAGACGCAGAGCGTGCTCACCGCCACCGAGAACGGCTACGGCAAGCGCACGTCGATCGTCGAGTACACCCGCCACGGCCGCGGCACCAAGGGCATGATCGCGATCCAGCAAAGCGAGCGCAACGGCAAGGTCGTCGCGGCCACGCTGGTGCGCCCCGACGACGAGATCATGCTGATCACCGACCGCGGCGTGCTCGTGCGCACGCGCGTGGCCGAGATCCGCGAGCTCGGCCGCGCGACGCAGGGCGTGACGCTGATCGCGCTCGACGACGGCGCGAAGCTGTCGGGGCTGCAGCGCATCGTCGAGAACGACGCCAACGAACCTTCCGGGACCGACCCCGAATCCGACACCGCCGGCGGTTCCGGCGAGGAGAGCTGAACATGTGGAAGACCCTCGTGGTGGCCGCCGCCGTGGCGACGGCCGGCACCGCGTTCGCGCAGGACAAGAAGGCGCTCGTCGCCAAGGTGCTGCAGCTGCAGCAGCCCGGCATCGAGAGCACGGCGCGCATCGTCGCCGAACAGCCGGCGATGCAGATGCTGCAGCAGGCCGCGATGGCGATCCGCGCTCGCGTGCCGGAAGACAAGCGCGAGGCGCTGGCTCGTGACATCCAGGCCGACGCGAAGAAGTACGCCGACGAGGCGGTGCCGCTGCTGCGCGACTCGGCGGTCAAGCTCGCGCCGACGACGATCGGCCCGATCCTCGAACGCGAGTTCAACGAAGCCGAGCTCAAGCAGCTGATCACGATCCTCGAATCGCCGGTCAACCGCAAGTTCCAGTCGCTCGGCGGCGAGATGCAGCGCTCGCTGACCGAGAAGCTGGTCGCCGAGTCCAAGCCGGCGATCGAGCCGAAGCTGCGCGCGCTGCAGCAGTCGGTCGGCGACCGGATCAACGCGGCGGCCGCGGCGCCGGGCGCGCCGGCCCAGCCCGGGCGCTGAGCGCCGAGCCGCGGTCCAGCCGACACGAGCGATGGCCGAGCCCCCGCCGCCACACCCCGAGTTGCTCGCGCTGCGCGGCCGCATCGACGCCGTCGACCGCGAGTTGCTGGCGCTGCTGAACCGGCGCGCGGGGCTGGCGCAGGAGGTGGGCGAGATCAAGAAGAAGGAGGGCTCGGTCGTCTTCCGCCCCGAGCGCGAGGCGCAGGTTATCGACGGCCTGAAGGCGGTCAACCCGGGGCCCCTGAAGACGCAGAGCATCGCGCCGATCTGGCGCGAGATCATGTCGGCGTGCCGCGCACTCGAGACGCCCACCCGCGTCGCCTACCTGGGCCCCGCGGGCACGTTCAGCGAGCAGGCCGCGCTCGGCTACTTCGGCGGCTCGATCGAGCGCGTGCCCTGCGCGAGCATCGACGAGGTGTTCCGCACGACGACCGCCGGCGCCGCCGACTTCGGCGTCGTGCCGGTCGAGAACTCGACCGAGGGCGTCGTCGCGCGCTCGCTCGACCTGTTCCTGACCACGCCGCTGTTCATCATCGGCGAGACCAGCCTGTTCGTGCGCCACAACCTGCTGCGGCGCGAGCAGGGTCTGGACGGCGTCGTCGCCGTGTGCGCACATCCGCAGGCGCTCGCGCAGTGTCACGGCTGGCTGTCGAACCACCTGCCGGCGGTCGAGCGGCGCCCCGTGGCCAGCAACGCCGAGGGCGCGCGCCTGGCGGCGCTCGACGCGTCGCTCGGCGCAATCGCCAGCGAGCGCGCCGCCAGCGAGTGGGGGCTGCACGTCGTCGCGCCGGCGATCCAGGACGACGCGCACAACCGCACCCGCTTCGCGATCGTCACCCACCCCGACCGCCACCCGGCACCTCGCGCCTCGGGGCACGACTGCACCAGCCTCGTCGTCTCGGTCACGAACCGTCCAGGCGCGGTGCATGACATGCTGGTGCCGCTGAAGGCGCACGGCGTGTCGATGACGCGCTTCGAGTCGCGCCCGGCGCGCTCGGGCCAGTGGGAGTACTACTTCTACATCGACGTCCAGGGCCACCCCGACGAGCCCCAGGTCGACGCCGCGCTGAAGGCACTGCGTGCGCAGTGCGCGTTCTTCAAGCTGCTCGGCACCTATCCGCTCGACGTGCACTGATGGTGCGGCAGCTCGGCGTCGTCGGCTGCGGCCTGATGGGCGGCTCGTTCGCGCTCGCGCTCAAGCGCCACGGCCTCGCGCAGCGTGTCGTCGGCTACAGCCGCTCGCCGTCGACCACCGAACGCGCGAAGCGCATGGGGGTGATCGACGTGGCCGCCGAGTCGGCGCTGCTCGCCGTGGCGGGCTCCGATGTCGTGCTGGTCGCGGTGCCGGTCGCGGCCACCGAGGCGACGCTGCGCTCGATCCGCGACCTCGTCGGACCCGACGTGCTCGTGATGGACGTCGGCTCGACGAAGCGCGACGTCGTCGACGCGGCGCAGCGCGCGCTCGGCGAGCGGCTCGGCTCGTTCGTGCCGGCGCACCCGATCGCGGGCAAGGAAGCGGCCGGCATCGAGCACGCCGACGCCACGCTCTACGCCGGGCGGCAGGTCATCCTGACGCCGCTGCCGGCGTCGCGGCCCGAACTGGTGCAGAAGGCGACCGACCTCTGGGCGGCGATCGGTGCACGCGTGCTGACGATGACGCCCGAGCACCACGACGCGGCGTTCGCCGCCGTCAGCCACCTGCCGCACCTGCTCGCGTTCGCCTACTTCGGCGCGATCGCCGGGCAGCCGGCCGGGCGCGATCTGCTCGCGCTCGCCGGGCCGGGGTTTCGCGACTTCACGCGCATCGCGGCGAGCGACCCCGCCGTCTGGCGCGACATCCTGCTCGCCAACCGCGACGAGGTGCTGCAGCAGTCGCAGCGCTTCCGCCGCACGCTCGACGCCTTCGAGCAGCTGATCCGCGCCGGCGACGCGCAAGCGCTCGAGGATCTGATCCGTGGCATCGCCCACGACCGCGCGCAGTGGCAGATGAACGGCCCGCCCGGGCCGCCGCGTCGCTGACGCCACGCCGCGCGCTGCGCCGATGTTCAGGATCCCGTTTCTCGACCTGCCCGCACTGACCGGTGCCGCCGGCACCGTGAAACTGCCGGGCTCCAAGAGCATCTCGAACCGCGTGCTGCTGCTCGCCGGTCTGAGCGCCGGCGCGACGACGGTGCGCGGCCTGCTCGACTCCGACGACACCGCGGTGATGCTCGACGCCTTGCGCACGCTCGGCTGCGTGATCGAGCGCGACGGTGACGCGACGCGCATCGGCGGCCTCGGTGGACGGCTGGCGGTGCACGAGGCAAAGCTCTTCCTCGGCAACGCCGGCACCGCGATGCGTCCGCTGGCGGCCACGCTCGCCGTGCTGGCGACGCGCCATGGCGGGCGTTTCGAACTCGCGGGCGTCGCGCGCATGCACGAGCGGCCGATCGGCGACCTCGTCGACGCGCTGCGCCCGCTCGGCTGCGACGTCGGCTACCTCGGCACGCCCGGCTACCCGCCGCTCGCGATCGCCGGCCACGACGGCGGGCGGCTCGCGACCGCGGCACCGATCCGCGTGCGCGGCGACGTCTCGAGCCAGTTCCTGACCGCGCTGCTGCTCGCGCTGCCCCTCGCCACAGACACCGGCGACATCGTGATCGAGGTCGTCGGCGAGCTGATCTCGAAGCCCTACGTCGAGATCACGCTGAACCTGCTCGCGCGCTTCGGCATCGACGTGCGCCGCGACGGCTGGCAGCGCTTCACGATTCCCGGCGGCAGCGCCTACCGCACGCCGGGCGAGATCTGGGTCGAAGGCGACGCGTCGTCGGCGTCGTACTTCGTCGCCCTCGGCGCAATCGCCGCCACCGCCGAGCCGATCGTCGTCGAAGGCGTCGGCCGCGACTCGATCCAGGGCGACATGCGATTCGTCGACGCCGCGGTGGCGATGGGGGCCGACGTGGCGATCGAGCCGGGGCGCGTCGTCGTGCGACGCGGCGCGTGGCCGCTGAAGGCCATCACGCTGGACGCCAACCACATCCCCGACGCCGCGATGACCCTGGCGGTGATGGCGCTCTACGCCGACGCGCCGACGACGCTCACGCATATCGCGAGCTGGCGCGTCAAGGAGACCGACCGCATCGCGGCGATGGCGAGCGAGCTGCGCAAGCTCGGCGCCGACGTCGTCGCCGGCGACGACTTCCTCCGCGTGACGCCGCCGCCGCGCTGGCGCGCCGCCGCGATCGAGACCTACGACGACCACCGCATGGCGATGTGCCTGTCGCTCGCCGCGTTCAACCCGCTCGCCGGCGCCACGCCGTCGGTGCCGGTGCGCATCCTCGACCCGAAGTGCGTCGGCAAGACCTTTCCCGACTACTTCGAGGCGCTGTTCGCGCTCGCGCGCACCGAGCCGCGTCACGTCCCGGTGATCACGATCGACGGCCCGACCGCGTCCGGCAAGGGCACGCTCGCCACCGGCGTCGCGGCCGCGCTGGGCTACCAGAAGCTCGACTCGGGATCGCTGTACCGCGCGCTCGCGCTCGCGGCCATGCGGCGGCAGGTGGACACCTCGAGCGGCCCCGCGCTGGCCGCGCTGGCACGAAGGCTCGAGCTGCGCTTCGACGGCGACCGCCTGTGGCTCGACGGCGACGAAGTCAGTGCCGACCTGCGGCTCGAAGTGGTGGGCTCGACGGCCTCGCGCATCTCGGCGCTGCCCGAGGTTCGTGAGGCGCTGCACGACCTGCAGCTCGGATTCCGGCGCGCGCCAGGCCTCGTCGCCGACGGACGCGACATGGGCACCGTCGTGTTTCCCGACGCGGCACTGAAGGTCTTCCTCACCGCAAGTGCCGCGATGCGCGCCGAGCGGCGCCACGCGCAGCTGCTGTCGAGAGGCGTTTCTGCTAACATCGACGATCTTCGCGCGGACCTTGAGGCGCGCGACGCGCGGGACCGCTCCCGCAGCGTCGCCCCCCTGAAGCCCGCCGAGGATGCCCTGCTGCTCGACAACTCGGCACTCAGCGCGGACCAGTCGGTCGCGCAGGTGCTGGCGTGGTGGGCGCAGCGCAGGCCCTTCGGCTGACGTCCGCGTCGCCGGCGGGCACCAGGTCCGGCGCCTCCCCTGCCGCGTCGTCCGACGCACCGGGGCGCCGGGGTCGTCCAACCCAACCCGCAACCCCGGTTGCAAGCATCACCGGCGCCCCGTCGCCGGACCTTCAGGAAACTCCATGTCCCAGACCCAAACTGCCACCACCGGCGGCGGCGAATCGTTCGCCGCCCTGTTCGAGGAAAGCCTGCGCAAGCGCGACATGCGCGCCGGAGAAGTCATCTCCGCCGAGGTCGTGCGCGTCGAGCACAGCTTCGTGGTGGTCAACGCCGGCCTCAAGTCGGAAGCCTACGTCCCGATCGACGAGTTCAAGAACGATCAGGGCGAGATCGAGGTCCAGGTCGGCGACTTCGTCGCCGTGGCGATCGACGCCCTCGAGAACGGCTACGGCGACACGATCCTGTCGCGCGACAAGGCCAAGCGCCTGGCGTCGTGGATGTCGCTCGAGAACTCGCTCGACTCGGGCGACTTCGTCACCGGCACGGTCAACGGCAAGGTCAAGGGCGGCCTGACGGTGCTCGTCAACGGCATCCGCGCCTTCCTGCCCGGCTCGCTGCTCGACACGCGGCCGGTCAAGGACACGAGCCCGTACGAGGGCAAGACGATGGAGTTCAAGGTCATCAAGCTCGACCGCAAGCGCAACAACGTCGTGCTGAGCCGCCGCGCCGTCGTCGAGGCCTCGATGGGCGAGGAGCGCGCCAAGCTGCTCGAGACGCTGCGCGAAGGCGCGATCGTGCACGGCGTGGTCAAGAACATCACCGAGTACGG
>JALOSD010000070.1 GCA_025458585.1 Burkholderiaceae bacterium | reverse complement strand
CCGCCCGGCCATCGGTGGATCGGCACCGCAGTATCGCGCCTGCACTTCCCGCCCGTGCTCCGTGAGGCGGCGCGCGCCACCCCGTCCTGACTCACCGCGGCCTCGGCACCCCTCGCAAGCCACGGCTACCGATCGTTCGCACGCACGGTCGACAGCCGCTGCGTCAGACCGGCCTGCTCCACGAGGGGCGGATAACACTCGCGGCAGCCGGCGTCGCACGTGGCGCGGGCTGCCGCCGCGCGCGTGGCCGCTCGCCAGGGTCAGCCTGGCTCGCGGAGGCCTGCGATGTCCCTCGCGGGCGCAGCACGAGCATCAGCGAGATCAGAACGCCGATCAGCACCACCTGCAGCGCGGCGCCGCGGGCCTGCTCGGCCTGCGGAATCCACTGCCGCAGCAGTCCGCCTGCGGCGACCCAGAAGCCCCAGACGACGAAGGCGCCGAGCACCGCGCCGCGGTTGTTGCCGGAGCCGCCGACGATCAGCATGGCCCACAGCTGGAAGGTCAGGATGGGCAGGAAGTCCTCGGGTGCGATGTAGCCGACGAAGTGCGCCTGCATCGCGCCGCCGAGACCCATCAGCATGCTGCCGAGCACGAAGGCCTGCAGGCGGAAGGCGAATGCCGACTTGCCGAGCGACGCGGCTGCAGCCTCGTCCTCGCGGATCGCGCGCAGCACCCTGCCCCACGGACTGCGCACCAGGCGCTCGAGCGCCCAGTACGCCGCGCCGAGCACGGCCAGCGCGAGGGCAAGGTAGGCCAGGGTCCAGCCGGTGCCGGTTCCCAGAACCTCCTGCATCGGCTTCGGGATGAACTGCACGCCGAACGGGCCGCCGGTAAGCTTCTGCAGGTTGAGCGCGGCGAGCTGGATCACGACGGCGATGCCGAAGGTCGTGATCGCCAGGTAGTCGTCACGCAGGCGCAGCGTGAGCAGGCCCACGGCTGCTCCCGCCGCGCCCGAGGTCAGCATGGCCGCGATCCAGCCGAGGGCGACGGGCCAGCCGAAGCCGCCGATGCGGTCGTCGATCGGCGGTGTCGTGAGGACGGCCGAGGTGTACGCGCCGACCGCCACGAAGCCGGCGACGCCGACGTTGAACAGGCCCGTGAACCCCCACTGCAGGTTCAGGCCGAGCACCATCACCGCGAACACCGTCGCGAAGACGAGGAAGAAGCTTGCGTAGGAGACGACGCCGCCGAGATCCATGGATCCACGCTAGGGGTTGCGGCTCATCGCGCACGGGTGTCGGACGCCGGCCCCGGCCCGGCTGGCGACGCGCAGCGGGCATGCGCCGTTGCAGACGCGTCGGGGGCAACCGCGTGGCACCCGAGGCTGCGTGCGAATGCCGCCCGTATCCGTCATGGCCTGTCGCCGAACAGGCCCGTCGGCTTGAGCAGCAGCATCGCAATCAGCACGACGAACGCCGCGGCCGCACGCCACTCGGCGCCGACGACGGCCACCGCGGCACTCTCGGCCAGCCCCACGATCAGGCCGCCGAGCACGGCCCCCCACACCGAGCCGATGCCGCCGAGGATGACGGCGGCGAACAGGGGCAGGAGCAGGTCCAGGCCCAGCGTCGGACGCAGCTGGACCGTCAGCCCGGCGAACACGCCTGCCATCGCCGCGAGCACGCCGCCGAGAACCCAGGCCGCGCGCAGCATGCGCTCGGGGTCGATGCCGGCCACGCGTGCGAGCTGCGGGTTGTCCGCCGTCGCGCGCATCGCACGGCCGAGCGTCGAGCGCTTCAGGAACAGGTGCAGCACGACCACGCTCACCATCGTCAGCCCGATCACGAACATCTGGTCGGGCGTGATGCGCATGCCGCCCCACACCGAACGCGGCACCAGCGCGACCGCGATCTGCAACTCGTCGGAGTAGTAGCGCGGAATGCCGCCGTAGAAGAACAGCAGCAGGTTGCGCACCGCGAGAGCCGCGCCGAAGCTCGCGATCACGAGCGTGATCGAGCCGTGCAGTCGCAGCCGCCTGAACAGAATGCCGTCGAGCGCGAGGGCCAGCAGCGCGGTGAACAGCGCGGCGACGACGAGCGCCGCGATCAGCGGCCAGCCGAACGAGAACGGTGCCAGCGGCCTCGGGCCTTCGGCGAGGCCCACCGCCGCGAACATCGCCAGCGCACTCAGCGCGAGGTACGAGCCCCACGCCAGCAGCTCGCCATGGCCGAAGTTGGCAAAGCGCAGGATCGAGAACGTCACCGTCAGCCCGATCGCGCCGAGCGAGATCACCGAGCCGATCACGAGCCCGTCGGCGAGCACTTGCAGCATCAGGGCACCCCTGCCGAAGCCTCGACTCGACCGAGATACAGGTCGGCGATGCGTGCGTCGTGCGCCAGTTCGGCGGCCCGGGCAACCAGCCGCTCGCGCCCCTCGACGAGCACGGCGGCGCGGTCGGCCAGCGCGAGCGCGGCCTTCACGTTCTGCTCGACCAGCACGAGCGCAACGCCGCCTGCGCGAACCTCGGCGAGCTTGTCGAAGACCTGGGCGACGAGCTTGGGGCTCAGGCCGGCGGACGGCTCGTCGAGCATCAGCACGCGAGGGCGCGCGATCAGCGCACGGGCGACAGCGAGCATTTGCCGCTGTCCACCCGACAGGCGACCGGCGGGCAGGCTGCGCTGCCGCTCGAGGTCGGGGAACATCGCGTAGACCGGGCCGAGCCGCTCGTCGCGCTCGGCCTTCACCAGCGCCGCGGCGAGTTCGAGGTTCTCGGCCACCGACAGGCGCGCGAACACGTTCTCGGTCTGCGGCACGAAGGCCAGCCCGCGGTGCACCAGGCGGTGTGCCGGCACGCCGGTGATGTCGTCGTCGCCGAGCCGAACACGCCCGCCGCTGACCGGCACGAGTCCGGCCACCGCCTTGACGAGCGTCGACTTGCCGGCGCCGTTGGGGCCGAGGATGGCGACGATCTCGCCGTCGGCGACCTGCAGCGACGCGCCGCGCACGATCGGCAGGCCGGGCTCGTAGCCGGCCTCGAGGCGCTCGATGCCCAGTGCGATGCCGGTCATGCGGCCTCGCCCACCGCCGCGTCGCCCAGGTAGGCCTCGACGACGCGCGGGTCGCGCAGCACGGCTTCGGGGTCGCCTTGCGTCAACAGCCGGCCCTGCGCCATCACGAGCACCGGCCGGCACAGCGAGGCCACGAGGTCCATGTTGTGCTCGATGACGAGAAAGCTCACGCCCTGGCGGTTCAGTGCCGCGATGCGCTCGACGATCAGCTCGAGAAGCGCCGGGTTGACGCCGGCCCCCGGTTCGTCGAGCAGCACGAGCCGTGGCTCCCCGACCATCGCGCGCGCCAGCTCGAGCAGCTTGCGCTGCCCGCCCGAGAGCACGCGCGCCGGCTCGCCGGCCAGCTTCGTCAGGCCGACGAAGTCCAGCCAGTGCAGCGCGGCGTCGCGCGTGCGCCGTTCCTGCGCCGCGACCGCCCCACCGGGCAGCCAGTTGGCCCAGAAGCGCTCGCCCAGTTGGCCGCGCGGCGCGAGCATCACGTTCTCGAGCACGCTCATCGCGGGAAAGGGGCGCGGAATCTGGAACGTGCGCGCCATCCCGGCGGCGAAGATGCGCTGCGGCGGCGCCCCGGTGATGTCGCGGCCGTCGAGGCGGATGCGCCCGCCGCTGGGCTGCATCGCACCGGCCAGGCAGTTGAACAGCGTCGTCTTGCCCGCACCGTTCGGGCCGATCAGGCCGGTGATGCTGCCGCGCGTCAGGGTAAACGTGATGCCGTCGACCGCGCGGTGGCCGCCGAAGGCTTTGATAACCTCCGTGGCCTCCAACAAGACCTCCGCACCGACCGCATCGTTCATGGGCGGCGGAGGATATCCGATGCCCGACGACACGTTCGAGCTGTACGACCTGCGCGTCGAAGTGGTCGCGCCCGCGGGCGAGCGCATCCTGTGCGGCGCGCAGCCGGGCGACCACTTCGAGTTGCACGGCGAGATGCTGCACCTGCCGCCCGGCCAGGGCTTCTCGATCTATTCGCTGGCCTCGCTGTTGCCGCTGCTGCCCGCCAAGCAGCGCCCGACACATCCCAACGACTGGATGAGCACCGACGCCGAGGTCGCCTGCCCGGACCCGAACTGCCCGACCCGGTTTCGCATCACGCGCCTGGGCAGGCGCACCTTCAGCCACGCCGCGACGACGGCCGTGCCGCTGAGCCCGCCGCCGGACGCCGGATGAGCGCGGTCGAGACGATCGAGCTCGCGCCGGGTTACCGCATCCCTCGCATCGTGCGCGGCGGCTGGCAGCTCGCCGGCGGCCACGGGGAGGTGATCGCCGATGCCGCGGTGGCCGACATGCGCGCCTTCGCCGATGCCGGCCTGAACACCTTCGACTGCGCCGACATCTACACCGGCGTCGAGGCGATGTACGGCCGCTTCAACGCGCTGCAGCGCGCCGAGGGCCGGCCGCTGCTGCAGGTCCACACCAAGTTCGTGCCCGACTACGACGACCTTGCGCGTGTCGACGAGGCCTACGTGCGGCGCATCGTCATGCGCTCGCTCGAGCGGCTGAACGCACCGAAGCTCGACCTCGTGCAGTTCCACTGGTGGGACTACGCGGTGCCCGGCATGGTCGAGACGGCGCTCGTGCTCGCGCAACTGCAGCGCGAGGGGCTCGTCGCGCACCTCGGCGGGACGAACTTCGACACGCCGCACACTGCGCGCATGCTCGACGCCGGCGTGCCGCTCGTGAGCATGCAGGTGCAGTATTCGCTGCTCGACCGTCGCCCCGAGCGGGCGCTCGTGCCGCTGGCACGCGAACGCGGGTTCCGGCTGCTGTGTTACGGCGCGCTCGCCGGCGGCTTCCTCACCGACGCCTGGCTCGGCGCGCCCGAACCGCTCGAGATCACCAACCGCTCGCTGATCAAGTACAAGCTGGTCATCGACGACTTCGGCGGCTGGGGCGCGTTCCAGGCGCTGCTGCGCGCGCTGCGCGGCATCGCCGACCGCCACGGCGTCAGCATCGCCGCAGTGGCCACGCGCTGGGTGCTGCAGCGCGAGCGCGTCGCCGCGGCGATCGTCGGCGCGCGCTATGCCAGCCACCTGCCCGACACGCTCGCGGTGTTCGGCTTCGCTCTCGACGCCGACGACGAGGCGCGTCTTGCCCCGATCCTGCAGGCCCACCCCGGCCCCGAGGGCGATACCTACACGCTGGAACGCGACAAGACCGGCCGCCACGGCCGCATCATGAAGTACAACCTCAACAAGGACTGACCCGGAGTGCCGATGAACAAGCTGCTGATCTCCACCCTCGCGCTCGCCGCCGGCGCTGCCTTCGTGCCCGCCCAGGCGCAGAGCCCGTCGTGCACGCACACGGTGGGCATGGTCGTCTCGCTGACCGGTGCCGCGGCGCGCTTCGGCCAGGCGGCGTCGAAGTCGGTCGAGCTGGCGTTCAACGACCTCAACGCGGCCGCCGGCGCCGAGGGCATCGCAGGCTGCAGGCTCGGATTCGACCTGCGCGACGCGCAGAGCCAGGGCTCGGTCGCGGTCGACCAGGCGCGCCAGCTCGTCGACCTGAAGAAGGTGCCGGCGATCGTCGGCGGGATCATCAGTTCGGTGTCGATCCCGATCGTCACCTCGGTCACCGCGCCAGCCGGCGTGGTGCAGATCTCGCCGGCGTCGACCTCGCCGACGCTCACGCGTCTCGGGAACGAGGGCACGACCAAGGGCTGGTTCTTCCGCACCATCACGAGCGACGCGCTGCAGGGCACCGCCGCCGCCAAGTACGCGCTCGACCAGGGCATGAACACGCTGGCGGTGATCCACGTCAACAACGACTTCGGCGTCAACATGATTGCCGAGTTCCGCCGCGCCTACGAGGCGCTGGGCGGCAAGATCGTCAGCGTCACGCCGTACAACCAGGGCCAGCCGAGCTACGCCGCCGAGGTGACGAATGCGCTCAAGGGCGACCCGCCGGCGCTGTACTTCATCGGCTACCCGGGCGACGGCACGACGGTGATCCGCACCTGGCTGCAGCAGGGCGGGACGCGCAAGTTCCTGTTCAACGACGGCATGAACGCGGCCGACTTCGTCAAGGGCGTCGGCCCGCAGTTCCTCAACGACGCCTACGGCACCAGCTCGGGCACCAACCGCACGCCGAGCACCGAGTACTTCGCGAAGGCCTACCCGGCGATGAGCGGCGGCTTCGACGCCGGCGCGCCGGCGGCCGACCGCGCGTTCGACGCCGCCGCGATCCTCGGTCTGGCGATCGCGCATGCGGGCAAGTTCGAGGCGGCGGCGATCCGCGACGGCATCCGCCGCGTGACCGGGCCGACGCCGGGCGCCGAGGTCGTGCACGCCGGCCCCGAGGGCTTCAAGCGCGCGCTGCAGCTCATCAAGGAGAAGAAGCCGGTGCGCTACGTCGGCGTGATCGGCGCCGTCGAGTTCGACAGGAATGGCGACATCGTCGGCCCGTTCCGCCTGTGGAGACTGGTCAACGGCGAGGTGACCACGGTCGGCCAGATGAGCACCGAGGACGTGCAGGCGGTGCAGGCCAGGCTGCCGCCGCGGTGAGCGTCGTCGCCCCCGCGCGGCCGCCGCGCATCGAGCTCGCCCCCGGCCTCGAGATCCCGCGCATCGTCACCGGCCTGTGGCAGGTGGCCGATCAGGAGCGCGGCGGCACGCTGCTCGACCCCGTCGCCGCCGGCGGCGCGATGGCCGGGTACGCCGCCGCCGGCTTCGACGCCTTCGACATGGCCGACCACTACGGTTCGGCCGAGGTCATCACGGGCCACCTGCTGACCTCGCCCGCGGGCCGCGGCGTGCGCGCCTTCACCAAGTGGTGTCCGCCGCCGGGGCCGATGACGCCCGAGGTCGTGCGCGCCGGGGTGATGCGCTCGCTCGAACGCATGCGGGTGAACCGCATCGACCTGCTCCAGTTCCACTGGTGGACCTTCGAACATCCGCAGTGGCTGGACGCGATGCTCGAGCTCGCAAAGCTGCGCGAGGAGGGCCTGATCGCGCACATCGGCCTGACGAACTTCGACACCGCGCACCTGCGCGTGCTGCTCGCCGAAGGGGTGCCGGTGGCCACTAACCAGGTGTGCCTGTCGCTGCTGGACCGCCGCGCGACCGAAGCGATGAGCGCGCTGTGCCTCGAACGCGGCGTGAAGCTGCTCGCCTACGGTACGCTGGGCGGCGGGTTCCTGAGCGAACGCTGGGTCGGCGCGCCCGAGCCGGTGGAGGTTGGCGACTGGAGCAAGATGAAGTACCGCCGCTTCATCGACGCCGTCGGCGGCTGGGACGCGCTGCAGGGCGTGCTGCGCGCGGCGAAGGCGATCGCCCACCGGTACGGCGTCTCGGTGTCCAACGTGGCCACGCGCTGGGTGCTGGAGCAGCCGGCGGTGGCCGCGGTGATCGTCGGCGCGCGCCTGGGCGAGCGCGTGCATCGCGACGACAACCTGCGCCCGTTCGCCTTCGCGCTCGACGACGACGACCGTGCGCGGCTTGACGAGGCGTTCGCCGCGACGCGCCGCATCCCCGGCGACTGCGGCGACGAATACCGCAAGCCGCCGTTCCTGACCGCCAGCGGCGACCTCAGCCACCACCTCGACGCACTGCCCAAGGTCTTCCATCCCGAGGCGATGCCCGGCCACGGCGACCGCTGGCGCATCGGCAGCGGCAGCGTGTGGGAGCCTCTGGCGGGCTACTCGCGCGCGGTGCGAAGCGGCCGGCGCATCGTCGTCTCCGGCACGACGGCGACCCACGGCGCCGGCCAAGTCGTCGGCCGGGGGGACGCGGCGGCGCAGACGACCTGGATCCTCGACAAGATCGCCGCCAGCCTGAGCTCGCTCGGCGGCAGGCTCGAGGACGTCGTGCGCACGCGCGTGTTCGTCACGAACGTTGCCGACTGGGAGGCCGTCGCGCGCGAGCACGGTCGCGTCTTCGGCGAGATCCGCCCGGCCAACACGCTGGTGCAGGTTGCCGCCCTCGTCGGCCCCCACTATCTGGTGGAGATCGAAGCCGAGGCTGACCTGCGCGAGAGCGAGGCATAGGTCGCCTCGCCTTGGACTCCTTGCCTGCGGCAACGGCAGGCGGGTGGTCGGGACTCGCATCGCGAGACCGACCCGCGCGGGCACGTCGATCTCGGCCGGCGCACTCGTCGATCTGCTGGCCGGCGCCGGTTCCGAGTCCGAATGCCTACCGTCAGCATCGCAGGACCTCGCGCTGCGAGCCCCCTGGGTTGTAGAGCCGGCGCGCTGCCTCCAGCCGCGAACAGCCAGGGGCCCAGGCCAAGCTCAGTGTGGCAATGCCATCGCGCAGGCATGCGCGCTGGACCAGGCCCACTGGAAGTTGTAGCCACCGAGCCAGCCGGTCACGTCGACCACCTCGCCGATGAAGTACAGGCCGGGCTGCTTCGATTCCATCGTACGCGACGACAGATCGCGCGTGTCGACGCCGCCCACGGTCACTTCGGCCTTGCGGTAGCCCTCAGTGCCGGCAGGTACGAGCTCCCAGCGCGCCAGCCGATCGGCCAGCCGCATCAGCGCCTTGTTCGACGCCTCGCCCACCGGGCGCTGCCAATCGGCGTCCATTTGGACCCAGGCGTCGGCCAGCCGGCTCGGCATCAGGACGGCCAGCTCGTTGGCGATCAGGCGGCGCGACGTGGCTTTGGCCTTCATCAGCGCGGCCAGCAGGCCGGTGCCGGGCGCAAGGTCCAGCTGGATCGGCGTGCCCGGCTGCCAGTAGCTGGAGATCTGCAGCACGGCCGGCCCCGAAAGGCCGCGGTGCGTGAACAGCAGATCCTCGACGAAGGCGCCACGCGCGTGCCCGGCGCCGGTGGTGATACCCACCGGCAAGGCCAGTCCGGCCAGGCCGGCGTAGGGCGCCCAGCGGTCGCCGTCGAAGGTCAGCGGAACCAGGCCCGGGCGCGTCTGGACGAGGAGCAGTCCGAACTGCCGGGCCACGCGATGCCCGAAGTCGGTGGCGCCGATCTTCGGGATCGACAGGCCGCCGGTGGCGATCACGAGCGCGCGGCTGCGCACGCTGCCGCGGTCGGTGTCGATCGAATACAGCGCATCGGCACCGTGGCGGATCGCCATCACCTTGCACGGCTGCCAGCGCTGCACGCCCCCGGCCTCGGCCTCGCGCAGCAGCATCTGGATAAGGTCTTCGGCCGAGCGGTCGCAGAACAGCTGGCCTTTGTGCTTCTCGTGGAAAGCGATGCCGTGGCGTCGGACCAGACCGATGAAGTCGGTCGGTGTGTAGCGCGACAGGGCGGAGCGACAGAAGTGCGGGTTGGCGCTGATGAAGTGCCGGTGCGGCGCCTGCGGATCGAGGTCGCGATTGCTGAAGTTGGCGCGGCCACCACCCGAGATGCGGATCTTCTCGGCCACCTTGTCGCTGTGGTCCAGCAGCAGCACGCGAAGACCGCGCTGGCCGGCGATGCCGGCGCAGAACAGCCCCGCGGCGCCGGCGCCGACGACGACCACGTCCCACGGTGTGTCCAGTGCACTCACCGGAACGTCGCCATGCCGCCTGCGTGCAGCGTGGCGCCCTGCGCGCTCGGGACGTGCAGAGCCTTGTCGTGCGCCAACAGATCGTCGTGCGGACTCCGGTGTTCCAGGCCATTGTGTCGACCAGAAGTTGCCAGACGGCGGGTAGCGGTTCGCCGGCAGCGCGCCTGCACCGGATCGTGACGCGACATGCCCTCGGGGTTGTCAGCGAAGCTGTCGAGTTGCCGACAAATCGGCGGGGTGCTGAACTTGTCCATGGTGCGCGAGTGTGCCGGGTTGCAGGCCCGCGCAGCCCGGGCTGGCCATGTTCATCCCTATCGGACCATGGCCCACGCCATGCGTTCGCGCAGCAATGGCCCTGCCCGGCGTATCAGCCACGGCACCGGTGTGAGGCCTGTGCAAGCTGGGTGCTCGCCGTGGGGATTCATTACCGGTGACGGCTCGTGGTCGTAAGTCGGCCGCGCCATTCTCGATATCGCAGCCGACCAGCGCACGATGAACGTCGGCTGGAACGTCGCCAACGACCTCGACACGGTGATCCACGAGAGCAGCCAGCCGCCTCCTGCCAACGCTCAGCCTGTCTCTGCTCCAGCGCCACATCGCGCCATGCTCCTCGTGCGACGGGTCGACGATGGCCGCCAGGAAATCCTCGTAGCCGCCCAGCCCGCCGACATCCTCCGGCGGGCAGGCGTTAGCGCCGGCCAGGCATATCGGCCACGCGTTGCGCTGCTCGTCCAGCAGCTCGACTGCCTGGATCTCGACCTCGTGCACCCACCCGTCGCCGAAGTCGTACTCGTACGTGAAGGTCCGGACCTCGGCACCGAGCACCTCGCCCAGGGTGTACGCATCGTCGGGCAGCACCGGCCTGTCATCCGGCCACTCATCATCGGGCAGGCCGTACAGCCGCCCCTCGATGTCGAACTGGTGCAGATGGCTGTCGCTCCAGCCCATGGCCGCGAGGATCACCCGGCTGGTGTCGGCCAGTGACAGGTGCCCCGGGACACTGAGCAGCCGCCACACCGTGGGCTCGCTGCCCTGCAGCCTGACGACGAACCGGTAGACATAGCTCTGTGGCGCAGCGGTGCGCGCGGTGATGTTCCGCGTGGTCTTGCGAGGGGTCATGTCCGCAGCTTAGCAGCAGCCACACGCGCTGACCGACGTCGCCCGGCAGGCCAGCCGTTGACGCCTGCCATACCCGAGGCCAGACTGCGACGCGGCACCCCCACTGCCGGACAAGACCGCCATGTCCACCCACTGCATCGCCTTCTGGAACGTCGAGAACCTGCTGGATGTCGAGGACGCGCCCCTTGACCGCCGGTCGGACAAGGTGCGCCGCGCGCTCAAGGTCGGGACCGGTTCCAGCGAGGTCAAG
>JALOSD010000069.1 GCA_025458585.1 Burkholderiaceae bacterium | reverse complement strand
CTCGAAAGACGCGGGTTGGTGGCGCGCAGCGAAGGCCGGCTGCGCCTGCGGGCTGCGACCTCGGTCGACATGAGGTCGCCGCAGAGATAGTCGGAGCGCTGTACCACCGCGCGACGTGCTTCGTGGACTGGTCGCTTGCCGCCAGCCGTTTCGCGCCGGGCAGCGCCGGCACCTGCTCCAAAGCGATCGCTGACTGCGAACGCGTGACCTTCGATCACGCAGCCGACGACGGCATTCGCGAGGGGCAAGCTTCGCCGGCGTGGAGAAAGGTCGCCACCTGCTGCGCCTGACGACGTCCGCCGGGGCAGGGCGCCGTGATCAGGTCACGAGCGTCATACCTGTCGCGTTCGGCGCGCCGGCATCGAGCGTCATCGTCGCCTGGCAGCCGTTCGTTGCCGCCGTTGGCGAAGTCCCGCTGCGCGTGCAGCACCAGCTTGGCACGGTCGACGAGGATCTCCTTGCTTCGCAGCAGAAGATCAAGTGTATCGACCAGTTGGTCGCGGCTCAGGCGGTGGCTGGACGAAGGCACCCTCAACAGATCGACGACGGCCACGAGTGGCACGACGCCCGGCGCCTCGCTGGTGAGGCTCTCGCCCAGGCGCGTGGCCTTCGAAGACGGCTGCGGATCGTCCTGCATGATGTCGCGCACCAGGGCGTTGGTATCCAGTCCGATCATCGCGCCCGCGAACCCTGCGCTGCGATGGCCGCGTTCATCTCCTCGATCGAGACCCCGCGTCCTTGGCAAACATCAAGAACATGGCGCCGGTCGCGCGCGCCAGCGCTATATTGGCCTTGGAGGGCTCCTGCCCAAAGTCCGCAAAGCCGGGGAAGGTTGTCGATGCGACGCTTTCACATCTACCGCTACGACCCCGAACGCGACGCGACGCCGCGCATGCAAGCCTATGACTTCGAGGCGCGCGACGACGAACGCATGCTGCTCGATGCGTTGATCCGGCTCAAGGCGATCGACCCCAGTTTGAGCTTTCGCCGCTCGTGCCGCGAAGGCGTGTGCGGCTCCGACGCGATGAACATCAACGGCAAGAACGGCCTGGCCTGCGTGACCAACCTGCGCGCGCTGCCGTCCGACGTGGTGCTGAAACCGCTACCCGGCCTGCCGGTGATCCGCGACCTGATCGTCGACATGACGGGCTTCTTCAGTCAGTATCACTCGATCAAGCCCTGGCTCGTCAACGACGCGCCGCCACCCGAGCGAGAACGCCTGCAGTCGCCGCAGGCACGCGAAGAACTCGACGGCCTGTACGAATGCATCCTGTGCGCGTGCTGCTCGAGCGCCTGCCCGAGCTTCTGGTGGAACCCCGACAAGTATGTCGGCCCAGCCGGGTTGCTCCAGGCCTACCGCTTCCTGGTCGACAGCCGCGACCAAGCCAGTGCCGCGCGTCTCGACGACCTGAACGATCCGTATCGCCTGTTCCGCTGCCGCACGATCATGAACTGCACCGACGTATGCCCCAAGGGGCTGAACCCGGCGCGGGCGATCGGACTGATCAGGACGATGATGGTCCGCCGCGGCACGTGACCGCGCCAACCCGGACGCGTTCGCGTGTCGGCACGCTGGTCAGACCGGCTTGGCGATGCACAGGGTCACCAGCGCGGACGAGTCGACGATCGCATTCAGCGCGTGGGGTTCGTTGCGCCGAAGATGGATGAGATCGCCCGCCTCGAGCACCTGCCGGCCGTCGCTTGTCTCGAACTCGATGCGGCCTTCGATGCATTGCACGGTGACTTCGCCGGGCGCGCTGTGCAGGGGCAGGCCCTTGCCCGCAGGCAGCACGATGCGCACCAACTCGAGTTGATCGGCCTTGATGATGGCGGTCGTCCTGACCTCGCCCAGCCGATCGCCCAGGGGCAGAACGCTGACGACCTGGCCCGAACGTGCGTGAGTCTGTGCCATTTCTGCCTCTCCTCAGCCATGGGAGCACACGCGGGCAAGGTCAACCGAAGCGTTCACCAACGCAGCACGCGTGGCCCTAGCGCGGCCCCGACGGCGCCGGTGAGGCCGATGCCCAGCGTGTACCACACCGCCACGAACGCCGGCGACGCTTCGGGGCACGACAGCGAATAGCCGAGCGCACCGACCGAGCCCGCGAGCAGCCCGGCCGCGAAGCCGGCGGCACGAGGGCGCGTCGGCGCGAGGCCGCGCGCCGCCCACAGCGACGCGGCCAGTGCCGGCAACGACAGCGCCAGCACGCTCCACGGACAGGTGGACCACGAATGACCCAGCAGCGCCTCCATTCGTGCACCGGCCGGTTCGGACCACAGCGAAGCGGCGCCGATCACGGCCATCGCCAGCACCACGAGGGCGGTGGCGCGTTGCGGCCCCGCGAAAGGCGCGGCCGGCCGCGACAGGCGCGCAGTCAGCCATCCTGCGGCCAGCGCCAGTGCGGCGGCATAGGCCATCTTTGTCCACGGCACCGGCGTCGCGAACATGGCCGTCGGGATGGCGCCGAACCAGGCGATCGCGGCCCATGCACTGACCAGCAGGCCCCCGATCGCGGCCGGCGACAGCCGCCGCGCCGCGAGCGCGCGCGGTGCCGGACCCGCATCGCGGGCCAGCATGTCGATCAGCGCGTCGGTCTTCATGTCGATCGTCCGAAACCTGGCAGATTCATCCCGTGGCGTCGCGCCGCACCAGCGCGGCCAGGCGCTTGAGCCCGCGGTGCACCTGCACCTTGATCGCCGACTCGGAAGCGCCCGTGCGCGCCGCCGCCTCGGCCACGGACAGGCCCTCGAGCTTGGTCAGCACGATGGCCTGCCGCTGCGCCTGCGGCAGGTCCCGAAGCAGGATCTCCAGGTCACGCCGTGCGCCGCCGTCGTCGGGTTCCGCGGCGAGCAGATGCTCGTCGACGTCGTCGATCGCGTCGTGCAGGCTGTCGCGCCGACCCCGTCGGCGCCACAGGTCGACCAGCTTGTGGCGGGCGATGGCCACGGCCCAGGCGCTGACGGGCAGCGTCGGGTCGTACGTGCCGCGTTGCAGATGCAGCGCCAACAGGGTCTCCTGAACCAGATCCTCCACCTCGTCCGGGAAGGCGGACAAGCGGCGTCTCAGATAGCCGCGCAGACGCGAAGCGAGCAGACCCAGGCATTGCCGGTAGGCCGCGTCGTCGCCCGACTGCGCGCGCAGCCAAAGCGGCTTGAGGACGGACTCGAAGTCGCCGGGGCTGGCGTCAACAGGCATTTCGCGGCTCGGGGCCCTTGGGTTACATCGGCCCGCAACGATGAGCCGCAGCAGCCGACTCCGAGAGGTCGACTGCCGGATTGTGCCGTCCGTGAGACCAGGGTCGTGGCTGGCGCAAATGGCAGGACGAGCGCAGACCCTCGATGGACTCCACTGGCACAGTCCTTCGCCAACAGCCTGGGCCGGGCGTGTCGTCGATCAGGGGTTGCGCGGTGGGTCGCGCCCGGCGTCGCCGCCGACGTCGCGACCGACTGTGCTGTAACCGGAGTGCTCCATCCGGCGAATGGAGCTGCATCGCCCACCTGCAGACCCATTCGCGCCACCCATGCACGCCACGCTGCCGCTGCTTGCCGCCACCGACTTCCCGCCCATGCGGCGCCGCTCGCTGGACACCCTCCAGGTCAACCTCGGCTACAGGTGCAACCAGAGCTGCCTGCATTGCCACGTCGCAGCCAGCCCCCAGCGCACCGAGATGATGGACGCCGACACCGTCGCGATGGTGCTCCAGGTGCTGCGAGCGCGCACCGTCTCGACGCTGGACCTCACCGGGGGCGCGCCGGAGCTCAACCCCCACTTCCGCGTGCTGGTTCGCGAGGCGCGGACGCTGGGCGTGCGTGTCATCGACCGCTGCAACCTCACCATCCTCGGCGAGCCTGGCCAGGAGGACCTGGCCGACTTCCTCGCCGCGCACGGGGTGGAGGTGACGGCATCGCTGCCGTGCTACTCGCCCGCCAACGTCGACCGCCAGCGCGGCGACGGCGTCTTCGAGCGCAGCATCGCCAGCCTGCGCCAGCTCAATGCGCTGGGCTACGGTGATCCGGCGCGCGGCCTGGTCCTCAACCTCGTCTACAACCCTCAGGGCCCATCGCTGCCTCCGCCGCAAGGGCCGCTGGAGGCGGACTACAAGCGCGAGTTGCTGCTGCACTTCGGCATCCGGTTCAATCACCTGTTCGCGTTGACCAACATGCCGATCCAGCGGTTTGGCAGCACGCTGGTCAGCAAGGGCGCGTTCGGCGCGTACATGAAGCTGCTGCGCGACAGCTATCGCGCCGACAACCTCGACGCCGTGATGTGCCGCAGCCTGCTCAGCGTGGACTGGCAGGGCTTCCTCTACGACTGCGACTTCAACCAGATGCTCGGCCTGCGTGCCGAACTGACCGGACCACCACGCCCTCATCTGCGCGACCTGCTGCGACATGATCCTTCCGGTACTGCCATCCGCGTGGCCGACCACTGCTACGGCTGCACCGCAGGCCAGGGCAGCAGCTGCGGTGGTGCCCTGGAATCCACGGCGGTGTACGCAGGGACGGCCGATGCCGCGGTCGTGTCGCCGGTCGCCGCGGGCGTGCGTTGATGGCCCGCTGGTCCAAAGTCTGGCTGTGGGCCGGTTCGGCCACGCTCGCGCTGGTCGCGTTCTGGGTCTGGCGCCAGTACGACCTGGGGGCTCTGCTCACGCTGGACAACCTCAAGGTCAGCCGCGACGCGCTTGTGGCCGGCGTGCAGACGCAGCCGCTGGCCACGGCGGCGCTGTTCTTCGGCGTGTACGTGGCCGCCACCGCGGTGTCGATCCCGGGCGCGGTGATCCTGACGCTGGCAGCCGGCGCGATGTTCGGGCTGGGCTTGGGCTTGGTGCTGGTGAGCTTCGCATCCAGCCTCGGCGCACTGCTGGCCTTCCTGGTCGCGCGCTACCTGCTGCGCGACGCCCTCCAGGCCCGCTTCGGCAAGGCGCTGGCGCCCATCAACGACGGTGTGCGCCAGGACGGCACCGTCTACCTGCTGACGTTGCGGCTGGTGCCCGTGTTGCCGTTCTGGCTCATCAACCTGCTGATGGGCCTCACGCCGATGGGCGTCGCGCGCTTCTACGTCGTCAGCCAGCTCGGCATGCTGGCCGCGACCGCGGTGTACGTGAACGCGGGCACGCAACTGGCGGCGATCCAGTCGCCGGGCGACATCCTGTCGCCGGGGCTGCTGGCCAGCTTCGCGCTCGTGGGGCTGTTCCCGCTGCTGGCCAAGGCGGGAGTGAGCTGGCTCGAACGGCGCAAGGTGTACGCGAAGTGGACCAGGCCGAAGTCCTTCGATCGCAACCTGCTGTCTCGACGCACCTGGCTGGCCGCCGCACTCGCCGCCACGGCCACCACCACGGCGCTGCCCGTGTGCGCGCAGGCGTTCGATCACACCCATGCAGCCTGGACGGCACTGCTGCGCAAGCACGTGCGCCTCGTGCGCGGCGGGCAGGCGACGCAGGTGAACTACGTTGGCTTCGCCGCCGACCGCGCGGCGCTGAAGGCCTACCTCGACACCCTGTCGGCCGTACCGGCGGCCACCTTCTCGAGCTGGTCCAAGGCCGAGCGCCAGGCCTTCCTGATCAACGCCTACAACGCTTACACGGTCGAGCTGATCCTCACGCGCTACCCCGACCTGAAGTCGATCAAGGACCTGGGTAGCCTGCTCAGCAGCCCCTGGAAGCCGAAGTGGATTCCCCTGCTGGGCGACAGGGTGTCGCTGGACGACATCGAACACGGGATGCTGCGCCAGCGCGGCGTCTACGACGACCCGCGCGTGCACTTCGCCGTCAACTGCGCCAGCATCGGCTGCCCGGCGCTGCGCGAGGAAGCCTTCGTGGCCGTGCGGCTGGAAGCCCAGCTCGACGAGCAGACGCTGCGCTTCATGAGCGACCGCACGCGCAACCGTTTCAACCCCCAGCGTCAGCGGCTGGAGCTGTCGAAGATCTTCGACTGGTATGGCGAGGACTTCCGGCTCGGACACCGCGGCGTCGCCTCGCTGCCCGCCTTCGCGGCCCGCTACGCCGATCAGCTGGCCGATGCGCCGGTCGACCGTGAGCGTATCCGAGGCGGTGGCGTGGACATCGCCTTCGCCGACTATGACTGGGCCCTGAACGACGTGCGAGGGGGCGACGCACGATGAAGCCGTTGTTGTCCATCGTCATGCCGGCACTGAACGAGGCCACGGACATCGAAGCGACGCTGCGGGCGCTGCGGCCGCTGCGTGCGCGCGGGGTCTAGCTCGTGCTCGAGCTGTTCGATCGCGCGCACGCCCGCAAGCGGCTGGTGTTCTATGGCGACTGCCACTGGTTCGACGCCAACCCTGCGGTCTTCAGGCGTGTACAGCTCGTTCGGTGCTGTGGTCGCGGCCTGTGCCCCGTGGCGGCGACCGGAACCTGCCGTTCGTCGCGAGCCACGGCGGATGGCCGCGCGATGCGCCTCGCCGCGCGCCAGCCGCCAACTATCGTCCGCAGGGCGATACGTGCTGATCCTGCACGCCGGGGAGCCTCGTGGCGCCAGGGACGGCAGGGTCGCCCGCGTGCCTGCAGATGTGCTCGACGACGAGCCGCTGCACGGCCGGCTGCTCCACGGCCAGCAGCAAGTGCCCGCCGCGCTCGAAGGCGACGAGACGGGCGTTCGCGATGTGGTTCGCGGCGAACTCGGCGTTGTGAAAGAGCTGCAGCCCGTCGTCTCTGGCGTGCAGCACGAGCGTGGGCGCGCGGATCGCCGCGATGCGCTCGTTGGGCATCGCGGCTTGGTTGTCGAACACCGTGCCCGCCGCGCGTGGCGACACGGGGTTCATCCGGTCGATCACGTCGTCGGCGAGCCGGCGCTGCTCGGGCGTGAGGCTGGCGCTGACCGTCGGGCTCACGCCCATCAACTCGAGGAACCGGCGGCGCATCGTGTGCGTCAGCACCCAGTAGCGGACGTCCTGCTGGAAGATGGCCGTCAGCGCGCTGCCCTTGTCGTTCGCCTGCGCCTGGTCGGCTGCGCCCGACGCGGCCACACCCGCTGAGATGAGCGTGAGCGACGAGACGCGATCGGGGTGCAGGGCCGCGAACAGCAGCGCGGAGGGCCCGCCGTGCGAGAGCGCCACGACGGCGATACGATCGATCCCGAGCCGGTCCAGCAGGAACGCGTAGGCGTGTGCCTGGTCGTCGAAGGTGGCCCCCGGCTTGAACGTCGAGCGGAGGTAGCCGAAGCGCGAAGGGGCGATCCAGCGCAGCGCCGTGTTTTTGCCAAGCGCGGCATGGCCGAGCAGCTCACCCTGGTCGTAGCCGCCTCCGCTGCCGTGCACCAGAAGCACCGCCGGGCCGGTGGGCGTCCCGCCCTCGAGCACCTCGATGTCGCCGAACGGCGACGCCATCACCTGGCCGCGGCTCTGGATGCGCTGGTACTCGCGGCCCATGTCGCGCTGGTAGACCAGCGCGATCCACCCGCCGGCCACGCACAGCAGCACAGCGAGTCCGGCCAGCGAGGCGAGGAGCGGGCGCACGGTCAGGATCCGAAGCAGATCCGAAGGCTACATCGTCGCGTCGATGGCGCAGGGATACCCGGCCGACGCCGCAGCCGAGGTGATCGACCCCGCGCGAGTCTCGACGTCGACGTGCCGCGAGCGGTTGTCCTGACGCAACGCCTGTCGCGAGCGCCTCGGCGACGTGGTGCCTTGACCTGCCGCGGGGCGCACCCTGCTACGCTGGACGGTCCGTCACTTGCGGGGCCACGTGATGAGCAGCCACCACGCCAAGCTGATCCGGCTGATCTTCCACGATCCGCCCAGCCACAACATCCACTGGCGCGACGTCGAATCGCTGCTGCGCCACGTCGGCGCCGAGGTCGAGTCGCTCTCCGGCGCGCGCGTCAGGGTGACGAAGGAGCGTGTGGAGGCCATCCTGCACCGCCCCCACCATCACGGCAACGAGCTGGACAAGCAGGGCCTGATGCACCTGCGCGAGTTTCTGGCACGGGCGGGGGTGACGCCGTCGTCGTACGAGGCGTCTTGAGTGTGGCGGCTGATGTCGATTGCCGCTGCCACCAGGGCCGGGTCGCCGCGCATCAGCGTGATGCCCGAGGCGTCCATTGCGACGCCGGTACCGGAGGGCAACGCGATGCCGACGTCGGCTGCGGCCAGCGCCGGCCCGATGACGAACTCGGGCTTCGCCGAGGCCGGCACTGCTCGCGCCAGCAATCGCGCCCCGAGTGTTGCGACCCTGAAGTCCAGGTCAGCCGTCGCCTGGCTCATGTTCATGGAGGGGTCCTTCTTCGTCGCACTGGCATGCATGGGGCCAACCGCGCCGGCGCCGCGAGCCCCAACGCAGTGCCGTTGCCGTGGACGGGCCCGTCGAGCGCCCGCGGGCCCGGCATGGTCCAGGCGAGAACCGCGGGGGTAGCTACTTCACCAGCCCCTCGGCGTCGAGCGCCGCCCGCACGCCCGGGCGCGCCGCCATGCGGGCCATGAAGGCGCCCAGGTGCGACAGGCCCGAGATGTCGACACCGACGTACTTGCCCCAACTGGCGACGACGAAGAGGTAGGCGTCAGGCAC
>JALOSD010000303.1 GCA_025458585.1 Burkholderiaceae bacterium | reverse complement strand
CGCGGGCCGCGAGGCAGCCGCCGACGCGCGCGGCGCGGTAGCGCGGCGGCGTCATGCCTTGGCGACCTTGCCCGCGCGACCTTCGAGGAAGTCGCGCATGCGCTGCTTGGCGCTGTCGTCGCCCTGCGCGATCGCCGCCATCAGCGACTCGACGAACAGGCCGTCGGCCTGCGCGAGGTCGGCGATGCGCGGCAGCGCCTGCATCACGGCGAAGTTCGACAGCGGCGAGTTCGACGCCACCTTGCGCGCGAGCGCGACCGCCTTCGCGAGGCCCTCGCCCTGGCCGACGAGATAGTGCGACAGGCCCGCGGCCTGGCCTTCGTCGGCGTCGAGCACGCGGCCGGTGAGCATCATGTCGCTCATGCGCGCGACGCCGATCAGCCGCGGCACGCGCGCCGAGCCGCCGCCGCCGACGAACAGGCCTCGCTGCCCCTCGGGCAGGCCGTAGAACGTCGTCGCCTCGGCCACGCGCAGGTGGCAGGCGCTCGCGAGCTCGAGCCCGCCGCCGACGACGGCACCGTGCAGCACCGCGACGACGGGCACGCGGCCGAACTGGATCGCGTCCATCGTCGCGTGCCACATGCGCGAGTGGGCGACGCCTTCGAACGTGCTGCGCTCGCTCATCTCCGACAGGTCGAGGCCGGCGCAGAAGTGATCGCCCTCGCCGCTGAGCACGACGGCGCGCACCTCGGCCGGCCAGTGGACGAACGCGGTGTGCAGCTGGCGCACCAGCGTGTCGTTCAGCGCGTTGCGCTTGGTCGCACGCATCAGGCGCAGGTGGGCGACGTCGCCGGCGAGGCCGATCTGCAGCAGATCGAGCGACGCCAGCAGGCCGGTGACCGGGGTGAAAGCGGGAAGCGTCAAGGCGGACTCCTTTTAGTTCACATATTAAAACGAAATTCGCCGCCGACCATCGGGTTTACCCGCATCGCCACGTGCTTGGCCTCGTCGCATCATGGCCAGATGCCGGGTCTTCGGCGACCCCTTCGTGCGTCGCCCAATCGTTTTAATACTGAACCTTCAACACCTGAGCCCACGATGAACATCGCCGACCTGATCGCGATCGACGTGCACACGCACGCCGAGGTGTCGTGCTGGAACCCGTTCGACGCCTACGGCGAGGAGTACGACCGCGCGGCCGACAAGTACTTCCGCTCGAACCGCCGCCCGACGATCGACGAGACCGTGGCCTACTACCGCGAGCGTCGCATCGGCCTCGTGATGTTCACCGTCGACAGCGAGGCGCAGCTCGGCCGCCGGCGCATCCCGAACGAGGAGATCGCCGAGGCGGCGCAGAAGAACGCCGACATGATGATCGCCTTCGCCAGCATCGACCCGCACAAGGGGAAGATGGGCGCGCGCGAGGCGCGCCGCCTGATCGCCGAGCACGGCGTCAAGGGCTTCAAGTTCCACCCCACCGTCCAGGGCTTCCTGCCCTACGACAAGATGGCCTGGCCGCTGTACGAGGTGATCGCCGAGCACCAACTGCCGGCGATCTTCCACAGCGGCCACTCGGGCATCGGCAGCGGCATGCGCTGCGGCGGCGGCCTGCGGCTGCAGAACTCCAATCCGATGCTGCTGGAGGACGTCGCGATCGACTTCCCCGACATGCAGATCGTGATCGCGCACCCGAGCTGGCCGTGGCAGGACGAGGCGCTGAGCCTCGCGCTGCACAAGCCCAACATCTGGATCGACCTGTCGGGCTGGAGCCCGAAGTACTTCCCGCCGCAGCTCGTTCAGTACGCGAACACGCTGCTTCGCGACCGCATGCTGTTCGGCAGCGACTTCCCGCTGATCACGCCCGAGCGCTGGATGAAGGACTTCGACGAGGCCGGCTTCAAGCCGGAGGTCAAGCCCGGGATCCTGAAGGACAACGCGGTGCGACTACTCGGGCTGAAGTGACTTGGTTCAGAACCCAACCGACAGCCCGACCATCGCCTCGCCCTGCCACAGCGCGTCGCCCGCGATCGCGAACGTGCAGCCGCCCGAGCACAGGAAGCCGCCGCTGCTGTTGACGAGCGTGACGTAGCCGCGCAGCTCGGTGCGCAGCATCACGTTGCGCGCCACCGGCCACTGGTAGCCGACGCCGACGTTCATCGAGGGGCGCCACTCCGACGAGCCGCCGTCGAGGCCCGGCGAGAAGTACGTGACCCCGAGGCCGCCGACGACGTAGGCCCTGGTACGAGTAGAACAGCTGACCCTGGCGCCCGTCGCCCCACGGCCACTCGAAGCTGGCCGAGAACGCGCCGCTGCTCGCGAGGTCGATCGTCTTGTCGCTGTCGTTCTCGTCGGTGAACGAGCCGCCGAAGCGCGCGCCGCCATAGATCGTGACGGCGTTGTGGGCGCTCTGGGCGCTCTGGGCGCTTTGCGCCGCCGCCGGCAGTGCCGCGGCGAGGCACAGCGCCGCGAGCGCGGCGCGTGCAGGTCGGTGGAGCTGATCGACGAGGCGGGAGCGGTGCTGACGCATGGGGGTGGGGGCGCGTGCCGTGGTGGACGGGGGGTCGGGCTCGCGCGATTGTCTCGCGTTCGCCCGCCCGCCGGCACCTGCGCGCGACGCCTCAGTGCGTCAAAGGCGTGCGCACTGGTCCTCCTTGCTCGCCGCGCGGTTGCCGCCACCGGTCGGCGCCGGGATGTTCTCCTTGCACTGCAGGTTGCCCTTCATGCTGTTGTTCGTCAGCGACACGCCGGCCAGGTTCTTGAACGCCTGCAGGTTGCCGCCGAGCAC
>JALOSD010000302.1 GCA_025458585.1 Burkholderiaceae bacterium | reverse complement strand
ACCGCGCCTTCGTCGGCGCCGCCGACCTTGCGCGCCTGCGCGCGCGCGAGGCGCTCCATCAGCCGCAGGTCGCGATCGGTCAGGTGCGACGCCGCCTCGGCCCAGTGCTCGACGATCGCAAGCAGCGACTCGTAGGTGATCGGCGCCGCCAGCCGCCGCGCCTGCAGCGCCGCCAGCGTGCCGCGCAGCCGCGGGGCGACGCTGCGCACGACGTGGTCGATCGCCGCCTCGCCCTCGCCGTCGTCGACGACGAGGTCGACCAGGTGCCGGCGCGCGAGTTCGTCGGCGCTGTACAGCCGCCCCGACAGGATCATCTCGTTGGCCACCGCGAAGCCCGCCTTGCGGATCGTGAAGTTCCAGGCCCCCATGCCGGGGAAGAGGTTGAACAGCACCTCGGGGAAGCCGGCCTGCGCGCTGCGCTCGGCGACGACCTGGTGGAACGGCAGCACCGACTCGAGCCCGCCGCCGAGCGTGTCGCCCTGCACGAGCACCGCCGTGTGCACGCCGAGCGCGGCGGCGTTCTCGAGCCACCACACGAGGTCGATGCAACGCCGGCCGTAGAGCTTCAGCGAGTCGACGTCGCCCGCGCGCACGAGCAGCACGAACAGCGCCAGGTCGCCGCCGAAGTTGAACACGCCCGGCACGTCGGAGCTGACGACGAGGTGGCGCACGAGCCCCGGGTTCGCGCCGATGTCGTCGAGCACGCGCTGCATCTCGGCGATGCCCGCGAGGCTGTAGCACTGCACCGGCCTGACGCAGGTGCGCACGCGCAGCAGTGCCAGGTCCGAGGTCCACTCCAGGCGCAAGTACTTGTACGGCCGCCCGAGCAGCGCCGGCAGGCCGGCCGCGGCAGCCGCGGGATGTCCCGTCATAGCGTGCCGACGATGCCCGTGAAGTGGTGGAAGTTCAGCTGCACCGCCTCGACGATCGCCTCCTGCGCCGCAGCGTCGTCGACCAGGTTCAGCACGCCGCGCAGCTCGGCCATGTGCTGCGCGTCCATCGTCGCGTGCGAGCCGATGAACGAGACGCCACGATCCCCCTCGAGCAGCAGCGACTCCTTGATCGCCGAGGCGAACGGCCCGCCGTAGACCGACGCGATGACCTCGAGCGCGTACAGCATCCCCAGCGTCGAGCAAGGATGGCGGCGCTCGGCCGCCCAGTAGTTGTAGCCGACCAGCGCCAGCGTCCACGGCGTCGGCGCGTGCGCGAGCGCCTGCGGTGCCGGCACGCCGACCGCGTCGAGGTCGTTCAGCACCCACTGCTCGTGCCCCTGCTCCTCGTGCATGTGCTCGACGAGGAAGTAGCGCACGTCACGGAAGCGGTCGTCGAGGCGGCTCGCGGCCGCCGCGCACACCGGGTTGAAGTGCCAGACGACGTGGTACAGCTCGAGCAGCAGCCGGCGGTAACGCTCGACGTCGAGGCCGCGCGCGACGGCATCCATCACGACCGGATGCGTCTCGAACGCGCGTCGCGACTCGTCGGTGCGCGCGACGAGCTCGGGGAAGAACTTCATGACGGACTCCAACGACGTCGAGGGGCGCTCGCCTGCAGCGACTCGCCGGCGCGGCTGGTCGGCCCCCTCGTACTCATCTTCACGGCCCGATTCTGCGCGACCGATGGCCCAAAGGACACTGTCAGCGTTGACAGGCGCGGTCGCTGCGCAACAGCCTCGGGCACGTCCGCCCGAGCGGGCGGGCGAGCGGGCGGGCGGGCGAGCGGTTCCTAGAATGCCCGCGATGTACACGATCACGCCCTGTGAGCGTGCCGCCACGAGCTCCGGCAGCGGTCGGTGTGCCGCGTCCGGCCCGCCGCGCGCATGACGTCGCTCGCGCTGCGCCTCGTCGGCCTGCTGCTGATCCTGAGCGCGATCGCGGTGGCGCTGTCGCGCGCGCCCGACCGGCCGGTCGAGACGCTCGTCGCGCGCTGGGCGCCGCCGCCGTCGGACTTCGTCGACCTCGACGGCCAGCTGGTCCACCTGCGCGACGTCGGCCCGCGCGGCGACCCGGTGCCGATCGTGCTGATCCACGGCACCTCGGCGAGCCTGCACACGTGGGAAGGCTGGGTCGCGGCGCTGCAGGGCCAGCGTCGCGTGATCACGTTCGACCTGCCCGCCTTCGGCCTGACCGGCCCGAACGCCAGCGGCGACTACCGCGGCGAGACCTACGCGCGCTTCGTGCTCGCGCTGCTCGACCGGCTGCAGGTCGGGCGCGCCGTGATCGGCGATCCTCGTCGACGCCGCCGGGCCGGCGTTCGAGCGCGCCTCGGTGCCGGTGGGCTGGATCGTCGCGCGCACGCCGGTGCTCAACCGGCTGATGGAGCACCTGTTGCCGCGCTCGATGGTCACCGCCAGCGTCGTGAGCGTCTACGGCGACCCCGCGCGCGTCACCGAGGACCTCGTCGATCGCTACTTCGAGCTCACGCTGCGCGAGGGCAACCGCCGCGCGCTCGCGCAGCGGCTGCAGCAGTGGCAAGCCGGTGAAGGCTCGGAACGCGTCGCGACGATCATGCAGCCCACGCTGATCCTGTGGGGCGGGCGCGACCGCCTGATCCCGCCGGCGGTCGGCCGCTGGTTCGACGAGCAGATCGCCGACAGCACGCTCGTCGTCTTCGACGACCTCGGCCACGTGCCGCACGAGGAGGATGCTGCACGCACCGTGCAGCCGGTGCTCGAGTTTCTCGGGCTGCGCCGCTAGACGCCGCGCGGGGCCGTCCTCAGCGCAACGCCGGCGCGACGCGCGCGCTGATCTCGGCGATGCGCTCGCCGAACGCTCGAGCGGTCGCGAGGTCGCCGGCGACCATCTCGTCGACCGAGGCGTCGGACGGCGTCGTCGTCATTAGGCCGGCCGATGCGCCGACGTAGTTCAGGTCGTCGCGCGTCGACGCCTTGGCGTTGCTCGGCATCATCCCGGTGCCGACCCACAGCATGCCGTGCTGCTGGGCGAGCGTG
>JALOSD010000301.1 GCA_025458585.1 Burkholderiaceae bacterium | reverse complement strand
TGCCGCACGAGGCGCCGGCCGCGCGGTAGGCGTTGACGAGCGCCAGCGCCTCGGCCTCGAAATTCGGCAGGTCGCAGGTCGCGCGCGTGCCGGCCGCCGTTTCCGGCGCGGGAGCGGGAGCGGGAGCGGGAGCGGGAGCGGGAGCGGGAGCGGGAGCGGGAGCGGGAGCGGGAGCGGGAGCGGGAGCGGGAGCGGGAGCGGGAGCGGGCGTCGTGGCCCGCCGGCGCCGCGCTGGCGGGCTCGTCGCCGCCACCACCGCAGCCGGCGAGCGCAAGCAGCGCGACGAGTGTTGCTGGCGCAAGAAGGCGTGTCGTCATCGGGGCCGATGATAGGCGTAGCCGCCCGCGATGCGACGGTCGCGCCCCATGACCCGGGCGCCATGGTCCGGCGCAATTCACGGACCCCGCCGCCGGGCGCAGCCCACGCGTCGTCGCGTCGCTCGGGCGCGTGCGCGACCTGCTGCGCGGCGTGCCCCGGCGAGAGCGCCTCGCGCTGCTGCGCCGCCACCTCGACGAGCTGTTCGCCGGCCGCACGTTCTCCGTTCGCATCACGCCGGTCGACGACGACGGGGTGCGCGGCGAGTGGGTCCTGCCACCGGGGGCCGACCCGTCGCGTCGCATGCTGTACATCCACGGCGGCGCGTTCATGATGGGCAGCCCGCGCAGCCACCGCACGCTGACGCGCGAGCGCGGTGTTCGTCGGCGGCGACTCGGCCGGCGGCAACCTCGCGCTGTCGCTGCTGCAGTGGGTGCGCGACGAAGGCCTGCGCGCGCCCGACGCCGCGGCGGCGCTGTCGCCGCTGACCGACGCGGCGCTCGCCAGCCCGAGCCTGCGCCGCAACGTGCGCACCGACCCGATGCTCGGCCCGCTGTTCGGCGCCCTCGCGCGCGTGCCGACGACGCCGCTGCTGTGGTCGTCGTGGCTGCGCACCGGCATCAGGCCGAGCGACCCGCTCGTCTCGCCGCTGCGCGGCGACCTGTCGAGGCTGCCGCCCGTGCTGCTGCAGGCCAGCGAGGTCGAGATGCTGTTCGACGACAGCCAGCGCTACGCGAACCGTGCGCAGGCCGCCGGCTCGCCGGTGCGCCTGCAGCGATGGGCCCACATGATCCACGTCTGGCAGATCTTCCACCCCGAGCTGCCCGAGGCACGCCAGGCGCTCGGCGAGATCGGCCGATTCCTGAACGCGGCCGCGCCGCGAACCGCTACCACGTGACCGGATCGAGCCGGTAGCAGCGCCCGAGCTGCTCGTACAGCGCCGGATGCTCGGCGGCCAGCGCCGCCGGGCGCTCGAAGAACACCTCGCTCGCGACGGCGAAGAACTCGGCCGGGCTCGTCGCGGCGTAGGCGTCGATCAGCCCGTGCTCGCCGCGCGCCAGGCGTGCGCGCAGCGCGTCGAACTCGCGGTTCATCACGCGCGCCCACGTCTGCTGCACCGCGCCGCGGCCGACGTAGGGCGCGCCGTTGGCCGCACCGGTGTCCTGGTCGAGCTGGTGCGCGAACTCGTGGATCACGACGTTGGCGCCGTCGTGCGGGTCGGCGGCGCCGTCGAGCACGGCGTCCCACGCGACGATCACCTGCCCGCGCTCCCAGCTCTGGCCGGCCAGCACGTCGCGCCCCTCGTGCACGATGCCGCCCGGCCCCTGCTCGCGCCGCGGCGCGGCGAAGTGGCCGGGGTAGACGAGCACCTCGCGCACGTTGCCGAACGAGCCTCCGCGCCCGAGCAGCAGCAGCGCCGCCTGCGCGGCGATCGTCACGCGCATCTCGTCGTCGACCTCGAGGCCGGCGCAGCCGACGAAGGGCACCTCGGCGAGCAGCACCTGCACGTGCTGCTTCAGGCGCAGCTGCTGCGCCGCCGGCAGCTCGCGCACGAGCGGCACGCGGCGGCGCACGATGTCGCGCCACGCGGCCGGGAACGGCCGGCGCGCGATGCGCCGTCGCCGCCACAGCCGCGCGAGCGTCGGTCCGGCGAACAGGCCGGTGGCCGCCGCCGCGACGGCGACGAGCAGGCCCACGGCGATCAGCGCGCTCACCCGCTCGAGGTGGGTCGCGCGGCGGCGATTTCAAGCCGCCGGCTCGCGGGACGTCCCCCGCGCCGCTTCAGCGCTGGCGGACGTACCGCCCGGGCGCGTTCTCGAGCGGGCGGTAGCCGGGCGCGCCGAGCGCCGGCGGCTTCGTCATGCCGCTTGAGTGCGCGGCAAGCCACGCCTGCCACGCCGGCCACCACGACCCCTGTTGCTTGGTCGCCTCCTCGACCCACTCCTCGGGCGCGAGGTGCGGGTCGGCGAGGCGGCGCGTCTTGATCCGGTAGTGGCGCTTCGGGTGCACCGGCCCGCTGACGATGCCGGCGTTGTGGCCGCCCGAGGTCAGCAGGAACGTGAAGTCGTCCGAGCGCACGAGGTTGTCGACCTTGTAGACCGATTTCCACGGCGCGACGTGGTCGGTCTCGGTGCCGACGACGAACATCGGCACGCGGATGTCCGACAGCCGCACGAGCTTGCCGTCGACCGGGAAACGGTTGGTCGCGAGTTCGTTGTCGAGGTACAGCCGGTACAGGTACTCGGTGTGCATGCGCCACGGCATGCGCGTGCCGTCGGCGTTCCACGCCATCAGGTCGATCAGCGCGTCGCGCTGGCCCTTGAGGTAGTTGTTGACGATCGGCTGCCACACCAGGTCCTGCGAGCGCAGCAGCGCGAACGCGCCGCCCATCTGCCGGCTCTCGAGCACGCCCTTCTTGTGCATCGTCGCCTCGAGCATCGCGAGCTGGCTCGGGTTGATGAAGAAGGCGAGCTCGCCCGGCTCGGCGAAATCGGTCTGCGCGGCGAACATCGAGATCGACGCCAGCCGCTCGTCGCGCTCGCGCGCGAGCGCGGCCGCCGCGATCGCCAGCAGCGTGCCGCCGATGCAGTAGCCCACCGCGTGCACCTTGCGCTTGGGCACGATCGTGGTCACGGCGTCGAGCGCGGCGCGCAGGCCCTTGGCGACGTAATCGTCCATGCCGACGTCGCGGTCGCGCTCGTCGGGGTTCTTCCACGACATCATGAACACCGTGTGGCCCTGGTCGACCAGGTACTTGAC
>JALOSD010000300.1 GCA_025458585.1 Burkholderiaceae bacterium | reverse complement strand
CTACTTCGTCTCGCGCGACATCGTCGTGCCGCGCGTCGCGCCGGGCCTGCCGGCGTGGCGCGCGAAGCTGTTCGCCGCGATGCAGCGCAACGCCGCGCGTGCCGCCGACTTTCTCGCGCTGCCGGCGAACCGCGTCGTCGAGCTCGGGGCGAAGATCGAGCTCTGACGGCCCCCAGGGCCGGGCCGCGCTCAACGCGCCCACGGGTCGTGGACACCTGGGGTGGCCCGGCGTTTCCTCGGGAGGCCTCGGCAGTTGCGCGCGCGCATCGGCGCGACTGGCGTCCCGGCCACGGCGCCGGCGCTCGCCGGGTGGAGCCGTCGACGTGCCGCCGGCGCGGCCCCGGCATCGGTGCAACACTAGCGGCCCCGTGCCCTGAACCCTTCGCGCCGTGAACCTGCTCTTCGTTGCCGACCCGCTCGAGACCTTCAAGGTCTACAAGGACACGACATTCGCGATGATGCGGCAGGCCGCTGCGCGCGGCCACGTGCTCTGGGCCTGCGAGCCGGCCGACCTCGTGTGGCGCGACGGCTCGCGCGTGGTGGCGCGGCGCGCTCGCGCGATCACGCTCACGGGCGACGTGAAGGCCTGGTTCGACACCGTGCAGGAGCGCGAACTGGCGCTCGCCGACGCCGACGTCGTGCTGATGCGCAAGGATCCCCCCTTCGACAGCGAGTATTTCTACGCCACCCACCTGCTCGAGCAGGCCGAGCGCGAGGGGGCTTGCGTCGTCAACAAGCCGCGCGCGCTGCGCGACCATCCCGAGAAGCTCGCGGTGATGGAGTTTCCGCAGTACATCGGCCCGACGCTCGTCACGCGCGACGCCAAGGCGATCCGCGCGTTCCACGACGAGCACCGCGACGTCATCCTCAAGCCGCTCGACGGCATGGGCGGCATGGGCATCTTCCGGGTCGGCCCCGACGGGCTGAACCTGGGCGCGATCACCGAGACGCTGAACCGCCACGGCGCCGTCACGGTGATGGCGCAGAAGTACCTGACCGAGATCGTGCACGGCGACAAGCGCGTGATCGTGATCGACGGCGAACCGGTGCCTTACTGCCTCGCGCGCATCCCGCAGGGCAGCGAGATCCGCGGCAACCTCGCGGTCGGTGGCAAGGGCGTCGCGCAGCCGATCAGCGAGCGCGACCGCGAGATCGCGCACGGCGTCGGCCGCGTGCTGGCGCAGCGCGGCATCGTGTTCGCCGGGCTCGACGTGATCGGCGACTGCCTCACCGAGATCAACGTCACGAGCCCGACCGGCTTCCAGGAGATCACGCAGCAGACCGGCTTCGACGTCGCGCGGGTCTTCATCGACGCGGTCGAGCGCACGGCTGCGGCACGGGCCTGACGGCACGACGGCGCCGGCGATGGCCTTCGACATCCCGGTGATCGAGACCGAGCGCCTGCGCCTGCGCGCGTTCGCCGCCGCCGACCTCGACGCCTACGCCACGATGTGCGCCGACGCCGAGGTGATGCGCTTCGTCGGCGACGGCGGGCCGATCGACCGCGACGCGGCGTGGCGGCAGATGGCGCTCTTCCTCGGCCACTGGCCGCTGCGCGGCTTCGGCATGTGGGCGCTCGAGGAACGCACGAGCGGGGGCCGGGGTCTGGCCACCGAAGCGTGCCGCGCCGCGCTGGCCCGGCGCGCGGCGTTCGGCATCGAACGGCTGATCAGCCTGATCCGCCCCGGCAACGCGCGCTCGGCCGCGGTCGCCGAGCGGCTCGGCGCGACGCTCGCGCGCACGGCGGACTTCCTCGGCGCGCCGGTGCAGGTCTGGGAGCACCCGCGGCGCTGAACCGCTGCGGCCCCACGCCGGCAAGGTCATGCGCGTTCGCGCATCCTTGGCGCGATGGCGGCAAGGGGGGTGGTCTGGCTCAAGCGCGACCTGCGGTGTCGCGACCACGCGGCGCTCGCGGCCGCCGCGGTCGCGGACGAGGCGCTGGCGCTGTTCGTGATCGAGCCGGCGTGGCTTGCGAGCCCCGAGTGCCACCCGCGCCACGTCGCGTGGACGCTCGCCGCGCTCGCCGAGTTGCGCGCGACGCTGGCCGCGCGCGGACTGCCGCTCGTCGTGCGGGTCGGCGACGTGCCGCAGGTGTTCGACGACCTGCGGCGGTCCTTCGCGTTCACCCACCTCTTCAGTCACGAGGAGACCGGGCCCGGCTGGACCTGGGGCCGCGACCGGGCGGTGGCCGCCTGGTGCCGCGAGCGCGGCGTCGTGTGGCAGGAGTTGGCGCAGACCGGCGTCGTGCGCCGGCTGCGCAGCCGCGACGGCTGGGCGCAACGCTGGCAGCGGCGCATGGACGCGCCCGAGGTGTCCGTGCCCGCTCGCTGGCGCGGCGCGCCGCTGCAGGCCGACGGCCTGCCGACGCTGCGCGACCTCGGCCTGCCTCAGGTCGATCCGCCGACCGCCGCCGGCGAGCGCGCCGCGTGGACGACGCTCGACGGCTTCCTCGCCGGCCGCGGCCGCGGCTACCGGCGAAACCTGTCGAGCCCGCTCGCAGCCGCCGACGGCTGCAGCCGGTTGAGCGAGCACCTCGCGTTCGGCACGATCTCGATGCGCAGCGTGCACCAGGCGCACGACCTGCGCGGCTTCGCCGGTCGGCTGCGCTGGCACTGCCACTTCGTGCAGAAGCTCGAAGACGAGCCGGCGATCGAGCACCGCAACTTCGCCCGCGTCTGCGACGGCCTGCGCCCCGGCGACGGCGTCGCGTGGAACGCCGAGGCGCAGCGCCGCTTCGACGCCTGGCGCGACGGCCGCACCGGCTACCCGATGGTCGACGCGTGCATGCGCAGTCTCACGGCCACCGGCTGGCTCAACTTCCGCATGCGCGCGATGCTGGTCAGCTTCGCGTCGTACCACCTGTGGCTGCACTGGCGGCCGACGGGCCTGCACCTGGCGCGGCAGTTCCTCGACTTCGAGCCCGGCATCCACTGGAGCCAGATGCAGATGCAAAGCGGCACCACCGGCATCAACACGCTGCGCATCTACTCGCCGACCAAGCAGGCGCTCGATCACGACCCCGACGGCACCTTCATCCGCCGCTGGGTGCCCGAACTCGACGGCGTTCCCGCCGCCTTGGTCGCCGAGCCGTGGCGCATGCCGGCCGCGATGCAGGGCCGCGCCGGCTGCACGATCGGCCGCGACTACCCCGCGCCGATCGTCGTCGACCGCACCGCGGTGAAGCAGGCCAAGGACAAGCTCTACGCGCTGCGCGCGTCGCGCGAGGCCCGCACCGAGGCCGACGCGATCCAGGACCGCCACGGCAGCCGCAAGAGCGGGCTGCCCCCGACGACGCGGCCACGCACGCAGGCGCGCCGGGCGACGGCGACGCCGGTGCAACGCGCGTTGTTCGAAGAGGTCGGGTCGTGACCACACGGCTCGGCTTCAAGGGCAACAAGCAGGCCCTGCCGCGCAAGGTGTGCGCGGCCTGCGGGCGCGAGATGGTGTGGCGCAAGGCGTGGGCCAAGAACTGGGACGACGTGAAGTTCTGCAGCGACGCGTGCCGCCAGCGCCGCGCCGCGACGAAGGAGGCGCACCGTGCCTGAGCCGACCCCGCGGCGCCACCTCGTGCTCGTGCTCGGCGACCAGCTCGACCGCACGTCGTCGGCGTTCGACGGCTTCGACGCCGCGCGCGACGCCGTGTGGATGGCCGAGGTCGACGAGGAGTCGACGCACGTGCGCTCGGGCAAGGCGCGCATTGCGCTGTTCCTCAGCGCGATGCGCCACTTCGCCGACGACCTGCGCCGCGACGGCGTTGCGCTGCACTACCGGCGGCTGGACGACGCGGGCAACCGCCACACGCTCGCCGCCGAGCTCGAAGCCGCCGTCGCGGCGCTGCGCCCGCAGCGTCTGGTGATGACCGAGCCCGGCGAGTGGCGCGTGCGCGAGGCGCTGGTCGGCGCGGCACGGCGGCTCGGCGTGCCGCTCGAGATCCGCCCCGACCGCCACTTCCTGTGCAGCGTCGAGCAGTTCGCCGCGCACGCGAAGGCGCGCAAGAGCCTGCGCATGGAGTTCTTCTACCGCGAGATGCGCCAGCGCCACCGCGTGCTGATGGAGGGCGACCAGCCCTGCGGCGGCCAGTGGAACTACGACGCCGACAACCGCGAGGCCTTCGACGCGCGCGGCCCCGGGTTCGTGCCACCGCGCTCGACGTTCGCGCCCGACGCGATCACGCGCGACGTGATCGCGCTCGTCGACGCGCGCTTCGCCGACCACCCCGGCGCGCTCGACGCGTTCGCGTGGCCCGTGACGCGCGCGCAGGCGTTGCGCGCGCTCGAGATCTTCGTCGACGAACGCCTCGAGTCGTTCGGCCGCTTCCAGGACGCGATGTGGCCCGGCGAGCCTTGGCTGCACCACGTGCCGCTCGCGAGCGCCGAGGGCTTCATCCGCCAGGTCCTAGGCTGGCGCGAGTACGTGCGCGGCATCTACTGGACGCGCATGCCCGGCTACCTCGGGCTCAACGCGCTCGATGCGCACGAACCGCTGCCGGCGTTCTACTGGAGCGGCGACTCGCCGATGGCGTGCCTGGCCGACGCCATCGGCTCCACGCTCGCGCACGGCTACGCGCACCACATCCACCGGCTGATGGTCACTGGGCTGTACGCGCTGCTGCTCGGCGTCGCGCCGCGCGAGGTGCACGCGTGGTACCTCGCGGTCTACGTCGACGCCGTCGAGTGGGTCGAGCTGCCGAACACGCTGGGCATGAGCCAGTACGGCGACGGCGGCCTGATGGCGAGCAAGCCGTATGCGGCCAGCGGCAAGTACCTCGACCGCATGAGCCCGTATTGCCGCGGCTGCCGCTTCGAGCCGGCGAAGGCCAGCGGCGACGACGCCTGCCCGTTCACGACGCTGTACTGGGACTTCCTCGCGCGCCACGAGCAGCGCTTCGCCAAGCACCCGCGCATGGCGCTGCAGGTGAAGAACCTCGCGCGCCTCGCGCCCGCCGAGCGCGCCGCGATCGCGGCGCGCGCCGACCGCCTGCGTGCCCACGGCGGGCTGCCCTGACCCGATGCTTCCCGACGGCTTTCCGCCCACCCTCGACGCCGCCCACGCGCGGCTCGCAGGGATCCGCCCCGACGCCTACGCGCGCACGCGCAACCGCCTCGACGGCGCCGTCACGCGGCTGTCGCCGTACTTGACGCACGGCGTCCTGACGCTGCGCGACGTCGCCACCGTGCTCGCCGAGCGCCACGCCCTCGACGTGCAGCACAAGCTGGTCGCCGAGCTCGGCTGGCGCGCCTACTTCCGTCACGTCTGGCAGCGCGCCGGCGACGGCATCTTCGAGTCGCTGCACGAGGGCCCGCTGCCCGACGCGGCCTACGCGCGCGAGCTGCCTGCCGACGTGCGCGAGGCGCGCACCGGTGTGCCGGTGGTCGACGAGGCGGTACGCGCGCTCTACGCCACCGGCTGGCTGCACAACCACGCGCGCATGTGGCTGGCGTCGTACCTGGTGCACCTGCGCAAGGTGCACTGGCGCGCTGGCGCCGACTGGCTCTATGCGCACCTGCTCGACGGCGATCTCGCGAGCAACCACCTGAGCTGGCAGTGGGTCGCCGGCACCGGCAGCAGCAAGCCGTATCTGTTCAACGCCGACAACGTCGCCAAGTACGCCCCGCCCGCCTGGCACTGCGCCGGCAGCGTGCTCGACACCGGCTACGACGCGCTCGAGCGGCTGGCGCGCTCGCCGCAGGCCGTCGAGGCTCCCGGGCGTGCCGACGGCGTCGCCGAGCCGCGCCTGTGGCACGAGCCGCCACCCGGCCTTGCGCTGTGCTCGGCGCCGAGCGGCTCGACGATCGCCGGCCGCGACGTGTGGCTCGTGCACCCGTGGGCGCTTCGCGCGCCGCCGCCCGATCTGCCGCCCGACACGCTGCGCATCGGCATCTGCGAGGTCGGCTTCCATCGCTGCTGGCCCTGGGGCGACAGGCGCTGGCGCTTCGTCGCCACGCGCATGGCGGCGCTCGCCGACCACCTGTGGTGGGCGGGCGCCGACGACCTGCGCGCGACGCTGCACCACGCGCGTTCCGTGCGCAGCGCCGCCGACGCGCACCTCGGCGCGCTTCTCGACGGCGTCGCGGCGCTCGACGCCGAGCCGCGGCTGTTCGTCGATCCGCCGACGCGCTGCTCGTCGTTCTCGCAGTTCTGGCGCCGCGTGAGCCGCGGCGCGACGTGTCTCGACGACCTGCTCGCGTCGACGGCTTGACCGCTGCGGGAGCAATCCCGTGCCGGGACTAAACCCATTGGTTCACTCAAGAACCGATGAGTCTCGTTCGTGGCACGATCGCGGTATGAATACGCCTCTTCCATCCGAGACGTCCGCCGCGGCGCAGGTCGCGTGCACGGGCGCGCTCACCGTGCTCTACGACGGCGGCTGTCCGCTGTGCCGGCGCGAGATCGGTCTCTACCGCGCGCTGACGCCGCTGCAGCCGATCGCCTACGCCGACGTCGGCGACGCCATGGCGGCGCTGCCCGAGCTGCCGCCGGGGACGACGCGCGAGCAGCTGCTGGCGCGCTTTCACGTCCGTCATGCCGACGGCCGCCTCGACAGCGGCGCGCGTGCGTTCCTCGCGCTGTGGGCCGCGCTGCCTGGCTGGCGCGTGCTGGCACGCCTGGGCGCGCTTCCGGGCGCGCCGGCTCTGATGGAAGGCGCGTACCGTGCGTTCCTGCGCCTGCGCCCCGCGCTGCAGAGACGCCATGACGCCGATCGCGCTCGTCACCGGCGCGCGCGGCGGTATCGGCCGCGAGCTGCTGCCGCGGCTGCGCGCGCAAGGCTTCCTCGTGGCCGCGGTCGGACGCCGCGCCGACACGCTCGCCGACCTCGCCGCCGACGCTCGCATCGCGGCCGACACGACGACGCCCGAGGGCGCGGCGGCGGCCATCGAGCAGTGCAGGGCGCAGCTCGGCGCCGCGCCGACGCACCTCGCGCACTGCGTCGGCAGCACGCTGATCGCGCCGCTGCACCGCACGAAGGTCGAACAGATGCGCGAGGTGCTGCGTGTCAACCTCGACAGTGCGCTCTACGTTTTGCAAGCATGGGTCGACGCGCTGCGTGAAACACCGCGGCCGGGTGCGGCAGTGCTCGTGTCGTCGGTCGTCGCGCGCATCGGCGTCGCGAACCACGAGGCGATCGCGGCCGCGAAGGGCGGCGTCGAGGCGCTTGCACGCAGTGCTGCGGCTACCTACGCGCCGCTCGGGTTGCGCGTCAACGCCGTCGCGCCAGGGATGACCGATACGCCGATGACCGCCGGCATGCTCAAGGTCGATGCGATGCGCGAGGCCGCCGGGCGCCAGTACCCGCTCGGCGGCGTGCAGACCGCGGCGCAGGTCGCCGACGTGATCGCGTGGCTGCTCAGCGACGGGGCCTCGCGCGTCACGGGCCAGGTGATCGCGGTCGATGGCGGCTTCACGCAGGTGCGGCCGCTGGTGAAGTGACATGCCGAGTGACATACGGGCGGCGTCGCCGCCGACGAAAGGGACGTGATGACGATGATGAACCGTACGCTGGCGGGACTCGCCGTGATGATGTCTGCGGTGGTCGCCGCGGGCTGCGCCGGCCCGGCCTCGATGACGCCCGAGCAGAAGGCTGGCGTCGAGTTGCGCCGCTACTGCGAACAGAACCCCAACGACACCGTGCGCTGCCTGGGCTTCCTCGGCTTCCACTGACCGCGGGCGCGCCGCAGCCGGCCGGGCCCCGCGACGAGGCGGCGGGCGCCTAGCCCCGACGGGGCTTCGGTGGCCGCGAGGCCGGTGCGCCGGCGTCGCGCCGCAGCTCGCGATGGCGCTGCGGCGGACGATGCGGCGGACGAT
>JALOSD010000299.1 GCA_025458585.1 Burkholderiaceae bacterium | reverse complement strand
CATCCGGCAGGTCGCCCGCTTCCTCGACGCGCGCGGCGGGCCGCTGCACGCCGAGCGGCTGCTGCGCTTCGTGCTCGACGCCGCATGCGTGCGCGTCGAGACGACGCCCGTTCGCGCGTCGCGCGTGCGCGTCGACGGCCGCGTCCACCGGGAAGGCTTCCGGGATGCCAGCGTGTCGCGCCGCGTGCGGGCTTCGATTCGTGGCCTGGCCAAGAGAGTCGTGCTGGGGCGCTAAGGCGCAGCGGCGACCGGTTCGCCGTCGATTCGCTTAGACTCATGGTCATGTTCACGTCGCGCAACGAGACTTCGCGCTTCAGGTCGGTCGACCGGGGAGCCTGGCCCTGGCGCCGCTGGTCCGCCTGAATCTCGTTGACCGCATGCCGCGCGCCTGACGCGCCGTGTCGTCCCGGCGGAGTGCCGAGCTACCGGCCTCCGCGATCCGCAAGGCGCCTGCCGGTCGACCATCCGCCGGACGGCGCGCCAGGAAGGCCCGACCCGTGATCACCGAACTGGAATTCCGCAGCCTCGCCGCGCAGGGCTACAACCGCATCGCCCTGATCGCCGAGGCCTTCGCCGACCTCGAGACGCCGCTGTCGCTGTACCTCAAGCTCGCCGGCGGCAGCCAGCACAGCTTCCTGCTCGAGTCGGTCGTCGGCGGCGAGCGCTTCGGCCGCTACTCGTTCATCGGGCTGCCGGCGCGCACGCTGCTGCGCGCCACCGGCCAGCGCACCGAAGTCGTCACCGACGGCGCCGTCGTCGAGACGCACGAGGGCAACCCGCTCGACTTCGTCGCCGCCTACCAGCAGCGCTTCAAGCCGGCGCTGCGCCCGGGGCTGCCGCGCTTCTGCGGCGGACTGGCCGGCTACTTCGGCTACGACACGGTGCGCCTGATCGAGAAGCGGCTCGCCGGCAAGCGCAAACCCGGCGGGTTGGGCACGCCCGACGTGATGCTGCTGCAGACCGAGGAACTGGCCGTCATCGACAACCTGTCGGGGCGGCTGTACCTGATCGTGTGGGCCGACCCGCGGCAGAGCGAGGCCTATTTCCACGGCAAGAAGCGCCTCGGCGAGCTGACCGACCGGCTGCGCTTCTCTGTGACGGCGCCGCAGGTCAGGCGCGGGCCCTCGTACGCCGTCGAGCGCGAGTTCGCGAAGGCCGACTTCATGCGTGCCGTCGAGCGCGCCAAGGACTACATCGCTGCCGGCGACTGCATGCAGGTCGTCGTCGGCCAGCGGCTGAAGAAGCGCTACACCGAGAGCCCGCTGTCGCTGTACCGTGCACTGCGCTCGCTCAACCCGAGCCCATACATGTACTACTACGACATGGGCGGGTTCCAGATCGTCGGCGCCAGCCCCGAGATCCTCGTGCGCGACGAGCAGGACGCCGAGGGCCACCACGTCGTCACGGTCCGTCCGATCGCCGGTACGCGGCCGCGCGGCGCGACGCCCGAACAGGACAAGGCGAACGAAGCCGAGTTGCTCGCCGACCCGAAGGAACGCGCCGAGCACGTCATGCTGATCGACCTCGCGCGCAACGACATCGGCCGCATCGCGCAGACAGGCAGCGTCAAGGTGACGGAGGCGTTCGGCGTCGAGCGCTACTCGCACGTGATGCACATCGTCAGCAACGTCGAGGGGCGGCTGAAGCCGGGCCTCACCGCGCTCGACGTGCTCAAGGCGAGCTTCCCGGCCGGCACGCTCAGCGGCGCGCCGAAGATCCGCGCGATGGAGCTCATCGACGAGCTCGAGCCGGTTGAGCGCGGCATCTACGGCGGCGCGGTCGGCTACCTCAGTTTCGCCGGCGACATGGACGTCGCGATCGCGATCCGCACCGGCATCGTCAAGGACAACACCCTGTACGTGCAGGCCGGCGCCGGCGTCGTCGCCGACTCGGTGCCCGAACTCGAGTGGAAGGAAACCGAGGCCAAGGCGCGCGCCGTGCTGCGCGCGGCGGAACTGGTCGAGGAGGGGTTCTGACGCCGACCGCGCCGCGGCGAACCCGGACAATGGAGCGATGGCCCGCCGCCTGACGCCCTTCCAGTACACCAACCTCCATGGTCAGCCGCTGGGTCGCGCGCGCGATCTCGAGCGCACGGTCAAGGACGTCGCGCAGCAGCGGCGCGACGAGGAGGTCGCGGCGGCGCTGACACCGGCCGAGGTCGAGCGCGTGTTCGACGCGCTGGTGATCGCCGGCTGGGCGCGTGACCGCCCACGACGGCGAGGGCTGGTCGGTGCCCGAGGCGCTCGCCGAGCCGCGGCTGGCCACGCTGCTGGCCGCGCCGCGCGCCGGCGAGATGTGGCGCGCGCTGCTGTGGGTGGCCAGCGGCGCGCTCGGCCCTGTCGAGCGCGTGCCGAGCTACTTCATGCCGCGCCACGACGACGAGTCGCTCGCGCTGCTGCGCCTGATGCTGGTCGGCGGCGCCGACGTCAAGACCTATGCCGAGCTCTCCACCGGCGCGCTGCGCCACGTCAACAAGACCGACGTCGTGCTGCGCGCGCTGGCGCAGCTGCGGCGGCTGGGATTGTTCGAGCGCATCGACGGCGGGCTGCGCTGGCAGCTGTTGGCGGCGCTCGACCAGTACGGCCTGCTCGCCGAGGAGCCGGCACTGCTCGACTGGGTCGAGGCGCACATCGACGCCGCGCCGGCCGACGGCGCCACCGCGCTGCGCCTGCGCGTGGCCGAACAGCGCCTGCAGCGCGGCGACGTCGACGCCGTCGAGGCCGTGATCGCCCAAGACGCCGAGGCACAGCCGTTTTTGCCTCTGTTGCGTGCGGTGCTGCCGGCGCGCGCGGGGCGCTTTGCCGAGACCGCCGCCGCCTTCCCGCCGGCGTGGAAGGCCTTGTGCGCCCACCTCGGCAAGCGCCGCGGGTTCGCGCCGCCGAGCCTGCTGCAGTGGTACCCGCTGTCGCTGATGGCGCAGCACGACGCCGCGGCCTGGACAACAGCGCGCAAGTTCTGCGTCGCCGCCTCGGGCTCGCGCACGCCGTCGGCGCACGACCCCTGGGGGCGCTGGGCGCACGTGCTGGCGGTGCGGCTGGGCGACGAGCGGCTCGAGATCGAGGCGCTGCAGCCGAGCCGCTCTGCCCGGCAGGAGCTGCGCGACCCCGACGGGCTGGCCGACCGGCTCTTGCTCGCGGCCTGGCTCGGCAAGTCCCCACCCGGCTGGGAGGCGTCGCTGGTCGCGAACCTGGTGCAGGCGCTGCACGCGGCAGGCCTGCCGTGGAAAGCCGACCTGGTGGTGCAGGCCTGCGAACACCTCGGCTGGCCGCTGCCGCCGCGGCCGGCCGACGCGCCGCCGCCGTCAAGGCGGCCACCGCGGCGCAGCCGCTGGGCACGCTGCGCTGGCGGCTGACCCTCGACGCCGCGGGTCGCGTCCACGACCTGCAGGCCTTCGAGCCCGCCGCCACGCCGCGCGGCAAGCCCAAGCCGCTGAGCCCGCTGCAGCTGAAGAAGCGCACGCGGCTCGACCCCCGCGATGCCGCCGTTGCGCGCTGCCTGCGCCAGGGGCGCTACCGCAGCAGCGAGATGTCGTTCGACATCGTGCAGGCCGCGCAGGCGCTGGTCGGGCACCCGGGGCTCGAGTTCGACGACCGGCCAGGCGTGGCCGTCGAGCTGGTCGAGACCCTGCCGGTGCTCGAAGTGCGGCACGAACGCGGCCCCGCCGGCGCCGAGCGCTTCGTGTTCTTGCTGCACGACGAGGTGCTCAGCGACACCGAGCCCGAACTCGACCATCACCTGCCCGACTACGACCAATTGGATGCCGAGCGCGAGCGCCGCAACAGCATGCGCATCGTTCGCGATGCGCCCGAGCGCGCGCGGCTG
>JALOSD010000068.1 GCA_025458585.1 Burkholderiaceae bacterium | reverse complement strand
TGGCCAAGGGGCTCGACGTCGACGACTTCGCGGGGCGCCTCTCCTTCTTCTGGGCGATCGGGATGAACTTCTATCTCGAGATCGCCAAGATGCGCGCCGCGCGCCTGCTGTGGTGCCGGATCATGAAGGGGTTCGGCGCGCAGAACCCGAAGAGCCTGATGCTGCGCACGCACTGCCAGACCTCGGGCTGGAGCCTGGCCGAGCAGGACCCGTACAACAACATCGTGCGCACGACGATCGAGGCGATGGCCGCGGTGTTCGGCGGCACGCAGTCCCTGCACACCAACAGCTTCGACGAGGCGATCGCGCTGCCCACCGAGTTCAGCGCGCGCATCGCGCGCAACACGCAACTGATCATCCAGGAGGAGACGCACATCACGAACGTGATCGACCCCTGGGCCGGCAGCTACCTGATGGAGCGGCTGACGCAGGACATGGCTGACAAGGCCTGGGCCATCATCGAGGAGGTCGACGCGCTCGGCGGCATGACGAAGGCCGTCGACAGCGGCTGGGCCAAGCTGAAGATCGAGGCCAGCGCCGCCGAGAAGCAGGCGCGCATCGACAGCGGCAAGGACGTGATCGTCGGCGTCAACAAGTACCGGCTGCCGAAGGAGGAGCCCGTGGACATCCTCGTCGTCGACAACCACCGGGTGCGCGAGCAGCAGATCGAGCGGCTGAACCGGATCAAGGCGGCGCGCGACGGGGTGAAGGTGAAGGCTGCGCTGGCCGCCTTGACCGACGCGGCGACGACGGGGCAGGGCAACCTGCTCGACCTGAGCATCCAGGCGATCCGCCTGCGTGCCACCGTGGGAGAAGTCAGCGATGCGCTCGAACAGGTCTTCGGCCGCCACCGCGCCGACATCCAGAAGGTGACCGGCGTGTACGCCGCCGCCTACGACAGCGCCGAAGGCTGGGACCAGCTCAAGGCGGAAATTGCGGCGTTCGCCGACGAGCAGGGGCGCCGGCCGCGCGTGATGATCGCCAAGCTCGGCCAGGACGGCCACGACCGCGGCGCCAAGGTGGTGGCCACGGCGTTCGCCGACCTCGGCTTCGACGTCGACATCGGCACGCTGTTCCAGACGCCCGAGGAGTGCGCGCGCCAGGCGATCGAGAACGACGTGCACGCGGTGGGCGTCAGCACGCTCGCCGCTGGCCACAAGACGCTGGTGCCGGCCATCATCGAGGAGCTGCGCAAGCAGGGTGCCGACGACATCATCGTCTTCGTCGGCGGCGTCATCCCGCAGCAGGACTACGCGTTCCTGTACGACGCCGGTGTCAAGGGCATCTACGGGCCCGGCACGCCGATCCCGGCGAGCGCGAAGGACGTGCTCGAGCAGATCAGAAATGCCGTGAAGGCTGCCTGAGCGGCCGACGATGCTGCCTGCCGTCGACCAGCAGCTCGCCGACGCCATCGTCGGCGGCAGCGGCCCCGCGCAGCGGCGCGCGATCGCGAAGGCGGTCACGCTGCTCGAGTCGACGCGCGCCGACCACCGCGAGCGCGCCGACGCGCTGCTCGACGCGCTGCTGCCGCACACCGGCGGATCGTTCCGTCTCGGCATCTCGGGCGTGCCGGGTGTCGGCAAGAGCACGTTCATCGAGTCGCTGGGCCTGTTCCTGATCGAGCGCGGCCACCGCGTCGCGGTGCTCGCCGTCGACCCGTCGTCGAGCGTCTCGGGGGGATCGATCCTCGGCGACAAGACGCGCATGGAGCGCCTGTCGGTCGACGAGCGCGCCTTCATCCGCCCGAGCCCTTCGGCCGGCACGCTCGGCGGCGTGGCCGAGAAGACGCGCGAGGCGATGCTGGTGCTCGAGGCGGCCGGCCACGACGTCGTCATCGTCGAGACGGTCGGCGTCGGCCAGAGCGAAACCGCGGTGGCCGGCATGACCGACATGTTCGCGCTGCTGCAGCTGCCCAACGCCGGCGACGACCTGCAGGCGATCAAGAAGGGCGTGATGGAGCTCGCCGACCTCGTGGCGATCAACAAGGCCGACCTCGACGAGGCGGCGGCGACGCGCGCGCGGGCGCAGATCACGTCGGCGCTTCGCATCTTCGGGCTGCACGGCCACCCTGACCACGCCCATCACGACGCCCGGGTGTGGCACCCGCGTGTGCTGCAACTGAGCGCGCTCAAGGGCCAGGGCCTCGCCGACTTCTGGGACGCCGTCACGCAGTTTCGCGACCTGCAGACCGCGAGCGGTCGCCTGGCCGAGCGGCGCGAGCGGCAGACGGTGGCCTGGCTGTGGGAACGCATCGACGCCGGGCTGAAGGCGCGCTTCCGGCACGACCCCCGGGTCGCCGCGGCGCTGCCGGCGATGAGCGACGACGTGCGCGCCGGGCGCGTCGCGGCGTCGGTGGCTGCGCGGCGGCTGCTCGACCTCTTTCACTGACAGCCCTTCGGGGACGAGACCATGCACGACATCATCGGACAACTGGACCAGAAGCGCGCCGCGGCGCGCCTCGGCGGCGGACAGAAGCGCATCGACGCCCAGCACGCCAAGGGCAAGCTGACGGCGCGCGAGCGCCTGTCGCTGCTGCTCGACGAGGGCACGTTCGAGGAGTGGGACATGTTCGTCGAGCACCGCTGCGCCGAATTCGGCATGGCCGACCAGAAGGTCCCGGGCGACGGCGTCGTCACCGGCTACGGGATGATCAACGGCCGCCTGGTGTTCGTCTTCAGCCAGGACTTCACCGTCTTCGGCGGCGCGCTGAGCGAGGCGCACGCCGAGAAGATCTGCAAGGTGATGGACCAGGCGATGAAGGTCGGCGCGCCGGTGATCGGCCTCAACGACTCGGGCGGCGCGCGCATCCAGGAAGGCGTGGCCTCGCTCGGCGGCTACGCCGAGGTGTTCCAGCGCAACGTGATGGCCAGCGGCGTGATCCCGCAGATCAGCATGATCATGGGCCCGTGCGCGGGCGGCGCGGTGTACTCGCCGGCGATGACCGACTTCATCTTCATGGTCAAGGACAGCTCGTACATGTTCGTCACCGGCCCCGAGGTCGTGAAGACGGTGACGCACGAGGAGGTCACCGCCGAGGAGCTCGGCGGCGCGACGACGCACACCACCAAGAGCGGTGTCGCCGACCTCGCGTTCGAGAACGACGTCGAGGCGATCCTGATGCTGCGGCGCTTCTTCAACTACCTGCCGCTGAACAACCGCGAGAAGCCGCCCGTGCGAGCGAGCGGCGACCCGGCCGAGCGGCTCGACTACAGCCTCGACACGCTGGTGCCGGATCACCCGAACAAGCCCTACGACATCAAGGAGCTGATCGTCAAGGTGCTCGACGACCACGACTTCTTCGAGCTGCAGGCCGATCACGCGAAGAACATCGTCGTCGGCTTCGGGCGCATGGAAGGGCACACGGTGGGCATCGTCGCCAACAACCCGATGGTGCTCGCCGGCTGCCTCGACATCAGGTCGAGCATCAAGGCGGCGCGCTTCGTGCGCTTCTGCGACGCCTTCAACATCCCGGTGGTCACCTTCGTCGACGTGCCCGGCTTCATGCCGGGCACCGCGCAGGAGTACGGCGGCATCATCAAGCACGGCGCCAAGCTGCTGTACGCCTACGCCGAGTGCACGGTGCCCAAGGTCACGGTGATCACGCGCAAGGCCTACGGCGGCGCCTACGACGTGATGAGCTCCAAGCACCTGAGGGGCGACGTCAACCTCGCGTGGCCGAACGCCGAGATCGCCGTGATGGGCGCCAAGGGGGCGGTCGAGATCATCTTCCGCGAGGACAAGGGCGATCCGGCCAAGCTCGCGGCGCGCGAGGCCGAGTACAAGGCGCGCTTCGCGAACCCCTTCGTCGCCGGCTCGCGCGGCTACATCGACGACGTGATCCAGCCGCACGAGACCAGGAAGCGCATCTGCCGCTCGCTCGTGATGCTGCGCGACAAGAAACTCGACAACCCGTGGCGCAAGCACGGCAACATCCCCCTGTGAGCGCGGAGAGGACCATGTTCAAGAAGATCCTCGTTGCCAACCGCGGCGAAATCGCCTGCCGCGTGATCAAGACGGCGAAGAAGATGGGCATCGCGACGGTGGCCGTGTACTCCGAGGCGGACCGCGACGCGCGCCACGTCGAGCTTGCCGACGAGTCGGTGTTCGTCGGCGCGGCGCCGAGCCGCGAGTCGTACCTGGCGATGGACAAGATCATCGCCGCGTGCAAGGCCACCGGCGCGCAGGCGGTGCACCCGGGCTACGGGTTCCTGAGCGAGAACGAGGAGTTCGCCCGCCGCGTCGAGGAGGAGGGCATCGTCTTCGTCGGCCCGAAGCACTACTCGATCGCGGCGATGGGCGACAAGATCGCCTCGAAGAAGCTCGCCAACGAGGCCAAGGTCAACACCATTCCCGGCTGGAACGACGCCATCGAGACGCCCGAGCAGGCGGTGCGGATCGCCGGTGACATCGGCTACCCGGTGATGATCAAGGCCAGCGCCGGCGGCGGCGGCAAGGGCCTGCGGGTCGCGTGGAACGACCAGCAGGCGCTCGAAGGCTTCAGTGCCTGCCGCAACGAGGCCCGGGCCAGCTTCGGCGACGACCGCGTGTTCATCGAGAAGTTCGTCGAGAACCCGCGCCACATCGAGATCCAGGTGCTCGGCGACGCGCACGGCAACGTGGTGTACCTGTGGGAACGCGAGTGCAGCATCCAGCGCCGCCACCAGAAGGTCATCGAGGAGGCGCCGTCGCCGTTCATCAGCGACGCCACGCGCCGCGCGATGGGCGTGCAGGCCGTGGCGCTCGCGAAGGCGGTGAAGTACCAGAGCGCGGGCACCGTCGAGTTCGTCGTCGGCCGCGACCAGAGCTTCTACTTCCTCGAGATGAACACGCGGCTGCAGGTCGAGCACCCGGTGACCGAGTGCATCACCGGCCTGGACCTGGTCGAGCAGATGATCCGCGTCGCCGCCGGCGAGAAACTCGCCTTCGGGCAGGAGCAGGTACGCCGCCGCGGCTGGGCGATGGAGTGCCGCATCAACGCCGAGGACCCGTTCCGCGGCTTCCTGCCGTCGACCGGGCGGCTCGTGCGCTACCAGCCGCCGACGACGACGATGGAAGCCGCGCTGCCGGTGCCGGAGGGTGGCGGCGTGCGCGTCGACACCGGGGTCTACGAAGGCGGCGAGATCCCGATGTACTACGACTCGATGATCGCCAAGCTGATCGTGCACGGCCTCGATCGTGACGACGCGATCGCGAAGATGCGCGAGGCGCTCAACGCCTTCGTCATTCGCGGCATCGCGAGCAACATCCCGTTTCAGGCCGCGCTGCTCGCGCACCCGAAGTTCGTCGCCGGTGACTTCGACACCGGCTTCATCGCGCAGCAGTACCCGCAGGGCTTCCGCGCCGAGGACGTGCCGCACGACGACCCGGACTTCCTCGTCGCACTTGCGGCCGCCGTCAACCGCACCTACCGCAAGCGCGCGGCGATGATCAGCGGGCAGCTGCCCGGCCACGGTCTGCAGGTCGGCAACGAATACGTCGTCGTCGTCAAGGGCGAGGGCGGCGAGCACCTGCACCGTCCCGCCGAGGTGCACGTGACCGACGGCGCGATGCGCGTCACCGTGGGCGACAAGAGCTACGTCATCGCGAAGGACTGGACGTACCGCGACATCCGCGCCAGCGGCACGTGCAACGGCGCTGCGTTCACGGCGCAGGTCGAGCGCCGCGGCCTGTGGATCCGCATCGTGCACAACGGCCGCGCGATCGACGCGATGGTCCTGCTGCCGCACGCCGCCGAGCTGCTGCGCGTGATGCCGTTCAAGCCGCCGGCCGACATGAGCAAGTTCCTGCTCTCGCCGATGCCCGGACTGCTCGTTGACATCGCCGTGCAACCCGGGCAGGCGGTTCAGGCCGGCCAGCGGCTGGCGACGATCGAGGCGATGAAGATGGAGAACATCCTGACCGCCGCGCAGGACGGCACGGTCGGCGAACTGCTCGCCGCCAAGGGCGAGAGCCTCGCGGTGGATCAGCCGATCATGAGGTTCGCATGAGCGCCGGCCGTCCCTTCCGCATCCTCGGCATCCAGCAGATCGCCATCGGCGGGCCCGACAAGCGGCGCCTCAAGGCGCTGTGGGTCGACGTGCTCGGGCTCGAGGTGAAGAGCACGTTCGTGTCGGAACGCGAGAACGTCGACGAGGACATCTGTGCGCTGGGCCGTGGTCCGACCGCGGTCGAGGTCGACCTGATGCAGCCGCTCGACCCCGACAGGAAGCCGGCGGTGCACGCGACGCCGCTGAACCACGTGGGGCTGTGGGTCGACGACCTGCCGAAGGCGGTCGCGTGGATGACCGCGCAAGGCGTGCGTTTCGCGCCGGGCGGCATCCGCAAGGGCGCCGCCGGCCACGACATCTGCTTCGTGCACCCGAAGGGCAACGACGAGTTCCCGCTCGGCGGCGAGGGCGTGCTGATCGAGCTCGTGCAGGCGCCGCCGGAGGTGGTGGCGGCGCTGGGCTGACGCGGTGCGCCGGCTTCAGGCCATCTTCACCGCGGTGCCGCTGGCAACGACCATCAGCATCCCGTTGCTCTCGCCGAGCACCTCGTAGTCGAAGTCGACGCCGACCACGCCGTCGGCGCCGAGCTTGCGCGCGGCGTCGATCATGTCCGCGACGGCCGCGTCGCGCGCACCGGCGAGCGCGCGCTCGTAGCCACCGGCACGCCCGCCGACGACGTCGCGCACCGACGAGAACATGTCGCGAAAGATGTTCGCGCCGATCACCGCGTCGCCGTGCACGACGCCGAGGTACGAGGCGACGCGGGCGGCGTCGCCGTCAGGGACGACCGTCGCGAGGAAGAAGCTGCCGTCGGACTTCGAGAACCATCCCATCGTGGGCTCCTTCGTTGTTGGTGTCACCGAGACGATAGCGCGTGCGGCATCGCTCGCGGCGCGTGCGGAGTTCGCCGTGCGCCCGCGGATGCCACGGCGCGCCTGAGGCATGATCGCGCGCGATGTCCAGCGCCCGCGTGATCGACCTGCCCCGACCGTCCGTCGTCGGGCCGCCAACGGGCGACGGCCTGCTCGTGCGCGAGCGTCTGATGCGGCGCCTCGACACCGCCGCCGGCCGCTGCGTGTGGCTCGCGGCGCCTGCGGGCTACGGCAAGAGCAGTCTCGCCGCGTCGTTCGTGCGCAGCCGCGCTCGGCCCTGCGTGTGGCTGCGGCTGTCGGCAGCCGACGCCGACGCGGCGGGCTTCTTCGCACACCTGAGCGCCGCGGCCGGCGCGCGTCTGCCGGTGCCGCAGGCCGAGCAACTCGGCGACTTGGCCGTCTTCGCGCGGCGCTACTTCGCGGCCCTGTTCGCCGGCTTGCCGGTCGACGGCGTGCTCGTGCTCGACGAGGCCGAAGCCGCCGCCGAGGCGCTGCAGGCCGTGCTCGCCGAAGCGGTGGCGGCGGTGCCACCGGCCATGCTCGTGATGGTGACCTCGCGCACCGCGCCGCCGTCGGCGCTGGCGCGCGCGCGCGTCGAGGGACGGCTGGCGACGATCGAGACCGCCGAGCTCGCGCTGACACCCGACGAGATCGCCGCCATGTTCGCGCAGCGGCGCCGCGAGGCGGCCGCGCAGGACGTCGACGCCGTGTTCCGCCGCACGCTCGGCTGGCCGGCGGCAGTCTCGTTGACGCTGCTGGCAGGCCCCGGCCTGCCGCAGGCCGACGACGACGTGCTGCGCGACTACCTGCAGCACGAGGTCTGGCCCGCGTTCGACGTCGCGACGCGCGAGCGTCTGCTCGTCGCCGCGCAGCTGCCGTACGTCGACGCTGCGCTCGAGCGCGCCTGGCCCAGGCTCGCCGGCACGACGGCGATGCTCGAGCGCTTCGCGCGGCGCGGCCTGTTCGTGCTGACCGATCAGGGCGACGAACCGCGCCACGTGCTGCACCCGCTGATCCGTGAGTTTTTGCGGCGCCACGCACAGGAGGCGCTGCCGCCGGCCGAGCTGGCCGCCCTGCAACGCGACGCCGCGCGTGCGCTCGCCGATGCCGGCGACACCGAGGCGGCGGCACCGGCGCTGCTCGAAGCCGGCGACCTCGAGCGCGCGGCCGGGGTCGTGCGCGCGCTGGCGCCGAGGTTCGTCGCGCAGGCTCGGCTGCGCACGCTCGGCGCCTGGCTGGCGGCCTTCCCGGCCGCGTGGCGCGAAAGCCAGCCCGATCTCGAGTACTGGCTGGGCCTGGTGTGGGTGATGACCAAGCCGGCCCGGGCGCGCGAGCACCTGCTGCGTGCCGCGGCCGGCTATGCCGCGCGCGGCGACGCCTCCGGGCGGCTGCGCACGCTGGCGCACGTCACGCCGCAGTTCGACGCGCTGCCCAGCGCCGAGGAGAAGGCGCAGCTGGCGATGACGGTGGTCTACGCGCTGCTCGTCGGCGAGCCGGCGCACCCCGAGCTGCCGCGCTGGCGCGAGCGTGCGCTCGACGCGCTGCACGCGCCGATCGGGCTGCAGCTGCGCGCGCGCGTGGCCTCGGTGCTGGGCATCAACCTGCTGTGGAGCGGCCTTTTCGAGCAGCTCGGCGCGATGCACGACGGGCTCGCGCGCCCGATCGCGCAGCAGGGCCTGACCGACTACGGCCGGCTGATCTGGGGGCTCGTCGAGCTCAAGGCGTGCTGGGCGCAGGCCCGGCTGGCCGAAGCGCCGGCCGTGCTGCGCAGGCTGCTGGCCACCGGCGAACAGTGCGGCATCCACGGCCTGGACACCTACCACCGGCTGCTGGCCAACGACGCCCGGCTCGCTGCCGGCGACCTTGACGCCGCCGACGCGCTCCTGGCCGAGGCGCGCGCGAAGATGCTGCCCACGCAGCTCACCGAGGTGTGGCACGCCGCGTTCCAGGCCGCGTGGCTGGCGCTGTGGCGCGGCGACGGCGCGACGGCGCTGCGCGAAGGGCGCGCCGCGATCGACGCCGCGCGCGCGATCCGCAGCCCGATGTGTGAGGCCCTCGGCGCCATCGCGCAGGCGCTGGCGCGCCGCCAGCGCGGCAGCGACGCCGACGTGGAGGCGACGCTGGCGGCGCTGCGCGAGCTGGCCGCGCGCTCTGGCAGCGCGATGGTCGAGTTCCACCTGCACGATCTGCAGGCATGGCTCGCGCGCCGGCGAGGCGACGCCGCCGGCGAGGCGGCCGCGCTGGCCGAGGCGGTGCGGCGGCTGGCGCGCCACGACATCGTCTATCCGGCGCTCGGCACCGACGCCGCGCTCGCCGAGACCGCAGAGGCGGCGCTGGCGCACGGTGTCGAGACGTCGTTCGTCCAGGGCTGGGTCCGCCGCCGCGGCCTGCCGGCGCCGGGCGACACCGTGGCGCCGCACTGGCCGTACCCGCTGCGCCTGCGCGTGCTCGGCGGCTTCGACGTGGCCCTGGACGGCCAGCCGCTGACTTTCGAAGGCAAGGTGCAGAAGCGCCCGCTCGAACTGCTGCAGGCGCTCGCCGTGCACGGCCCGGCGCCGGTGCCGGTGGCTCGGCTCGTCGACGACCTGTGGCCCGAGCTCGACGGCGACGCCGCGCGCAAGTCGTTCGACGCCGCGCTGCACCGGCTGCGCAAGCTGCTCGGCGATCACGGCAACGCGCTGCGGCTCGAAGCCGGCGCCGTGCACCTCGACACCGCACGCATCGGTTGCGACCTGTGGGCGTTGCGCCGGCTCGCCGACGTGCCAGCCGCCGACCTGCAGGCCCGCCCGACGCTGGCCGCGTGGGCGCGCGGGCGCGGCGCCGCCGCGCTGCTGCCGCTGCAGCAGGCACCCTGGGCCGTCGCGGCGCGTCAGCACCACGTCCGGCAGGTGCAACGCCGACTCGGCGGCGGCCCGTCGATCGACGATCGGTAGGCGATCCGTAGGACGCCGGCGCGCACGATGCCGGGACACGCTCTCGCGGCGCGCCGTCGGCGTGCCCGGGCGCCCTGCAATGGAGTCCGCCATGATCCACGGCGTCGCCGTCACGCCCTCCCGAACGCTCAACCTCGCCGCCGAGCTGGCGCTGCGTTCGCCACCGCCGGTGTGCGAGAACCTGCTGCTCAACCCCCGCTTCGAGCGCACGGAAGCACTGGGGGGCACGTTCCGCCGGCCGACCGACTGGCTCGCGTCCGCGTTCAGCCCGGTCTGCGGCGTCGTCACGGCGGCCTGCCCCGCCGCGCTCACCCGGCGCGCGCGGCACGGCGCGAGCGTCGCCTGGCTGAACGACAGCCTGCCCGCGCATGCCGAGCCGGGCCCGCCGGCGGCGCTCTATCAGACGCTGACGCTCGCCCCCGGCGCGTACCGCTTCGGCGGCCGGCTGGCGCTTCGCATCTGGGACGCTGCGCTCGACGCCGTCGGCCGCCGCGTGCTCAGCGCCTCGCAGGCTCACGTGCGGCTGTACCGCGGCACCGTCGCGTTCGACCCGCACACCGGCGCGCCTGCCGGCGTCGACGGCACCTTGCTCGGGGCGATCGACGTGTCGCCGAACCGTTTCGCCTACGGCGAGTTCCGGCGCGCGCCGTCGGTGGACGCTCTCGTGCGCTTCGCGTACGTCGCCTTCGACCGCTACGAGGACACCGTCGTGCTCGACGGCGCGACATCGTCCGAGGTGACGCTGCAACTCGTCGTCGTGCCCGTCGCGCAGCAGGGCGGGATCGACGCCTGCGGGCTCGTGCCGCTCACCCACGTCACCTTGCTCGCCGACCACCTGTTCGTCGAGCCGGCGTGAGACGTGCGGCGGTGCGCGCGGTGCGGCGCCGTCAGACGAGCCCGGTCACCGGCACCGCGGCGCCGTGCACCGCGCGCGCGGCGTCGCTGGCGAGGAAGCCGATCACGTCGGCGAGCGCGTCGGTGCCGACCCAGCGCGCCGGATCGGCGTCGGGCATCGCGGCGCGGTTGTCGGGCGTGTCGAGGATCGTCGGCAGCACGCAGTTGACGCCGATGCCGCGCTCGCGCAACTCGGCCGACATCGACTCGGTGAGCCGGATCACCGCCGACTTCGACGCCGCGTAGGCGCCCATCAGCGCGCCGCCGCGCAGCGCACCGTGGGCACCGACGTTGACGACGCGCCCGCCGCCGGCGGCGAGCATCGCCGGCACGACGGCGCGGCACATGTGGAGCATCGTGCGCGCGTTGAGGTCGAACAGCAGCTCCCACGTGGCGTCGCTCGTCTCGTGCACCGCCTCGCCCATGCGGAAGCCGCCCGCGACGTTGGCGAGCACGTCGATGCGGCCGAAGCGCGCGAGCGCGGCCTGCGCCGCGGCAGCGGCCTGCGCCGCGTCGCGCAGGTCGGCCGGGGCGAACAGCTGCCGGTCGTGCTCGGCGCCGTGCGCCGCGGCGAGGCGGTCGCGGTCGACGTCGACGAGCACGAGCGCGGCGCCGCGCGCGGCAAAGTGGCGCGCCACGGCGCGCCCGAGGTGGCCGGCGGCGCCGGTCACGATGACGGTCCTGTCGGCGAAGTCCATCGTCGGGTCTCCTGCGCGTTGCGTCGCCATTGTCGCCGCGCGACGGCACGCCGCCGGCGTGCTGCGACAATACGCGGTTTCCGCGAACCGCCTGCCACGACCCGCGAATGAGCACCGCCCGCACGCTGTACGACAAGCTCTGGGACGAGCACGTCGTCCACACCGAGGACGACGGCACCGCCATCCTCTACATCGACCGCCACCTCGTGCACGAGGTGACGAGCCCGCAGGCCTTCGAGGGCCTGCGCCTGGCCGGTCGCAAGCCGTGGCGTGTCAGCTCGATCGTCGCCACCGCGGACCACAACACGCCCACCACCGGCTGGGAGCTCGGCTACGACGGCATCGCCGACCCGATCAGCCGCCAGCAGATCGTCACGCTCGACGCCAACATCAAGGCCTTCGGCGCGGCGGCGTACTTCCCGTTCCTCGACAAGCGCCAGGGCATCGTGCACGTGATCGGGCCCGAGAACGGTGCGACGCTGCCGGGCATGACGGTGGTGTGCGGCGACAGCCACACGAGCACGCACGGCGCGTTCGGCGCGCTCGCGCACGGCATCGGCACCAGCGAGGTCGAGCACGTGCTGGCGACGCAGACGCTGCTCGCGAAGAAGGCGAAGAACATGCTCGTCAGGGTCGAGGGCACGCTGCCGCGCGGCTGCACCGCGAAGGACATCGTGCTCGCGATCATCGGCAGGATCGGCACCGCCGGCGGCACCGGCTACACGATCGAGTTCGGCGGCTCGGCGATCCGCGCGCTGAGCATGGAAGGGCGGATGACGGTGTGCAACATGGCGATCGAGGCCGGTGCGCGCGCCGGCCTCGTCGCCGTCGACGACAAGACGATCGAGTACGTCAAGGGGAGGCCGTTCGCGCCGACCGGGGTCGAGTGGGAGCAGGCCGTCGCCTACTGGCGCACGCTGGTGTCGGACCGCGACGCCAGGTGGGATGCCGTCGTCGAACTCGACGCGAGCCAGATCCGCCCGCAGGTCACGTGGGGCACGAGCCCCGAGATGGTCGTCTCGATCGAGGACCGCGTGCCCGACCCCGACAAGGAGAAGGACGGCAACAAGCGCAACGCCATCGAAGCGGCGCTGCGCTACATGGGCCTCGAGCCGAACAAGCCGATCGCCGACATCCGCATCGACAAGGTGTTCATCGGCTCGTGCACCAACAGCCGCATCGAGGACCTGCGCGACGCCGCCGCCGTCGTGCGCAAGGTCGGCGGCCGCGTGGCGGCCAACGTCAAGGTGGCGATGGTCGTGCCCGGCTCCGGCCAGGTCAAGGCGCAGGCCGAGCGCGAGGGGCTGCACGAGGTGTTCCGCGCCGCCGGCTTCGAGTGGCGCGAGCCGGGCTGCAGCATGTGCCTGGCGATGAACGCCGACCGCCTCGAGCCCGGCGAGCGCTGCGCGAGCACGAGCAACCGCAATTTCGAGGGCCGGCAGGGGGCGGGCGGGCGCACGCACCTCGTGAGCCCGGCAATGGCGGCCGCCGCCGCCCTCGCCGGCCATTTCGTCGACGTCCGACGCATCGCCTGACCCCGGAGGACACGCGCATGAAGGCCTGGACCGCCGTCGTCGCCGCCGCGCTGCTGATGCTCGCCGGCTGCAACACGCTCGAAGGCATCGGCAAGGACGTCGAGAAGGCCGGCGAAGCGCTGCAGGGCGCCGCCAAGAAGCGATAAGGACACCCGATGGACGCCTTCACCGTGCACCGTGGCGTGGTCGCGCCGATCGACCGCGAGAACGTCGACACCGACGCGATCATCCCGAAGCAGTTCCTGAAGTCGATCAAGCGCTCGGGCTTCGGCCCGAACCTGTTCGACGAGTGGCGCTACCTCGACCGCGGCGAGCCCGGGCAGGACCCGGCCGCGCGCAAGCCCAACCCCGACTTCGTGCTCAACCGGCCGCGCTACCAGGGCGCGTCGATCCTGCTCGCGCGCCGCAACTTCGGCTGCGGCTCGAGCCGCGAGCACGCGCCGTGGGCGATCCAGCAGTACGGCTTCCGCGCACTGATCGCACCGAGCTTCGCCGACATCTTCTTCAACAACTGCTTCAAGAACGGGCTGCTGCCCGTCGTGCTGCCCGAGTCGCAGGTCGCGGGCCTGTTCGACGACGTGGCGGCGTTCCCCGGCTACGAGCTGACGATCGACCTGCCGCGACAGGTCGTCGTCAAGCCCGACGGCGCCGAGCTGCCGTTCGACGTGCAGCCCTTCCGCAAGCAGTGCCTGCTCAACGGCTGGGACGACATCGGCCTGACGCTGCGCCACGCCGACAAGATCCGCACCTTCGAGGCCGAGCGGCTGGCGAAGATGCCGTGGCTCGCGCACCGCGTGGTCGCCTGAAGGAGAGAGCATGAAGATCGCGATCCTGCCGGGCGACGGTATCGGCACCGAGATCGTCGCCGAGGCGGTGAAGGTGCTCGAGGCGCTCGAGCTGCCGCTCGAGATGGAGACGGCGCCGGTCGGCGGTGCGGCCTACGAGGCTCACGGGCATCCGCTGCCGGAATCGACGCTGAACCTCGCGAAGGCCGCCGACGCGATCCTGTTCGGTGCGGTGGGCGACTGGAAGTACGACAAGCTCGAACGCCACCTGCGCCCGGAGCAGGCGATCCTCGGGCTGCGCAAGCACCTGGGCCTGTTCGCCAACCTGCGCCCGGCGATCTGCTACCCGCAGCTCACGCACGCGTCGAGCCTGAAGCCCGAGCTCGTCGCGGGGCTCGACATCCTGATCATCCGCGAACTCACCGGCGACATCTACTTCGGCCAGCCTCGCGGGCGCCGTACCGCGCCCGACGGCGCGTTCGCCGGCGCCGACGAGGCGTTCGACACGATGCGCTACAGCCGCCCGGAGATCGAGCGCATCGCGCACGTCGCGTTCCAGGCGGCGAGGAAGCGCGGCAGGAAGGTGACGAGCGTCGACAAGGCCAACGTGCTCGAGACGTTCCAGTTCTGGAAGGACGTCGTCACCGAGGTGCACGCGCAGTACCCCGACGTGACGCTCGAGCACATGTATGTCGACAACGCGGCGATGCAGCTCGTGAAGGCGCCGAAGGCGTTCGACGTCGTCGTCACCGGCAACATGTTCGGCGACATCCTCTCCGACGAGGCGGCGATGCTGACGGGCTCGATCGGCATGCTGCCGTCAGCGTCGCTCGACGCGAACAACAAGGGGTTGTACGAGCCGAGCCATGGCAGCGCGCCCGACATCGCCGGCAAGGGTGTTGCCAACCCGCTCGCTACAATCTTGTCCGCTGCCATGATGCTGCGCTACTCCCTCGCCCAGCCCGAAGCCGCCGA
>JALOSD010000067.1 GCA_025458585.1 Burkholderiaceae bacterium | reverse complement strand
CTCTGGTGTATCGGTTGTCACGCCAGTGGCATTGCCGAGTAGCTAAGTGCGGAAGAGATAACCGCTGAAAGCATCTAAGCGGGAAACTCGTCTCAAGATGAGTCTTGCCGGGGCCTCGAGCCCCCTGAAGAGTCGTTCGAGACCAGGACGTTGATAGGCCGGGTGTGGAAGCGTAGTAATGCGTTAAGCTAACCGGTACTAATTGCTCGTGAGGCTTGACCCTATAACTTTGACGCCGAACGTCGAAGTTCATCGCCGTGTGGCGACGCAATCAGATTGATTTGACTCTATGGATAAGGCGCCTTGCTTTCACTGGCAGTGGTCCCACTCCTTCCCATCCCGAACAGGACAGTGAAACGCCTCTGCGCCGATGATAGTGCGGATTCCCGTGTGAAAGTAGGACATCGTCAGGCTAATATTTGAAAGGGCTCAACCTCACGGTTGGGCCCTTTTCCTTTTGGGCGCGCGTCGGAAGTGCGAGGCGGCTCGATCGCCCCGCATCACGTTACATGCTGCGGCGGTACTGACCCCCGACCTCGAACAGTGCACTCGTGATCTGGCCGAGGGTGCAGCAGCGCACGGCGTCCATCAGCACGTCGAAAACGTTCGCGTCGTCGATGACGGCGCGACGCAGACGTTCGAGCATCACCGGCGCCTGCTCAGCGTGCCGGCGATGGAAGCTCTCAAGCCGATCGAGCTGCGACCGCTTCTCGTCCTCCGTCGACCGCGCGAGTTCGATCGCCTCGGGCACCGGGTCGCCGTGCGGATTGCGGAACGTGTTGACGCCGATGATCGGATGCTCGCCGGTGTGCTTGAGCATCTCGTAGTGCATCGATTCTTCCTGGATCTTGCCGCGCTGGTAACCGGTCTCCATCGCGCCGAGCACGCCGCCGCGCTCGGCGATGCGCTCGAACTCGGCGAGCACGGCCTCCTCGACGAGTTCGGTCAGCTCCTCGACCACGAACGCCCCCTGGTTGGGGTTCTCATTCTTCGCAAGACCCCACTCGCGGTTGATGATCAACTGGATCGCCATCGCGCGGCGCACCGACTCCTCCGTCGGCGTCGTGATCGCCTCGTCGTAGGCGTTCGTATGCAGGCTGTTGCAGTTGTCGTACACGGCGATCAGCGCCTGCAGCGTCGTGCGGATGTCGTTGAACGCGATCTCCTGCGCGTGCAGGCTGCGCCCGCTCGTCTGGATGTGGTATTTCAGCTTCTGGCTGCGCTCGTTGGCGCCGTAGCGCTCGCGCATCGCCGTGGCCCAGATGCGGCGTGCCACGCGTCCGAGCACGGTGTACTCGGGGTCCATTCCGTTGCTGAAGAAGAAGCTCAGGTTCGGCGCGAAGTCGTCGACGTGCATCCCGCGCGCCAGGTACGCCTCGACGAAGGTGAACCCGTTGGCGAGCGTGAACGCCAGCTGGCTGATCGGGTTCGCCCCGGCCTCGGCAATGTGATAGCCCGAGATGCTCACCGAGTAGAAGTTGCGCACGTCGTGGTGCACGAAGTACTCGGCGATGTCGCCCATCACCTTCAGGCTGAACTCGGTCGAGAAGATGCAGGTGTTCTGACCCTGGTCCTCCTTCAGGATGTCGGCCTGCACGGTGCCGCGCACGTTCGACAGCACCCAGGCGCGGATCTTCGCGGCCTCGTCGTCGGTCGGTTCGCGGCCGTTGTCCGCCTTGAACCTGTCGAGCTGCTGGTCGATCGCGGTGTTCATGAACATCGCGAGGATCGTCGGCGCCGGGCCGTTGATCGTCATGCTGACCGACGTGTTCGGGCTGCACAGGTCGAAGCCCGAGTACAGCACCTTCATGTCATCGAGCGTGGCGATGCTGACGCCCGAGTTGCCGACCTTGCCGTAGATGTCGGGCCGCGGATCGGGGTCGTGACCGTACAGCGTCACGGAATCGAACGCCGTCGACAGCCGCTTGGCCGGCATTCCTTCGGAGAGCAGCTTGAAGCGGCGGTTGGTACGGAACGCGTCGCCCTCGCCGGCGAACATGCGCGTGGGATCCTCGTTCTCGCGCTTGAACGCGAACACGCCGGCGGTGTACGGGAAAGATCCTGGCACGTTCTCGAGCAGCAGCCACTTGAGCAGCTCGCCGTGGTCCTCGTAGCGCGGCAGCACGACCTTGCGCACCTTGCTGCCCGACAGCGTCGTGTAGGTCAGCCGGGTGCGGATCTCCCGGTCGCGGATCTTCACGACGTACTCGTCGCCGGCGTAGGCGCGCTGCATGTCGGGCCACATCGCGAGCAGCTTGCGCGAGTGGGCGTCGAGCTTCGCTTCGCGGATCTGCGCCTGCTCTTCGAGCGCTTCGCGCGCCTTCGACTTCTGCGGAATCGCCTCGAGCAGCATGCGCGCGCTTTCGCGCAGCTGCTGCACCTCGCGTGCGAGTCTCGCCTGTTCGCGCGCGTGCCGCTTGTAGGCGCGCACCGTCTCGGCGATGTCGGCCAGGTACCGCGCGCGTGAAGGCGGCACGACGGGAGAGCGGTGCGTGCTGTGACGGGTCGCGACTGGCGGCAGCCGGCCGTCGGCCAGCGCGTCGAGCCCGCGCTCGATCAGCCGCGCCTTCAGCGCCTGGTACAGCGCCGTGACGCCGTCGTCGTTGAAGTGGCTGGCCATGGTGCCGCCCTTGCGGTCGAACTTGTTGATCGCGACGAACTCGGCGAAGTCGAGCATGTCGATCTTCTCGAGCTGGCTCGCGGCGCCGAACTCGGGCGTCATCACGTACAGCGGCACGTCGACGTGCGGCACGATCGCCGCGTCGCCCTGGCCGATGCCCGAGGTCTCGACGACGACGAGGTCGAAGCCGGCGACCTTGCACGCGGCGAGCACGTCGGGCAGCGCGGCGCTGATCTCGCTGCCGGCCTCGCGCGTCGCCAGGCTGCGCATGTAGACGCGCTGGCCCTGCTGCCACGGTCCGATCGCGTTCATGCGGATGCGGTCGCCGAGCAGCGCGCCGCCGCTCTTGCGCCGGCTCGGGTCGATGCTGACGACGGCGATGCGCAGCCGGTCGTCCTGGTCGAGGCGCAGGCGGCGAATCAGCTCGTCGGTCAGGCTCGACTTGCCGGCACCGCCGGTGCCCGTGATGCCGAGCACCGGCACGCGGGTGGCGGCGGCGCGCGCGCGCAGCTGGGCGACGAGTGCCGCGTCGGCGTGGCCGTTCTCGAGCGCGGTGATCAGCTGCGCGAGCGCGCGCCACGCTGCGTCCGAGTGCCCCGTGATCGCGTCGATCTGCTTCGGCGCGTGCGGCGACAGGTCCTGGTCGCAGCGCATCACCATCTCGCCGATCATCCCCTGCAGCCCCATGCGCTGGCCGTCCTCGGGGCTGTAGATGCGCGCGACGCCGTAGGCCTGCAGCTCACGGATCTCGGGCGGCACGATCACGCCGCCGCCGCCGCCGAAGACCTGGATGTGAGCGCCGCCGCGCTGGCGCAGCAGGTCGATCATGTACTTGAAGTACTCGACGTGACCGCCCTGGTAGCTGCTGATGGCGATACCCTGCACATCTTCCTGCAGCGCCGCCGTGACCACGTCGTCGACCGAGCGGTTGTGCCCGAGGTGGATCACCTCGGCGCCCATGCCTTGCAGGATGCGGCGCATGATGTTGATCGCCGCGTCGTGGCCGTCGAACAGGCTGGCCGCGGTGACGAAACGGACCTTGTGGGTCGGGCGGTACTGTGCCAGCGCCCGGAATTCGGCGGACAAGTCGGTCATGCGGGTTCTCCGGCCCGGCGACGGGCGGGTGGATTGACGTTTACGTCAACGTCAAACCGAGTTTAGCCGAGCCCCTGCGCCGGCCGGCGTGCGGCGCGGGCACGGGGTCGCCACGATGGCCTCGCGCCCGCCGGCCTGCTACCCTCGCGGCCGATGAGCTTCCTCGCGATCGACATCGGCAACACGCGACTGAAGTGGGCGCAATACGCGTCGCCACAGCCCGGTGCCGCGGTGCTCGCGCACGGCGCGGTCTTCCTCGAGAACATCGACGAGCTCGCCGACGGCGACTGGAAGCGCATACCCCCGCCGGCGAGCATGCTCGGCTGCAACGTCGCCGGCGACGCGGTCAAGCGCCGCGTCGAGGAGCAGCTCGAGTTGTGGGACATTCCGCCGCGCTGGGTCGTCCCGAGCGCGCACGACGCCGGCGTCACCAACGGGTACGACCATCCCGCGCGCCTCGGCGCGGACCGCTGGGTGGCGCTGATCGGCGCGCGCGCGCACATGCGCGACCGCGCCGCCGGTGGCAGCGTGCGTCCGGCGCTCGTGGTGATGATCGGTACCGCGGTGACGGTCGACGCGCTCGATCCGAGCGGGCGTTTCCTCGGCGGCCTGATCCTGCCCGGCCACGGCATCATGCTGCGCGCGCTCGAAAGCGGCACCGCCGGGCTGCGCGTGCCCACGGGCGAGGTGCGTGCGTTCCCGTCGAACACCTCGGATGCCCTGACCAGCGGCGGCACCTACGCCATCACCGGCGCGATCGAGCGCATGCACCGCCACCTGCACACGCGCTGCGGCGCGCGGCCGGCCGTGCTCATCACCGGCGGTGCGGGGTGGAAAGTGGCACCGTTCCTCGACATCGAGCACGAGCTGATCGAGTCGCTGATCTTCGACGGCCTGCTCGCCATGCAGTCGCACCGGCTCGCGCTGTAGTCGCGCGGCCGGCGCGGCGCCGCGCCTACAGGATGTAGCGCGACAGGTCCTCGTTCTTCGCCAGCTCGCCGAGCTTGCCATCGACGGCGGCGGCATCGAGGGTCAGCGTCTGTCCGGCGAGCTTCGGCGCGTCGAAGCTGATCTCGTCGAGCAGCCGCTCCATCACGGTGGCGAGCCGCCGCGCGCCGATGTTCTCGGTGCGCTCGTTGACGTCGTAGGCGATCTGCGCCAGCCGGCGGATGCCCTCGGGCGTGATTTCCAGCGTGACGCCTTCGGTCGCGAGCAGCGCCTGGTACTGCTTGACCAGGCTCGCGTGCGTGCTCGTGAGGATCGCCTCGAAGTCGTCGATCGACAGCGAGCCGAGCTCGACGCGAATCGGGAAGCGCCCCTGCAGCTCGGGGATCAGGTCGCTCGGCTTGGCGAGGTGGAACGCGCCCGAGGCGATGAACAGGATGTGGTCGGTCTTGACCATGCCGTACTTGGTGTTCACCGTCGTGCCCTCGACGAGCGGCAGCAGGTCGCGCTGCACGCCCTGGCGGCTGACGTCGGCGCCGCCGTGATCGGCACGGCTCGCGACCTTGTCGATCTCGTCGATGAACACGATGCCGTTCGCCTCGGCGTGGGCGAGCGCGGCGGTCTTGATGTCGTCCTCGTTGACGAGCTTGGCCGCTTCCTCGTCGACGAGCAGCTTGAGCGCCTCGGCGATCTTGAGCCTGCGCGTCTTCTTGCGCGTCGAGCCGAGCTGCGAGAACAGGCTCTTGAACTGCTCGGCCATGTCCTCCATGCCCTGCGGCCCGAGGATCTCGAGCGCGGGGCGCGTGTCGGCGATCTCAACGTCGATCTCCTTGTCGTCGAGCGCGCCCTCGCGCAGGCGCTTGCGCATCACCTGGCGCGCCGTGTTGTCGGGCAGCGGCGTCTCCGCGGCGAAACCCGCACCCGAGCGCGGCGGCGGCACCAGGATGTCGAGCACGCGATCCTCGGCAGCGTCCTCGGCCTGCGCGCGGCGCGTCTTCATCTGCCGCTCGCGCTCCTGCTTGACGGCGACGTCGACCAGGTCGCGCACGATCGTGTCGACGTCCTTGCCGACGTAGCCGACCTCGGTGAACTTGGTGGCCTCGACCTTGACGAACGGCGCGTCGGCCAGCCGCGCGAGGCGGCGCGCGATCTCGGTCTTGCCGACGCCGGTCGGGCCGATCATCAGAATGTTCTTCGGCGTGATCTCGCCACGCAGCTTCTCGTCGACCTGCTGGCGGCGCCAGCGGTTGCGCAGCGCGATCGCCACCGCGCGCTTGGCCGCGGCCTGGCCGACGATGTGGCGGTCGAGTTCGGAGACGATCTCCTGCGGGGTCATCGACATGGCGTCACTCCAGCACTTCCACCGTGTGGTGCTGGTTGGTATAGATGCACAGGTCGCCGGCGATCTCGAGCGCCTTCTTGACGACCGCCGCCGGCGCGAGCGCGGTGTGCTCGACGAGCGCGCGGGCGGCGGCCTGCGCGTAGGCGCCGCCCGAGCCGATCGCGACAATGCCGAACTCGGGCTCGAGCACGTCGCCGTTGCCGGTGATGATCAGCGAGGCCTCGCGGTCGGCGACCGCGAGCATCGCCTCGAGTCGGCGCAGCACGCGGTCGGTGCGCCAGTCGCGCGTGAGCTCGATCGCCGCGCGCTGCAGGTGGCCCTGGTGCTTCTCGAGCTTGGCCTCGAAGCGCTCGAACAGCGTGAAGGCGTCGGCGGTGGCGCCGGCAAAGCCGGCGAGCACCTGGTCGCGGTGCAGCTTGCGCACCTTGCGCGCGCTCGCCTTGACGACGATGTTGCCGAGCGTGACCTGGCCGTCGCCGCCGAGGGCGACCTGCGCGCCGCGGCGGACGCTGACGATCGTGGTGCCGTGATAAGAGTCCATCGTGGTCGTGCCGCGTGCGCGGCCCGCAACGGGGCGTGCCCCGCGGTCAGACGTGGCGCACGCGCACCCGCGCATGCTCGTTGATGCCCATCGCGCCGAAGAACAGCGCCACCAGGCGGTGAGCGTCGCAGAAGCTGACCTGCCGGCCTTCGTTGCGGCGCGCGAGCACCCAGTTGAGCAGGTCGCCGGCGGCGAGGAAGTCGACGCGGATCAGGCGTGCGCACGAGACGTCGACGAGCGACGCCGCGCCGAGCTGGTCGTCGAGCCGCTTGAGCACGTCGTCGATGCTGCCGACGAGCTGGCCCGCGAGGTCGACCGACGCCGTGCCGACGCCACCCGCCTCGCCGAGGTCGTCGCCGATCGACGACTCGGAGAATGTCGTCGACACCTCGCTGATGCGCGACAGCGCCGGTGCGTGCGTGTGCTGACCGGGGCCGACCAGGCGCAGCTTGCACGCCGAACGCTCCCACGACGGCGGCGAGACCTCGAACGTGACGCAGAAGTCGATCGCGACCTCGTCGAACTGGTCGGGGCGGTGGGCGAGCCGCAGCACTTCGAGCCGCGTCGTCCAGAACGCCGGATCGGCGTCGCGCGCCCCGGTCGGCGCCTGCTCGGCGAGCACCGTGAGCAGGCGGTCGCCCGCGTGCCAGCGCATCTCGATCGGCTGCGGCGACCACTGGCGCAACAGATCGGTCAACTGGGCCGCCGCCTCGGGGTCGACCGACTGCAGCGCCGACCAGTCGAACACCCACGGCAGCGGCATCTGCAGCGTCTGCGCGCGCAGACGCGCGATGGCGTCGAGGTCGAGCACCGGTGGGCAGGCCCAGCCCACCGGCCCGGCGTCGGCGCCTGCGAGCGCGCGCGGCGGCTCGTCGGCCGCCGCCTGCGCCACCAGCTGCGGCAGCGAGAACCATTGCGGCGCCGACCAGCCGAAGCGCTGCACGTAGTCGACCGCCAGCGCCTCGAACTTCGCCTGCTGGCCGGTCGCGCGGTAGAGGTCGAAGCGCACGAGCCAGGTCTCGACGTGGCGCGCGCGCGGGCCGTCGGGCGCAGTCAGCGCCTCGAGCGAGTGCTCGCAGCTGTCGAAGTCCGCGTTCGCGAACGCGATCACGGCCTCGTCGAGCTCGGGGTCGTGCTGCACTTCGCTGAACTCGATGCCAGCCGCGGCGGCGGCCGACAGCGGCGGCAGGCCGGCCGCCATCACTGCCGGGCCCGGCGGGGGACGGTCGGGGTCGGCCAGCGGCGGCAGTGCCGGAAGCAGCGGCTCGCCGTCGGCCGCGCGCGACCGCTCGGCGCCGATGTCGGGCACGATCGACGGGGCGCTGCCGAAACCCGTGGTCGGCCGTGCCGCCGGGAAGGCGGCGGGCTCGGTGGGTGCCTCCGACACGCTGGCGGCGCGACGCGACGGCACGGTGCCGCCAGCGCCGACCATCTGCTGTTCGATCTCGTCGATCTTTGCCTTGACGGTGCCGTCGGCGCGCGCCGAGGCCTCGGAGGCGCGGGCGTCGGAGTCGTCGAGGCGCGAGAAGCCGCCAAGGGCGGCGAGCTGCTCGGGCGTCAGCCCCTCGCGGCGCACGCGGCGCAGCAGGTCGAACTCGCGCTTGCGCACGAAGTCGTTGCGGCGCTTGCGCTCGATCATCGCCTTCAGCTCGGACTTCTCGAGGTCGAGCTCCGAGTTCGCGCTCTGGCGCGAGTTCAGGTCGGCCCAGTCCGTCGTCGGGTTGGCGACGAAGCGCACGACCTTGCGCAGGAAGCTGTCGCCTTGCTTGGGGTCGGCCATCCGACGCCGCTCGTTCAGTGGCGCTGCGCGCCGAGCCAGCACAGCCGACGAGCGGGCACAGCCGTTTCGAGCAACCGCCGCGGATCCGGCTCGGCCGGTCCGCTGGCGGGCCTTGCAGGCCGCGCCGGGCCTTGCGGCCCGACCGCTCGCCAGGCACGACAGGTCCACCGGACCTGTCGTGTCCGGGCTCGCCCCCCTCGGGGGGGAGCGCCGAAGGCGCTTCGGGGGTGGTTCATCTCAATCGCCGAACATCTTCTGCTTCATCTCGCGGCGCTGCTGCGCCTCGAGCGACAGCGTGGCCGTCGGGCGCGCGAGCAGCCGGCGCAGGCCGATCGGCTCGCCGGTCTCGTCGCAGTAGCCGTACTCGCCCGAGTCGAGGCGCGCGAGCGCCTGCGCGATCTTCTTCAGCAGCTTGCGCTCGCGGTCGCGCGTGCGCAGCTCGAGCGCATGCTCTTCCTCGATCGTGGCGCGGTCGGCCGGGTCGGGCACGATCGACGTGTCCTCGCGCAGGTGCTCCGTCGTCTCGCCGGCGTTCGACAGCAGGTCGTCCTTCAGGCCCGTCAGGCGGGCGCGGAAGAACTCGAGCTGCTTGTCGTTCATGTACTCCGACTCGGGCATCGCGAGCAGTTCGTCCTCGCTCAGGTCGCGCCCGGCCTTGGCCTTCCATGCGTTCGCGAGCTTCGGGTCGATCTTCGCCGCCGGCTTGGCCGCGGCGGCGGAGTCGGCATACGCCGGCACCGCCGCCGGACGGGCGGGCGAGAAGCGGTCGGCGAAGCGGCTCGCCGCGGCGGCCTCCGCGGACAAGGGCGCTGGAGGCTGGACGGTGGACTTGCCGGCGCGCGTCGTGGACTTGCCACCGGCCGTCTTGCCGACCGGGTTGCTGCTGACCGGGGTCTTGCTCAATGTGCTCTCCTCGCAGCGGCGGGACACCCCGCTTCGTGACAACCGAACGCCCCGCGCCGGCCGGGGCCGCTTCGAGGCGCGCGGATTGTAGCCACGCAGGAAGCGTGCCCGAGCCCCGTCAGACGAGGCATTGCTCGAGCCCCTGCAGCAGGATGTCACGGGGAAGATCGATGCCGATAAACACCATCTTGCTCTCCTTCTTCTCCCCCGGCGCCCACTTGGGGCCGAGGTCGCTGCCCATCAGCTGGTGCACGCCCTGGAAGATGACCTTGCGGTCGCTGCCCTTCATGTGCAGCACACCCTTGTAGCGCAGCATCTTCGGGCCGTAGACCTGCACGATCGCGCCGAGGAAGTCCTCGAGCTTGGCGGGGTGAAACGGCTTATCGGCACGGAAGGCGAACGACTTGACGTCGTCGTCGTGGTGATGGTGGTGCGGGTGGTCGCAGTGCTCGCCGTGGTCGTGGTCGTGGTCGTGATCGTGTGCCTGGCCATGGCCGTCGCCGGTGAGGAACTCGGGGTCGACGTCGAGCTTGGCGTTGAGGTTGAAGCCGCGCAGGTCGAACACCTCGGCGATCGGCACCTCGCCGAAGTGCACCCGGCGCTGCGGGGCACGCGGGTTCATGTGCCGCAGGCGGTGCGCCAGCGCGTCGGCTTCGTCCGGCGTGACGAGGTCGGTCTTGCTGACGAAGATCTGGTCGGCGAAGCCGACCTGGCGCCGCGCCTCCTGCCGCGCGTCGAGCTGCTGCTCGGCGTGCTTGGCGTCGACGAGCGTCAGGATCGAGTCGAGCAAGTAGCTCTCGGCGATCTCGTCGTCCATGAAGAACGTCTGCGCGACCGGGCCCGGATCGGCCAGGCCGGTGGTCTCGATGACGACGCGCTCGAAGTCGAGCTCGCCCTTGCGGCGTCGCTCGGCCAGGTCGGCCAGCGTGCTGCGCAGGTCCTCGCGGATCGTGCAGCACACGCAGCCGTTGCTCATCTGCACGATCTGCTCGTTCGTGTCGGCGACGAGGATGTCGTTGTCGATGTTCTCTTCGCCGAACTCGTTCTCGATCACGGCGATCTTCTGGCCGTGCGCTTCGCCGAGCACGCGCTTGAGCAGCGTCGTCTTGCCGGCGCCGAGGAAGCCGGTGAGGATGGTCGCGGGAATGAGTCCGTTGGACATGGTGGTGGGGGTGTGGCGCGGCGGCCCGCGAGACGGGGCGGCAGACTGTGGTGCAAGGCCGCTGCCCTGTCAAGGCGATCGGGTATTCTCAGCCCCCCGCCCACTTCGACACCGCACGTGTCCGACCCGCAGCCACCGCGGTCCGCGCGCCGCGCCGACCCGGTATCGCCGCCGCGCGACAAGCGCAACCTGTTCGAGCGCCTCGTCGAGTTTCTCAGCCCCGGCCCCGACTCGCGCGCCGAGCTGATGAAGACGCTCGCCGACGCCGAGCAGCGCGAGCTGATCGAGCCCGAGTCGCGGGCGATGGTCGAGGGCGTGCTGCGCATGGCCGAGAAGAGCGCCGGCGACGTGATGGTGGCCGCGCCGCGCATGGACATGCTCGACATCGAGGCGCGCTACGACGAGCTGCTCGACGCCGTGATCTCGACGGCGCACTCGCGCTTCCCGGTCTACGACCCGAGCTGAACCTGCGCACGCTGCTGCGCCCGGCGGTGTTCGTGCCCGAGAGCAAGCGCCTGAACGAGCTGCTGCGCGACTTCCGCAGCAACCGCAACCACCTCGCGATCGTGATCGACGAGTTCGGCAACGTCGCCGGCCTGATCACGATCGAGGACGTGCTCGAGGAGATCGTCGGCGAGATCGAGGACGAGTTCGACGAGGAAGATTCGGGCGCCGCCATCTACACGCTGGCCGACGGCACGCACCGCGTCGCCGGCGACGCCGACGTCGAGGACGTCAACGAGGCGTTCGGCGTCGGGCTGCCGACCGACGACTTCGACACCATCGGCGGCCTCGTCGCGCACGAGCTCGGCCGCGTGCCGCGCCGCGGCGAGGCGGTCGACGTCGCCGGTCTGCGCTTCACCGTGATGCTCGCGCGCGGCGGTGCCGTGCGCTGGTTCAAGGTCTCGCGCGTGCCGGCGAGCGCGCCCGCGGCCGGCTGAGCGTGCTCGCGGGCCGCGGACGGCGCGGGGCCTGGGCCGAACGCGGCGCGCTCGCCGCGCTCGGGGCGCTGCACGGCCTGGCGTTCGTGCACACCGAGGCCTGGTGGCTGCAGGTCGCCGGCGTCGCCCTGCTGGTCTGGCGTCTCGACCGCGCGTCGCCGAAGCACGCGGCGGGGCTCGGCTGGGCCTTCGGCGCGGCCTGGCTCGCCGGCGGCACGTGGTGGCTGTTCGTCAGCATGCACCGCTACGGCGGCCTGCCGGCGCCGCTGGCGGGGCTCGCGGTGGCGGCGCTGGCGGGCGCGCTCGCGCTGTACCTCGCGCTCGCGGCCGCGGCCTACGCGCGCTGGCGGCGCGGCCACGCGCCGGCCGACGCGCTGCTGTTCGCCGCGCTGTGGCTGGCGGCCGAACTCGCGCGCGGCGTGCTGTTCACGGGCTTTCCCTGGGTGGCGTCGGGCTACGCGCACGTCGACGCGCCGCTCGCGGCGCTCGCGCCGTGGGTCGGCGTCTACGGCATCGGCTTCGCCGCTGCGGCGGTCGCCGCGGCGCTTGCGGGCATGCTCCCGGGTACGCCGGCGCGCACCGCCGGCCGCACGACGGCCGGGCTCGCGCTCGCCGCGCTCGTCGTCGCCGCCTGGCTCGGCCCGCGCGAGTTCAGCCGGCCGGCCGGCCGGCTCGACGTGACGCTCGTGCAGACCAACGTCGCGCAGGACCGCAAGTTCGCGGCCGACCACCTGCCCGAGGCGATGGCGTGGCTCGCGCAGGCGTTGCATGACGCGCGGGGCGCGCTCGTCGTCGCGCCGGAGACGGCGATCCCGCTGCTGCCGGGACAGCTCGAGCAGTTCGACCCCGCCTTCTGGCCGGCGCTGCAGTCGCACTTCGGCGTGCCCGGCCGTGCCCTGCTCGTCGGCGTGCCGCTCGGCGACTTCGACGTCGGCTACACCAACTCGGTCGTCGCGCTGTCGGCCGCCGGCATGTACCGCTACGACAAGCACCACCTGGTGCCGTTCGGCGAGTTCGTGCCGTGGGGGTTCCGCTGGTTCGTCGACCTGATGCACATCCCGCTCGGCGACTTCGCGCGCGGTCCGGCGAACGCGCCGTCGTTCGCTTTCGCCGGCCAGCGCATCGCGCCGAACATCTGCTACGAGGACCTGTTCGGCGAGGAGCTCGCGCGCCGCTTCGCCGACCCGGCCGCGGCACCGACGATCTTCGCCAACGTCAGCAACATCGCCTGGTTCGGCGACACGATCGCGGTGCCGCAGCACCTGCACATCTCGCGCCTGCGCACGCTCGAGTTCGAGCGGCCGATGCTGCGCGCGACGAACACCGGCGCCACCGCCGTCATCGACCACCGCGGGCGCGTCACGCACGCGCTCGAGCCGTTCACGCGCGGCGTGCTCGACGCCGGCGTCGAGGGGCGCGACGGGCTGACCCCGTACGCGCGCTGGGCGTCGCGCTTCGGCCTGTGGCCGCTCGCGCTGCTCGCGCTGGCGGTCGTCGCCGCGGCGGCCGCGTGGCCGCGTCGAACCTAGAATCGCGCGTTTTCGCCGCTGCGCGCGGCGCGCCACCGATGCTCAGCTTCCAGCAACTCATCCTCAAGCTGCAGTCGTACTGGGCCGATCAGGGCTGTGCGCTGCTGCAGCCGTACGACATGGAAGTCGGCGCCGGCACGAGCCACACCGCGACCTTCCTGCGTGCGCTCGGCCCCGAGCCGTGGAAGGCGGCCTATGTGCAGCCGAGCCGCCGGCCGAAAGACGGGCGCTACGGCGACAACCCGAACCGCCTGCAGCACTACTACCAGTACCAGGTCGTGCTCAAGCCCGCGCCGGCGGACATCCTCGAGCTGTACCTCGGCTCGCTCGAGGCGCTGGGCTTCGACCTGCGGCGCAACGACATCCGCTTCGTCGAGGACGACTGGGAGAACCCGACACTCGGCGCCTGGGGCCTGGGCTGGGAGGTCTGGCTCAACGGCATGGAGGTGACGCAGTTCACCTACTTCCAGCAGGTCGGCGGCATCGACTGCAAGCCGATCACCGGCGAGATCACCTACGGCCTCGAGCGGCTGGCGATGTACCTGCAGGGTGTCGAGAACGTGTTCGACCTCGTCTGGACGGACGGGTTGACCTATCGCGACGTCTACCACCAGAACGAGGTCGAGCAGAGCACGTACAACTTCGAGCACAGCGACGTCGAGTTCCTGCTCGGCGCGTTCGGCGCGCACGAGCGCAAGGCGAAGGAGCTGATGGACGCGCAGCTCGCGCTGCCGGCCTACGAGCAGGTGCTCAAGGCCGCGCACACGTTCAACCTGCTCGACGCGCGCGGCGCGATCAGCGTCACCGAGCGCGCCGCGTACATCGGCCGCATCCGGCACCTCGCGCGCAGCGTCGCGCAGAGCTACCTCGACAGTCGCGCGCGGCTGGGCTTCCCGATGGCGCCGAGGCCCTGGGCCGAGGCGGCACTCGCGCAGCTCGAACAGCAGCGCAAGGCAGCGTGACGATGGCGACGAAGAACCTGCTCGTCGAGCTGTTCGTCGAGGAGCTGCCGCCGAAGGCGCTG
>JALOSD010000298.1 GCA_025458585.1 Burkholderiaceae bacterium | reverse complement strand
TGTCCATGACCCCGACCGAGTTCCGCACCCACATCGCCGCGCTGACCGCCCAGCTCGTCGGGCGGCCGCTCGACGCCGACCTCGACGCCTGGCTCAACCGCGAGCACGGCGCCGGCAGCACGACGTACCGTGAACTGAAGGCCGCCTGCGAGGCTGGCGTGGCCGCCGGTTGGCTGTGCGACCGCGAGGGCGGCGGCATCCGCTACGGGCGCATCTTCAAGCCCGCCGACGACCTGCACGGCTTCTCGGTCGACGTCGTCGACATGGCCGACGTGGCCGGCCCGCACCACACCCACCCCCACGGCGAGATCGACCTCATCATGCCGCTGCAAGGCGACGCGCACTTCGACGGCCGCCCTGCGGGCTGGCTGGTGTGCCCGCCCGGCAGCGCGCACCGCCCCACCGTCAGCGGCGGCCGCGCGCTCGTGCTGTACCTGCTGCCGCAGGGCCGCATCGACTTCACGAAGTGACCGTCGGCGCCCGGCGCGTGTGCCGCGCCGGGCGTCTATCGCAGGACCGACCACGTACCGAGGAGACCCCATGAGCCCGATGCCGCTGCACACCCCGGAGGGCGTCGCGCCGCCGCCCGAGGCCTTCAACTTCGCGCAGCATCTGCTCGCCGTCAACGCCCACCGCCCCGCCAGGGCCGCGTTCGTCGACGACCTCGGCACGCTGACCTACGGCGGTCTCGACGAGCGCGTGCGCCGCGTCGCTGCGGGGCTGCGGGCGCTGGGCGTCAAGCGCGAGGAGCGCGTGCTGCTGCTGATGCACGACGTCACCGACTGGCCGGTGGCCTTCCTCGGCGCGATCTACGCCGGTGTCGTGCCGGTGGCGGTCAACACGCTGCTGACGGCTGACGACTACGCCTACATGCTCGAGCATTCGCGCGCGCAGGCGGTGCTGGTGTCGGGCGCGTTGCTGCCGGTGCTCGAAGGCGCGCTGGTCAAGAGCGACCACGAGGTGCAGAAGGTCGTCGTCTCGCGGCCGATCGCGCCGCTGCTGTTCGGTCAGGTCGAGTTCGACGCCTTCGCCGCCGCCCAGGCACCACTGCAGCGCCCGGCGACCACCGGCGCCGACGACCCGGCGTTCTGGCTGTACTCGTCGGGCTCGACCGGCCGACCCAAGGGCACCGTGCACTCGCACGCCAACCCGTACTGGACGGCCGAGCTGTACGGCAAGCGCGTGCTCGGCCTGCGCGAGCACGACGTCTGCTTCTCGGCCGCCAAGCTGTTCTTCGCCTACGGGCTGGGTAACGCGCTGACGTTCCCGATGAGCGTGGGCGCGACGACGCTGCTGATGGCCGAGCGCCCGACGCCCGAGGCGGTGTTCAGGCGCTGGACTGGCGGCGTCGCCAGCCTGAAACCGACCGTCTTCTACGGCGCACCCACCGGCTACGCCGGCATGCTGGCACACCCCGCGCTGCCTCGGCGCGGGGACGTCGCGCTGCGCCTGGCCTCGTCGGCCGGCGAGGCGCTGCCCGCCGAGATCGGCGAGCGCTTCACGAAGCACTTCGGCGTCGACATCGTCGACGGCATCGGCTCGACCGAGATGCTGCACATCTTCATGTCGAACCGCCCAGGCCAGGTGCGGTACGGCACCACCGGCTGGCCGGTGCCCGGCTACGAGATCGAACTGCGCGGCGAGGACGCACACGCGGTGCCCCTGAACCCGGACGGATCCAGCGAACCGGGCGATCTCTACATCCACGGCCCGTCGGCGGCGATGATGTACTGGGGCAACCGGCAGAAGACGCGCGACACGTTCCAGGGCGGCTGGACGAAGAGCGGCGACAAGTACGTGCGCAACGCCGACGGCACCTACACCTACGCCGGGCGCAGCGACGACATGCTCAAGGTCAGCGGCATCTACGTCAGCCCGTTCGAGGTCGAGGCCACGCTGGTGCAGCACCCTGCCGTGCTCGAAGCCGCCGTGATCGGCGTGCCCGACGCCGAGGGCCTGACCAAGACCAAGGCCTTCGTCGTGCTCAAGGCCGGCGCTAGCGCCAGCGCCGACGAACTGAAGGCCTTCGTCAAGGACAAGCTCGCGCCGTACAAATACCCGCGCCAGATCGAGTTCATCGACGAATTGCCCAAGACCGCCACGGGCAAGATCCAGCGCTTCAAGTTGCGCGAGCGCGAGCACGGCACGGCGTGAGGTGTGGCGTGAGGTGCGGCGCCGCAACACCGGCCACGGCAAGGACGGCAGCATGAGCGGCATCGAGCACGTCGAGATCGACTGGGACGGCCTGCGCGTGAGCATCGAGCACCGCTGGCTCGCGCGCGAGCGCGCCGGCACGCCGCTCGTCGTGTTCCTGCACGAAGGTCTCGGGTCGGTGGCGATGTGGAAGGACTTCCCGCAGCGCCTGAAGGACTTCCCGCAGCGCCTGGTCGACGCGCTGGGCTGCCGCGGCCTCGCCTACTCGCGCCCCGGCTACGGCGGCTCGAAACTGCTCGACGCCGAGCAGACGTGGGGGCTGGACTTCATGCACCGCCAGGCGCACGAGGTGCTGCCCGCACTTTTCGACGCGCTGGGCGTCGACCCCGCGGTGCAGCCGGTGTGGCTGTTCGGGCACAGCGACGGCGGATCGATCGCGCTTCTCTACGCCGCGCGTTTTCCCGGGCGGCTGGCCGGGGCCGTCGTGCTCGCGCCGCACATCATGGTCGAGGACCTGTCGGTTGCCAGCATCGCGCAGGCTCGCGCCGCGTACCTGGACACCAACCTGCGCGAGCGC
>JALOSD010000066.1 GCA_025458585.1 Burkholderiaceae bacterium | reverse complement strand
AAGGAGATCGACATGGCGGAGTCCACCATCACCTCGAAAGGTCAAACGACGGTCCCGGCCGAGATTCGTGCCCTCGTGCACGCCAGGCCGGGCACGCGTCTGTTCTGGTCGGTGATGCCCGACGGCACCATCATCGTCAGAGCCAAGAGCAAGTCCATCCTGGACATGGCTGGCATGCTCAAGGCCCCGAAGGGCAAGCGGGTGAGTGTCGAAGAGATGAACCCCTGGCGGTGACGACGGCATGCCCGCGCTCGACACGAACGTGCTGGTCCGCTATGTCGTGCAAGACGACAGCGGGCAACTCGCCGCGGCCAAGCGCCTGATCGATCGCTGCGTCGGCGAAGGCCAGTCGCTCTTCGTTCCCGTCACCGTGACCCTCGAGCTCGAGTGGGTGCTGCGCGCTAGCTTCGGATACGTCAAGGACGACGTGTTGCTGGTCCTCTCGAACCTCTTCTCGGCGGCGGAGCTGACCTTCGAGTCCGAGCGTGCCTTGGAAGTGGCGCTGCAGCTGTACCGCGAAGGTTCGGCCGACTTCGCCGACTGCCTGCACATCGCATTGGCGACCGAGGCCGGGGAGCAGCCGCTGTGGACGTTCGACAAGGGCGCCTCCCAGGTCGCCGGAGCTCAGCTGATCCGCACTCGTTAGACACGTAGGCAGAAAGCATCCGTGGACGCATCGGCATGCTGACTTGGCGAGCGTTGGCGGGAAGACCAAGAGCGGTCGCCCGTACACACCCGATTTGGAGGGTCGTCGGAGACTCGACGAGTCTCGGCGCGGGGGGCAGCGCCTCCCCGGATGGTCTCAGACGCCTCGCGCCGTGAAAAAGCGCTCGATATGGGCCGCGACCTCCAGCGGGCGTGTCAAGGCCGGCACATGGCCCGAGCCCTCCATGACCACCAATTCGCTGTCGGGGATCAGCGACTGGGTGTACCGCATGTGCTCGATGCGGTGGAACGCGTCGAGTTCGCCGTGGACGATGAGCGTTGGGGTGTGCAGCTGCGGCAGGCGGGTGGCCCAGTCGATGGGCTGCTCAGTCTCCATGACGAACAGCCGATCGGCCGCCTCAGGCGTGGCCCGGGCGAGGATGGACTCGTCCCAGCGCCGGATGTGCTCGGTGTCGGGCTCGGGGGCGTGCAGCGCTCGAGAAACCACCGGATCCGATCGGCGTGAGTGGCGCCAGGCCACGACGAAGGCGGCATTCGCCGGCTTGGCGGGAGTTCGGGCGAACGCACCTCACCACAGCCATTCATCAGCACAAGCCCGTCGAAACGGTCGGGCTGCGTGCGCAAGCACCGCTCGCATCGCCGTCACTGTGCCTCGAGAGAAGCCCGCCATCACGCAGCGCTCGATCTGAAGCGCGTCCATCACGCGGAAGACATCATCGACCAGCGCCTCCTGAGCAGCCCAACCCCGCGCGCCGGGTTGGGTTGCTCAGAGCGGCCGCAACACCAGAAGCAGTTCCTTCGCCTGCACGCGGTCACCCGGCGCCACCAGCACCTGTTCGACCTCGGCATCGCGGTCGGCGGTGACGTGGGTCTCCATCTTCATCGCCTCCAGCGCGAGCAGCGTGCTGCCGGCGCTGACGCGCTGCCCCGTCATGACCGCGACGCTGACGATCGCACCTGGCATCGGCGCGGCCACGTGCCCCGGGTTGCCCGGGTCGGCCAGCGGCCGCGCGGCCGTGGTGCCGGCCGCGGTGAGCGCGACGCGCACCGAGCGCGACTGGCCGTTCAGCTCGAACTGCACCTTCTGCGCGGTATCGCCGTCCGACGTCAACGACTGCAGCGCGACGAGCAGGGTCTTGCCGGGATCGATCTCGATCGCGATCTCCTGCTGCGGCTGCGCGCCGTAGAAGAACACCGGCGTGGGCAGCAGCGAGGTGTCGCCGTAGCGGTGCTGGTGGGCGCAGAGCTCGCGCATCTGTTTGGGGTACATCAGCCAGGACGAGAACTGCGCCTCGCTCAGCGGCTGCTCGCATTCCTGCTCGGCCTGGCGGCGCGCAGCCACGAGGTCCAACGCAGGCAGTCGGTCGCCGGGTCGGTAGGGCGCTGGTGGCTGCTCCTGCCCGCTCAGGCGCAGGATCCTGCGCGAGATGTCGGCCGGGAAGCCGTCCGGCGGAAAGCCGAGTTCGCCCCGGAAGAGCGACACCACCGATTCGGGGAAGGCGATCTCGCGCGCCGGGTCCAGCACGTCGGCACTCGTCAGGTCGCTGGCGACCATCATCAGCGCCATGTCGCCCACCACCTTGGAGGTCGGCGTGACCTTGACGATGTCGCCGAACAGCCGGTTCACGTCGGCATAGGCCTGCGACACCTCGCTCCAGCGGTGCGCGAGGCCGAGCGCACGCGCCTGCTCGCGCAGGTTCGTGTACTGGCCACCCGGCATCTCATGGCGGTAGACGTCGGCGGTGCCGCTGCGGATCTCGCTCTCGAAGGGTGCATAGAAGCGGCGCACGCCCTCGAACCAGGTCGACGCGGCATGCAGCGCGTCGGCGTCGAACCCGGGATCGCGATCGGTGCCGGAAAGCGCCGCGGCGATCGACGACAGGTTGGGCTGCGACGTGAGGCCGCTCATCGCGTCGAGCGCGCCGTCGACGGCGTCGCAGCCGGCCTCGATCGCGGCCAGCACCGACGCGGCCGCCGCGCCGCTGGTGTCGTGGGTGTGGAAGTGGATGGGCAGCCCGGTCTCCGCCTTCAGCGCCTTCACCAGCGCCGCCGCGGCGCGCGGGCGGCACACGCCGGCCATGTCCTTGATCGCCAGCACGTGCACGCCGGCGCGCTGCAGTTCGCGCGCGATGCCCAGGTAGTAGTCGAGTCCGTACTTCGGCCGCGCCGGGTCGAACAGGTCGGCGGTGTAGCAGATCGCGCCCTCGCACAGCGCGCCGGTCTCGAGCACGGCGTCGATCGCGACGCGCATGTTCGCCACCCAGTTCAGCGAGTCGAAGATCCTGAACAGATCCACGCCGCCGGCCGCCGCCTGGCGCACGAAGTGGCGCACCACGTTGTCGGCGTAGTTGGTGTAGCCGACCGCGTTGGAGCCACGCAGCAGCATCTGGAACAGCAGGTTCGGGATGCGCTCGCGCAGCTGCGCGAGCCGGTCCCAGGGGTCCTCCTTGAGGAAGCGGATCGCCACATCGAAGGTCGCGCCGCCCCAGCATTCGATCGAGAAAAGCTGCGGCAGCCGCTGCGCGTAGAACGGCGCGATCGGCAGCATGTCGAACGTGCGCATGCGCGTGGCCAGCAGCGACTGGTGCGCGTCGCGCAGCGTGGTGTCGGTGACGAGCACGCGCTGCTGCTCGAGCATCCAGCGCGCGAAGGCCGCCGGGCCGATCGACTTCAGCAGGTCGCGCGTGCCCGGCGGCGGCGGCAGGTTGCGGTCCACGGCCGGCAGCACCGGCTTGGGCAGCGGCAGCCTGGGAAGATCGCGCCCGCGCACCTCGGGGTTGCCGTGCACGACGGTGTTGGCCAGGAAGTCGAGCAGCTTGGTCGCGCGGTCGCGACGCGCGGTGAAGGCCAGCAGCTCGGGCGTGCTCTCGATGAAGCGTGTCGTGATCTCGCCGGCGACGAAGGCCGGATGGTTGATGAGGTTCTCGAGGAACTGCAGGTTGGTCGCGACGCCGCGGATGCGGAACTCGCGCAGCGCGCGGTCCATGCGCTGCGTCGTCTCGGCCGAGGTCGGCGCCCAGGCCGTCACCTTGACCAGCAGCGAGTCGTAGTAGGGCGTGATCACCGCGCCGCCGTAGGCGGTGCCGGCATCGAGCCGGATGCCGAAACCCGCCGCACTGCGGTAGGCGGCCAGCTGCCCGTAGTCGGGCAGGAAGCCGTTATCCGGATCCTCGGTCGTGATGCGGCATTGCAGCGCATGCCCGTTGAGCGGGATCTGCGCCTGCGCCGGCACCCCCGCCGAGGGCCGCGGGTCGCCCTCGGGCAGGCCGATCCAGGCGCCTTCGCTGATGCGGATCTGCGCCTTCACGATGTCGATGCCGGTGATCATCTCGGTCACGGTGTGCTCGACCTGGATGCGCGGGTTGACCTCGATGAAGTAGCACTCGCCGGTGTCGGCATCCATCAGGAACTCGACCGTGCCGGCGTGTGTGTAGCCGACCGAGCGCATCAGCCGCAGCGCGCTGTCGCACAGCGCGGCGCGCCCGGTTGCGTCGAGGTAGGGCGCAGGCGCGCGTTCGACGACCTTCTGGTTGCGCCGCTGCGCCGTGCAGTCGCGTTCGTGCAGGTGCACGAGGTTGCCGTGCAGGTCGCCCAGGATCTGCACCTCGACGTGGCGTGCGCGCCGCACCAGCTTCTCGAAGTAGACCTCGTCGTTGCCGAATGCGGCCAGCGCCTCGCGGCGCGCCGCCTCGAGCGCGGCGGGCAGGTCGGCGGCGCGCTCGATGGCGCGCATGCCGCGCCCGCCGCCGCCCCAGCTGGCCTTGAGCATCACCGGGAAGCCGATCGCCTCGGCCTCGCGCTGGCAGGCCGCCAGGTCGTGCGGCAGCGGCGGCGAGGCCGGCATCACGGCCACGCCGGCGCCGACGGCCGCATGCCGCGCCGCGACCTTGTTGCCCAGGGTTCGCATCACCGCGGGCGAGGGGCCCACCCAGCGGATGCCGGCGGCGATCACGGCTTCGGCGAACTCGGGGTTCTCGGACAGGAAGCCGTAGCCGGGGTGGATGGCGTCGACGCCGGTCTGGCGCGCGACGCGCAGGATGTCCTCGCCATCGAGGTAGGCCGCGAGCGGCTTCTTGCCTTCGCCGACGAGGTAGCTCTCGTCGGCCTTGAAGCGGTGCAGCGCCTGGCGGTCCTGCTGCGAGTAGATGCCCACCGTGCGCACGCGCAGTTCGGCCGCGGCGCGCATGACGCGGATCGCGATCTCGGAGCGGTTGGCAATCAGCAGCGAGCGGATGGGAGCAAGGACGTGGCTCATCGCTGTTGCCCCGGGACCGTCATTGCAGGACGCTGCTGCGCACGTCGTCGCGAGTCAGCAACCTGATCGGCACGGGCTTGACGTTCCAGATGCGCGAAGCGTACTCGGCGATCGAGCGGTCCGACGAGAACAGGCCCGAGCGCGCGCAGTTGAGGATGGACATGCGCGTCCAGCGCTCGGGTTCGCGGTAAGCCGCGTCGACGCGCTGCTGGCACTCGACATAGGAGTCGAAATCGGCCAGCAGCATGTAGGGGTCGTGGTGCACCAGTCCGTCGACCATGGGCCGGAAGAGGTCGGCGTCGCCGCGGCTGAAGTGGCCGCTGGCGATGAGGTCGAGCACGGCCTTCAGCCGCTCGTTGCGTGCGAGCCACTCCTGGGGCCGGTAGCCGGCGGCCCGCAGCGCCTCGACCTGCTCGACCGTCATGCCGAAGAGGAAGAAGTTCTCCGCGCCCGCCGCGTCACGGATCTCGACGTTGGCGCCGTCCAGCGTGCCCACGGTGAGTGCGCCGTTCATCATGAACTTCATGTTGCCGGTGCCCGAGGCCTCCTTGCCGGCGGTCGAGATCTGCTCGGACACCTCGGCGGCGGGGTAGACGTCTTGCCCGCTGCTGACGTTGAAGTTGGGCAGGAACACCACCTTGATCAGGCCGCGCACGGCCGGGTCGGTGTTCACCACCTCGGCCACCGAATTGATCAGCTTGATGATCAGCTTGGCCGCCCAGTAGCCGGGCGCGGCCTTGCCGCCGAAGACGAAGGTACGGGGCGCGATGACGAGCGACGGGTCCTCGCGCAACCGTCGGTAGAGGTCGACCACGTGCAGCACCGCCAGGTGCTGCCGCTTGTACTCGTGGATGCGCTTGACCTGCACGTCGAACATCGAATCGGGGTCGACCGCGACGCCGGTGGCGCGCAGGATGCGCGTGGCGAGCACGCGCTTGTTGTCGCGCTTGATCTCGCGCCAGCGCATGCCGAAGGCGGCGTCTTCGGCGAGGCGCTCGAGGCCTTGCAGCTGCGTCAGGTCCTTCAGCCAGCCGTCGCCGATGGCCTCGCCGATCAGCTCGGCCAGCCGAGGATTGCTGAGCGCCACGAAGCGCCGCGGCGTGACGCCGTTGGTGACGTTGGCGAACTTGTCCGGCCACAGCGCATGGAAGTCGCGCAGCACGTCGCCCTTCAGCAGCTCGGTGTGCAGTGCGGCGACGCCGTTGATGGTGTGGCTGCCGACACAGGCCAGGTGCGCCATGCGCACGTAGCGCTCGCCGTGCTCGTCGATCAGCGACAGGCGCCCGAGCAGCGCGTGATCGGCGGGGAAGCGCTGCCGCACCTCGTCGAGGAACTGGGCGTTGATCTCGAAGATGATCTCCAGGTGCCGCGGCAGCACCTGGCCGAACAACGGCAGCGGCCAGCGCTCGAGCGCCTCCGGCAGCAGCGTGTGGTTGGTGTAGCCGAAGGTGCGGCGCGTGATGTCCCAGGCCTCGTCCCACTCGAGCCGCTGCTCGTCGACGAGAAGCCGCATCAGCTCGGCCACCGCGACCGCCGGATGCGTGTCGTTGAGCTGGACGGCGAACTTCTCGTGGAACGAGGTCAGCGGCAGGCGTTGCGTGCGCATGATGCGCAGCATGTCCTGCAGCGAGCACGAGACGAAGAAGTACTGCTGCTCCAGCCGCAGCTGCTTGCCCTGCAGCGTCTCGTCGTTCGGATAGAGGATCTTGGTGATGTTCTCCAGCACCGTCTTGCGGTTGACGGCTCCGAAGTAGTCGCCGCGGTTGAAGCGGTCCAGGTCGAAGGCCTCGGGCGCCTCGGCCCGCCACAGGCGCAGCGTGTTGGCGGTGTTCGTCTTGTAGCCGAGGATCGGCGTGTCGTAGGGGATGCCGTTGACCGTGCGGTCGGGAAGCCAGCGCACCCGCTCGCGGCCGTCGGCGTCGGTATAGCGCTCGGTGTGGCCGCCGAGCGGGACCTCCACCGTCCACTCCGGCCGCATCAGCTCCCAGGGGTTCAGGTGGCGCAGCCAGCGGTCGGTCTTCTCGACCTGCCAGCCGTCGCGGATCTCCTGCTGGAAGATGCCGTGCTCGTAGCGGATGCCGTAGCCGAGCGCCGGCAGCCCGAGCGTGGCCATCGAGTCGATGTAGCAGGCGGCCAGGCGACCCAGGCCGCCGTTGCCGAGGCCGGGCTCGACCTCGGCCGCCAGCAGGGCGCCCAGGTCGAGCCCCAGCTCGGCCAGCGCCTGCTCGGCCGCCGGCATGATGCCAAGATTGATCAGGTTGTTGCCCAGGTGCGGGCCCATCAGGAACTCGGCCGACAGGTAGGCCACGGTGCGCGCGCCTTGCTGCGTGTAGGCCGCGGCCGTGCTGATCCAGCGCTGCAGCATGCGGTCGCGCACCACGTGCGCCAGCGCCAGGTGGTAGTCGGTACGGCTGGCCAGCGCCGGGAACTTGCCTTGGACGCACAACAGGTTGTCGAGGAAGGCCCGCTTCAGGGCATCTTTGCCTAGACCCGTGCGGTCATCCTCCCCCGCTTGGTGCATTGCGTCCCGCGCGGTGACGGCAGGAAGGTTGCTCAAGAGGGCTTCTCCGCTGACAAAGAGGTCTTGGCGCCAATGCAAGAAACGCGCCTTGCTGCCGCCGCCGCCCGAGCCGGCTGGCGTGGTGGGGCCGGTGTCGGCCTCGGAACCCTGGCCGGCATCGAGGGCAGATCCCGTTCGACCTGCATTCGTTGGCCTTCGAGTTCTCGTCACGACCTACAGCACGAGTTGCTCGCCAGCCGTTCGCTCCAGCCGTCTGCGGGACGACCGCTTAGACCGCCCGCACGTGGCCGACAAGCGCTGCCGACGAACATCAGCTCCCCTTGCATGGCCGCCCGCAATCCTGACGGTTGCACCGCAAGCCCGTGCGCCGGCAGCTGCATCAAAGCGGGTCGTCACGCCAAGTGGCGCAAGTCGAGCGCATACGGGGTGAGCCCTTGGACCGGGGCAGGCCGCGTCCCGACGCGTGGGTCGCTGACCACGCGCTCCGTCGTCACGCGTTCCGCGCGGCGTTGCGCGGCGTCGGCCAGGTCCCTGGGCAGTCCGGGATAAGCCTCGCCGGCGGGCTGCCACTCGTGCAGGGTGACCCGATGGTCGTCCGCTTGATCGGGGTGGCTCACGAGCATGCGCACAGGTGCCTGCGCGCCCAGCACCGGGTGCAGGCCCCGGCTCGGGACGAAGCTGCGGTAGCGCAAGCCGAATACCGAGAGTTCGCCGCCCGCGTCACGCTCGTGCCGCATCGGCAGCGTGACACCCTCGACGACGATGCGCCAGTCGCGCCAGCCCGGGTCAGCCTGCCCGTCGGGCCGCAGGCGCAGTTCCAACCGCGCCGTGCTGGCGTCCACGAGGCGCGAGGTCCCACCCTGCTCCGGGCTGGCAGAGTCTCCCAGCAGAGGCCAGAACTCGAGCGCACGCCTGATTTCCAGGGTGCAGCCGGGCAGCGGCACCTGCCCGATGAAGCGAAACTCGTCGC